>DBFZTP010000029.1:0-20267 GCA_048520025.1 Candidatus Aphodousia sp.
AAATCTAAAAAAATCAATTTTCAACAGCGTTTGATTTGAGAATTATCTCGGGCCTACACTGCCAAAACCGAATTTAATTTTGTTTAAGGAACTTCAAAATGAAAAAATCTATTTTGGCTTTGCTCTTAGGTAGTGTTTTAATGGGAAGCGCTTGCGCTGAAACCATTTTGGTAGGGACAGACGCTGGTCTCGCTCCTTTTGAGTATAAAGATGAAAAAACGAATGAAATCGTGGGTTTTGACATCGATTTGATTAAGGCCATCATTAAGGCCAATGGCGATGAACCGAAGATTCAAAATATGCAATTTGCCGGCATCATCCCTGCTATTCAAACGAACATGGTTGATGTCGCCGCTTGCGCCATGACGATTACGCCAGCACGTCAAAAACAAGTCAACTTCTCTGATCCGTACTACGACGTCGGTCTTGCCATGGTCATTAAGAGTAAGGACAAGAATAAGTACAAGACGCTTAAGGACTTGGAAGGTAAGCGTGTTTGTGCTCAAATCGGTTCGACCGGCTCCATCTTTGCTAAAGAAATCAAAGGCGCAAAGGTTGTTGACTTTGACCAAGTCATTGAAGCCTTCATGGATTTGAAGTACGACGGCTGTCAAGCGGCTATTGTGGGTAAGACCGTGATTGATCACTATTTAGCTCGCCACAATGATAAGGAAATCATGACGACGCCTGAACTCTACAATCCGAAACAAGTGGGTTTTGCCGTTGCTAAGAGTAATAAGAAGATGCTCGACAAACTCAATAAGGGTTTAAAGACCATCAAGGCCAACGGCGAATACGACAAGATCTACCAAAAGTGGTTTGGTACGAAGCACTAAGATCAATCGAAACTAAAGTGTCGGAAAACGGCACTTTAGTTATTGTAGGAAAGTAATGATGTCCATTCAAAAAGCCATGCTCGACTTAGTGCCGGAGTTTACCGCCATTCGCCAACATCTCCACCAATATCCTGAACTCAGTCACAAGGAATTTCAAACCTCGGAATTCATTGCCTCGTGCTTAAACAGTTGGGGGATTGAGGTTCATACCGATATCGCCAGCACCGGTGTTGTCGGTGTACTTAGGAACGGGGATGGGACTAAAAGCATTGCTTTAAGAGCCGATATGGATGCGCTCGCCATTGTTGAGAAAAATCTTTTCGAACATGCCTCTAAAAATGAAGGGGTGATGCATGCTTGCGGTCATGACGGTCATATGGCGATGCTTTTAATGACGGCTCGTTATTTAGCCCAAAGTCGCCAATTCTCAGGCACTGTTTATTTTGTCTTTCAGCCCAGCGAAGAACAAGATGGGGGCGCGAGCGAAATGGTGCAGGCTGGTCTTTTTGAGAAGTTTCCGTCAGATATGATTTTAGGTTGCCACAATTGGCCTGAGTTACCGGTCGGAACGGTTGGCGTTGCCGATAAAGCCATTATGGCCAGTTGCAACGCCTTTGAGATTGAGGTGACGGGGAGGGGCTCGCATGGCGCCATGCCCAACCTTTCGGTTGATCCTATTTTTGTTTCGATTCAGATTGCCAATGCCTTACAAGGCATTATCACCCGGATGAAAAAGCCTCAAGATGCCGCTGTTCTTTCGATTTGTCAGGTCAAAGCAGGCCAATCTTACAACGTCATTCCTGATTCAGCTTACATGGGCGGTACGGTCAGAACTTTTGATGAAAGCGTCACCGATCTTATTGAATCTCAAATGAAAAGTATTGCTACTCAAGTGGCCATTGCCTTTGGGGCTCAAGCGAAAGTCACCTTTGACCGTCAAGTCTCTCCCGTGATTAATACACCGGATTGTGCCCAACTCGTTAAGACCGCTGTGATTGAGACTCTCGGAGTGAAAGCTTTGGTTGAACAAGAACCTGTGATGCCCTCTGAAGATTTCGGTGAGTATTTAAAGAAGGTTCCCGGCGCATTTTTCTTTGTGGGTTCCGGTGCTAATGCCACCCCGGGGCTTCATAATCCTCAGTTTGACTTCAATGATGAGGCGCTTCCGATCGGAGCGAGCGTGTTTGTCCAAGTAGTCGAAAATTATCTGCATGAATAACAATACCAAGACTCTGTAAGGCAAAATTCATACAAATTACGAAGGCAATAACATACTATAGAGTGCTATAAGCTACTATAATATGCTATAACATACTATAGAATACTATAGAGTGCTATAAAATGCTATAGAGTATTATAAATAGCTATAAAGTCCCATAAACAACTATGGTTTCTATACGACGATAATTGTCTTTTTACTGGAATGAATCATGCGTATGAATCCTTTTGCTCCAGGAGTGGGTACCCCACCTCCTGAATTAGTTGGCTGTGATGAAATTTTATCCAATGCGGAGAGTTCTTATTTACGCGCAAAGAAAGGCTACTCTTCACGCCCGATGATGTTGTTGGGTCTTAGAGGTGTCGGAAAAACAGTTTTACTGACAGAAATCGGTCAGCGTGCAAGATCAAAAGGAATTGCTGTTGCAAAGGTTGAGGCACCGGAAAATGGAGCGTTGGCAGATCTTTTGTATCCGGAAATGCGTAGGGTGCTTCGGTCTTTATCGACAGCTGAAAAGGCTAAAGACATTGCAGTGCGAGGTTTGAGGGCTTTAAAAAGCTTCGCAACCGGTTTAAAGATCAGTATTTCAGATATTGAAGTCAGCATTGAACCTGAAGTTGGTTTAGCCGATACAGGTAATATTGAATATGATTTACCAGACATGTTCGAAATGATTGGCCGAGCCGCTGCCGAGGTTAACACTGCTTGGTTGTTGCTTTTGGACGAAGTTCAATATCTTAATGAACGAGACCTTTCGGCTTTAATTGTTTCAATGCATCGGATGGCGCAAGAAGGCTTGCCTGTTGTTTTCATTGGAGCGGGTCTGCCCCAAGTGGCTCGCTTGGCCGGTGAGGCAAAATCTTATGCAGAACGGATGTTTTTATATCCTGAGATCGGTCCTTTAACTGATAGTGCTGTTCGCGAAGCTGTTGTTAAGCCCTTATTGCAGGAAAAGATTGCGATTTCTGATGAGGCCGTTCAAGCGATTGTTGAAAAAACTCATGGTTATCCATTCTTTGTTCAAGCTTTGGCTTATCAAGTCTGCGAAATGGCTCAGAGTGATCAAATAACGCTAAATGATGTTGCAAAGGCTTATCCGATGACTTTAAGGGAATTGGATCAAAGTTTCTTCAGAGTGCGTTTTGATCGACTGTCAAATACGGAAATTATGTTTGTCCAGGCAATGGCAAATTTAGGAGACGGACCTTATTTAATTAAGGATATTGCAGAAGTCATGCAAAGAAAACCCTCTTCTCTTTCACCTGTTCGTTCATCTTTAATTAGAAAGGGGATGATTTACAGCCAAAGAATCGGGCAAATTAACTTTACCGTACCATTATTCGCTTCGTTTGTTAAACGACGTTGCGAAGATTAAAACAAAGAGACCGTTGCAGAAATTTAATTCTTGCAACGGTCTTTTCCTTTACGGATAGTCTTTTTTGTACCGCTCTTTAATGGTAATGATCCGCTCTTTCGAGAGGGGCTCAACACCTTTGAGAGGATAGTCAATCCCTAACTGTTCGTACTTAAAGACACCCATTGTGTGATAGGGGAGCCATTCAATCTTGCGAACAACCGTGTAGTTTTCTTTTAAGAACTTCACCAAGTCATCCAAGGATTTGTCGTTGTCCGTCAAGTCCGGCACAACCACATGACGAATCCAGACATCAATGCGACGTTTTTCGAGTTCATCTAAAAAGCGCAACGCATTGCGACCGTCGTTGCCACAGACTTTGGTGCATAACGCGGGATCGAGCGCCTTAATGTCTAAAAGCACAAGGTCGGTATAGTCGAGAACTTTCAACGCCGCTTCTTTAATGACAACGCCACAGGTATCTAATGCCGTATGTATCCCGTTTTCCTTACAAAGCTTAAAGTACTCACGGCAAAATTCCGGTTGCATCAGAGGTTCGCCCCCGGTGAGCGTAACGCCACCGTTAGCGATAAAGCTTTTGTATTTTAGAACTTCTTCTAAAAGCTCTTGCGGGGTTAAACGGTACTTCCCTTCACGCTTCATTTCCCAAGTATCGGGATTGTGACAATACAAGCATCGCAGGGGACAGCCTTGCATAAAGGTCACAAAGCGAATTCCGGGACCGTCAACGGTCCCGAAACTCTCTAATGAATGGATGTTACCGATAATCGGTTTGTCCATTGTTTAATCTTATAAAGAATGGTTGATCGTACGAGAGATCACATCCAATTGTTGTTCACGCGTCAACTTCACGAAGTTCACAGCGTAGCCCGAAACGCGGATCGTCAATTGCGGATAGAGCTCCGGATGCTCCATCGCGTCAATCAACAAGTCGCGGTCAAAGACGTTGACGTTTAAGTGTTGACCACCCTTGGGTGTGAAGTAACCATTCAAAAGGCCGACCAAGTTGGCCACTTGAATGTCACGTTCCTTACCCAACGTTGCCGGAGAGATACCGAACGTAAAGGAGATACCGTCATGAGCATCTTCAAAGGGCAACTTCGCCACAGAAGCCAAGGCTGCTACGGCACCCTTTTGGTCACGACCGTTCATCGGGTTGGCACCCGGGGCAAAAGGCGTACCGCCTTCGCGACCGTCAGGGGTGGACCCCGTCTTCTTACCGTAAACCACGTTACTCGTAATCGTTAAGATCGATTGCGTGGGAACAGCATGACGATAGGTCGTGTGTTGACGCAAGTAGTTCATGAACTTATTGGTAATTTCAACCGCCACGGCATCAGTCTTGTCGTCGTTGTTACCGAAGGGCACGTAGTCGCCTTCGCGTTCAAAGCCAACGGCCAAACCACGTTCGTCACGAATCACCTTAACCTTGCAATCACGGATGGCCACCAAAGAGTCCGTCACGATGGAAAGACCGGCAATACCCGTTGCGAAGATGCGTTCAACGTCACCATCGTGCAAAGCCAATTCATAGGCTTCGTAACAGTACTTATCGTGCATGTAGTGGATGATCTTCAAGGCGTTGGAGTAGACGCCGGCCAACCAGCTCATCATTTGTTCGTACTTTTCCATCACTTCGTTGTAATCGAGGTACTCGGAAGTAATGGCTTCAAACTTCGGAGCCACTTGTTCACCCGTGCGTTCATCGCGACCGCCGTTGATTGCGTAAAGCAATGCCTTGGCAAGGTTGGCGCGAGCGCCGAAGAACTGCATTTGCTTACCGATCTTCATCGGGGAGACGCAGCATGCGATACCGTAGTCGTCACCGAAATCAACACGCATCAAGTCATCGTTTTCGTATTGGATGGCAGAGGTGTCAATCGAAACCTTAGCGCAGAACTTCTTCCAGTTTTCCGGCAACTTATCCGCCCAAAGAACCGTCAAGTTGGGTTCGGGGGCCGGGCCCAAGTTGTAGAGCGTGTGCAAGTAACGGAAACTATTTTTCGTCACTAACGTACGGCCGTCGGTGCCCATACCGCCCAAGGATTCCGTCACCCAAACCGGGTCACCGGAGAAGAGGTCGTTGTATTCGGGCGTGCGCAAGAAGCGGACGATACGAAGCTTGATGATCATTTGATCAATCAATTCTTGTGCTTCGGCTTCCGTCAAAACACCGGCCTTCAAGTCACGTTCGATGTAAATATCCAAGAAGGTCGACGTACGACCGATGGACATAGCGGCACCGTCTTGATCCTTCACAGCGGCCAAGTAGGCGAGGTAGACAAATTGCACGGCTTCGCGAGCATTTTGAGCAGGACGCGTGACATCAAAGCCGTAGCCAGCGCACATGACTTCGAAGTCCTTCAAAGCCTTGATTTGTTCGGTTAATTCTTCACGAAGGCGAATCACGTCTTCGGTCATTTCACGGTTTTGCAAACGCTTTTGGAAAATCTTACGATCTTCAATCAAAGCAGCCGTACCGTAAAGAGCCACACGACGGTAGTCGCCGATAATACGACCGCGGCCGTAAGCATCGGGCAAACCCGTGATGATGTGAGCGTGACGGCACTTACGGATGTCTTCGGTGTAAGCAGAGAACACACCTTCGTTGTGCGTCTTACGATACTTCGTGAAGATTTCCTTCGTGAGGGGGTCGAGCTCATAGCCATACGCCTTGAGGCTATTTTCCACCATGCGAATACCGCCGCGCGGGAAAATGCCGCGCTTTAAGGGGGCATCGGTTTGCAAACCGACGATCACTTCGTTGTCGCGGTCAATGTAGCCGGGACCATAGGTCGTGATCGTTTGCGGAAGCTTCGTTTCCGTGTCGTAAACGCCACGTTCACGTTCTTCTTTAAACATTTCGGTGAGCTTATCCCAAACCTTCTTCGTCTTTTCAGAAGAAGAGGCGAGGAACGACTCATCACCCTCGTAAGGGGTGTAGTTATTTTGGATGAAATCACGGACGTTGATTTCATGCTTCCAGGCATCACCCTTGAAGCCAGCCCAACTTTCGTTGTGTAAATTCAACATGGCAATTTACCTATAAAAAACTAAATAAAAATAAGAAAACTTCTAAGTGGACTATACACGGAAATTAGTGCAATTTTGCTTGTCTTAATGGACAAAAGGCTAAGAAATGTCAGTGTCTATCGGGGCGATAAATTTTAAACTGACATGCGAAGTTTTTTAAGACCCTTGAGCAACGTCCATGCTTCCCGAACGAAATCCTTCAAGATCGATCGAAATGTGAGTAAATCCTAATGATTTCAATTCACTAGTGACGATTTCACGTTTTTCAAAAAGGCGAGATACATCGGTCTTGTCAACCTCAATGCGGGCCGTTGACTCATGAAGACGAACGCGGACATTAAAAAAGCCCATGTCTTTAATAAAACGCTCTGCCTTATCAATCTTTTGCATCCAGTTACGATCAAGCATCCGACCGTATGGAAAACGCGTTGCCAGGCACGGAGAAGAAGGACGGTGAGCAACTTCAAGTCCCAATTCTTCCAAAAGACTTCGGACTTCAGCTTTTGTGACACCGCTGTAGGCCAAGGGACTAAAGATACCTAATTCTTTGATAGCTCTAAGTCCAGGACGGTATTGACCGAGGTCATCGTGGTTGGTGCCGTCAATGACGTGTTCAATGTTGCGTTTTTGCGCAAAGTCCTTGAGCGTTGAAAATAAAAGTTTTTTGCAGTGATAGCAACGATCACGACCGTTAGCGACAATCGCCGGGTTCATCCACTCATTAAGATGAAGTGCTTCGAAAGAAACATTCATTTTTTGAGCAAAACTTCGGGCAAGCTCTAAGTCTTCATTGGGACTTAGCTCCGTGTTGATATGAATCGCAACCAGACGGGTGCCGGCTTTTTGACAAGCACGAGAGAGCAAAACGAGTAAAAGCGCACTGTCGGCACCGCCCGAGAAGGCAAGCAGACAATCTTTTTGTGCCAGGCGAGTGAGGCACACATCAAGCTGTTCTCGCTTTGCTAAATCCATCATCATTAAGAGGCTTTCAATGCGGCATTAAAAATAAGCTTAAAAGGAACATTTTCTTTTAATGCCAAGGCTTTAACGTTTTCAAATTCCGGGTAATAAAATTTTTCGCCATCAGGGGCTGTACAGACCTTGACTTCAACTTCACCGTAAGGCGTTTGAACCGTTGTGATGTCTCGCTTTAAAAGCGTGCGTTGAAGGGTTAATCGACGAATGCCGATCGTGGTGGTTTCTCTAAAGATAATGGCTTCGAGAACGTCACGAAGATTATCTTTGCATAAAACCCTCAAAAGATACCCCGGACGATTCTTTTTCATGAAAATCGGGGAGTAAGACACATCAAGCGCCCCGGCTTCGAGCAGTCGATCCATGGCATAACCAAATACTTCCGGCGTTGAGTCGTCAATATTAGCTTCTAACTGGACAATTTCGTCTTGCGTATCAGCGGCTTGGTTCTCGGTAATTAGCATTGCACGCAAAAAGCTAGGCCGTGCGTATTGGCGTTTGCCGGCGCCCATTCCCATGCGGTTGATTTTGTAGCTCCCGGTGGGCATCTGTGAGCTTGCCTTCATCGCCGCTAAAATCGCAGCCCCCGTGGGCGTAATCAATTCGCCTTCAATATCAATGGTCTTTAAAGAAAGGCCGTGTTCGGCAACAATATTGGTAACTGCCGGTACCGGAATCGGCAAAATGCCGTGTTGGCATCGAACCGTTCCGCAGCCTTCGGAGAGGTTTCTTACGATGACGCGATCAATGCCCAAACTGTCTAAGCAGACAGCAGCCGCCAAAATATCAACGATCGAATCCACAGCTCCCACTTCATGGAAATGCACCTGATGCAAGGGCTTACCATGAGCTTTGGCTTCTGCTTTTGCCAAGACTTCAAAGATATCGAGCGCAATCTTTTTTGCATTCTCTGTTGCCGTTGTTTTGGCAATCAATGCGCCAATGTCAAAAAGCGAACGATGGCTATGCGAATGGTCATGGTGGTGATGTTCATCTCCATGGGCATGTTCGTGGTCGCAATGATCGTGACTGTGTTCATGTGTATGGTCATGACCGTGAAGGTAGGCCATGTCATGATCATGGTTATCGTGCGTGAGCACGACATTAAAATCCATCATATCAAGTGCGGCTTTTTGCACTCGTTTGATTTCAATAGAAAATTCTTTTTCTGGCAAGGACTCAAGAACGGCGCGAAGTTCTTTTTCATCGGCGCCTAAATCTAAGAGCGCGGCAACGGTCATGTCACCACTGATGCCCATGGATGCGTCTAAACAAAGCGTCGTCATCTTTATGAGTCCTTTATTCGTGAAGGGCCAATCGATTCATTTGGGTGGCTAAGTAGGCAGCGCCAAACCCATTATCAATATTGACGGTGCAAACGCCGTTGGAGCACGAATTCACCATCGTCAAAAGGGCAGAAAGCCCGTGGAAATTCGCACCATAACCAACAGAAGTCGGTACGGCAATGACAGGGTTTTGAACTAAACCGCCAATGACCGAGGCCAAAGCGCCTTCCATGCCAGCGATGGCCACCACACAATTGGCTTTTTGAATATCTTCAATTTTGGCTAAAAGGCGATGAAGGCCACTGACGCCGAC
Source organism: Candidatus Aphodousia sp. (assembly GCA_048520025.1). Classification (GTDB taxonomy): domain Bacteria; phylum Pseudomonadota; class Gammaproteobacteria; order Burkholderiales; family Burkholderiaceae_F; genus Aphodousia. Next base: position 9,038 of record DBFZTP010000029.1, read on the forward strand.
ATCGTAATGACGCTCAACGCGAGTCCCAAAGAACTCTGCGCATTGGGCGCACTCTTGTGCGACTTTAATGTCGGCCGTGCCCGCCGTGCAGACAGCGACTAAACCTTTAAGCTCGAGAGGCGCATCGTCAATTTTGACAACGCAAGAAATGGGGTCATAGGTGAGGTGAGCGGGCATAACAGCCTTAAGACCTTCGTACTGGTCTTGAGAACAACGTGTGCCCAAAACCCGCCCTTCCTTTTCATAAAGCTTTTTGAAGATGGCATTTAAATGGTCTTGTGCTTTTCCTTGGCAAAACACCACTTCAGCAAAACCAGAGCGAATCGGGCGGTGGGAGTCGAGTTTGGCAAAGCCCATTTCCTCAAAAGGTGCACGCTGAAGTTGGGCTTGAGCATCTTCAAGACTCACGCTTCCGTTCTTGACGCTTTCTAAAAGTTTCTTTAATTCCATCTTCTTCTCAAAGCGAGCCCCACCGTAAGGCAGGGCTATTTTTAATTACAACTTTAAGTTTTCGCACAATCCGTGCGAAGCATTAAAGTTATTCAACGCGCGGAACCGTGAGACTGCCTTCCGGCATCAACACCGTTGCCGGATGTTCACCCACGTACTTCTTGGCGATTTCAAGTGCTTCTTCAACCGTGTCAACAGCGGCCGTAAAGAGCATGTCTTTGGCCAATTGGCGATCCAAACCCGTCACTAAGATGTAGCGAGCGCCTTGAATCGGACGAGCGATTGCAAAAGCCTTGTTGGCACCGATCTTAAAGTTATCCTTCAATTCGTCACGAATAGCTTCAAAGGAACCTAAACGACGGAAGGTTTCTTCTAAAACAACGGAACCGGAACCTTCTTCGCATTCTGCCAAAAGAATCACCACACCGTCTTTGCGGACAGCGCAAGCGGCGTTGTCCATCGTCTTTTGCATTTGATAGACGTTAATGTCCTTGGGGTAACCGGCGCAAGAAACGATAACCAAGTCAGCCTTCTTCGGAATAACGCAACCGTAGACTTGGTCAACAAACTTGCAAGCTTCCAAGTGAGCCGTGATGTAGTCACCGGCAAACATACGAAGGAATTGGTGATGGGCGTTTAACACAGCGTTAAAGAGGAAGAGCGAACGGCCCTTGGCAAAGAGCTTGACGCCTTCGATTTGGTCTTCGTAGCAGGGGTTGCCTTGAAGCTTACCGAGTTGAGCGTTCGGATCCAACATGAAGCTGTGGTTGACACGCGTCGTTTCCATGGCCGTGCAACCCGGCAAAATGGCCTTGCGACCGCCACCGTAACCGGAGAAGTAGTGTTGCACGATGCTGCCCGTGAGGATCACGTGGTCAACGTGGCAGAGGTGCTTATTAACCCACACGGGTGTGCCGCGAGAGGTCGTACCGAAATACTCGAAGTCCTCTTCCTTCTTGCATTCATTGTTGTACATCTTCAAACGACCGGCCACTTCTGCACCCACGGCTTCGACCATTTCTTCATGGGTCATGTTGCGGTGCGTACCTAAAGAGAAGAGAATGTGCATATTTTCATCGGGCACACCCAACTTATTCATTTCGTTAACGAGCACCGGCATGAAGTCAAAGCTATTGGCCACACGCGTGAGGTCATTACAGATAAAAGCAACCGTGTCACCGGGCTTAATAATCTTGTCGATCGGGTCTAAACCGATCGGATTGTAAATGGCATCCAAGACCCCTTGCTTGATGTCTTGCATCACGGGGAATTCTTGCGTCACGACTTCTTTAATCACATCAGACTCTTCGATTTCGAAGGTCTTGGTCGTGCGACCATAAGCAAATTCATATTTCTTTAATGCCATAACCGATCCTTTAAAAAGAGAAAAGACGATTTCGTCAAATTATTAACCTCAATATTGTAACGACTTCGTTTTTTCATCGAAGGTTCGATCTTGGTAAAAACACTTAATTCTTTTGATTGAACAACAAATAATTGCACTCGACCGAGAGGTTAATCTCGGTCGAAGCGGTGATTATTCAATTACTTTAAATTGGTAATGGCGTTGACCCAAACCGATTTTTTCTGCATGACTCAAAATGAGCGTCCCGTTACGTGTTTCAATGCGTTCTCGCAAAGAGTGACTGTCAGGTGCCGCATAAACCATATCAATACAGGCTTGATCCAGTGCCACGGGATCTAACGAGGCCAAAATGCCGATGTCATGCATATCGGGTTTGGCGGGGTTACTCACACAGTCACAATCCACCGACATATGGTTCATGACGGAGATATAGAGCATCTTTTCGCCCTTATCTTCATAGTCCGAGACCGCTTTAGCGGCTTCGGCCATGGACTCGATGAAGTCATTGTGTTCTTTACTGGGGTTAGCCATGTATTTGTCTGTGAGCCAACCGTCTGCATCAGCAACTTCACCGCCCGTGTGAATATTGGCTTTACCGTTTGAAGACGCAACGCCAATGGAAATATTTTTCATGGCGCCGCCAAACCCGCCCATCGGATGGCCCTTAAAGTGGGTCAAAACCATCATGAAGTCATAATTGGCCAAGTGAGTGCCAACAATGTCGTACTTCAAGTGCGTGCCACCTTCGACGGGGATATTCATTTCACCTTCGGCATCCATAATGTCCACAGGAGCAATGCCGGTAAAGCCATGATCTTCGGCTAACTTTTGGTGATCTGCCGTATAGCGACGAGCGCCGCCATAAGCGGTATTGCATTCCACAATCGTCGAATCAAACATCTGTACCAGATCTTTAATGAGTTGCGGATCGAGGTAGTGAGGATTGCCTTTTTCGCCGGTACTTAATTTAACAGCGACTTTGCCGGTCGGTGTGCGACCAAGGGCTTTGTAGGCTGCAATGACACCTTCAGGTGTGATGTCTTTTGTGAAATAGACAACGGGGGTATTAACATCATCCGTTCGATGTTCAAGAGTTGAAAAGTCTAAGTCACCGGCGGCATAGGAGAGAGTTGTGCCCAAAATACTGCAGGCACAAGTCATCTTTTTGTAGGTCATGAAAAAGCCTCCCAATGAGAAATTTCTTTCTTTTAATATTAGGAGGCTTTGATTTTGGCTGATATCCGAAAATTCCCGAATTCTTGCCTAATTCTCTATGCGTGCTTTGTCACAGTGATCAAAAAGTCACGAATGAGCGTTTTATCGTCTTTTTCTTCTGACTTTAAAACTGTTGACGTTGCTTTACCCCAACCGAGTTCCTCTAAGAGTTTCAAATCATAGTAGGGGCGAAGGTGGTGTGAGAGCTCCAAATTCTTTGCAATCTTCTCAATAACAGAAACATCCACACCGTTTAAATGCTTATGAGACGAAATACGAGTGGGATCATCGTAGCTCGGATCTTTATAAAAATAGAAGTGATTGCCATCAAAATTGATCAACACGCCTTTGGGCTTTAAAAGTTTGCCCCAACTTTCATACGCAAGACGAGGATCGGGGAGATTCCAGGTGAGGTTTCGGGTAATGATTACATCGAAACTTTCAGGTTCAAAGGGAGGCTCCATGGCGTTCCCCTGAACATATTCAATCTCAACGCTATGGTTTTGAGCATTTTGTCTGGCTTGATTGAGCATCTCGGGGCTTAAATCTAAACCGGTTACTTTGAAACCCAATTGAGCCAGAAGAATACCCATGATGCCGGGGCCACAGCCCACGTCCAGTGCTTTCATCGTGGAGATGGGAGCGTAGTTAGGGAGTTGAGAGACAATGAGTTCCAAATGAACGAAGGAACCATTGAGTTCATCTTGATTGGATTGGGAAAAGCCTTCGGCTCGTAAATTCCAATAGTTTTCAATTTCTTTTAATAGCATGAGGGGACTCCTAATGTCACTTCATCATATCAGGGATCGGTTGCACGACAAAGTGTTGTTATTTTCACTTGCATATTTTACTCAAGGTTAGGGTTTGTACTTAAGAAGTAGGTTTAATTGATTTCAATCAAGGAAATGTTTTCGTTGGGGGGGGGGCAAAATTGGTGTAGATTGTTTTTTCATAGGAGAAATTAAATGAAAAAAACATTGATTGCAAGTGCCATTCTTTTGGCAACATCTGGTGTAGCAATGGCTGCTACAGATTATGTTTGGCAAGAAGTTCCGACGGATGCAGAAAAGGTAGACGTCGAACAGTCTGCCACGTTTTCGGCTTTGGATAAGAATGCCTATGCAGTGGTAAGTGGCATCAAAGATCCGAGTAATACGGTCTTTTCTAGTAATGTCGACTTAAAGAAGGGACAAAGCGTTTGGGCAACAACAACTGCAGAAACCGCTCGCTTGACTGTTTTATCCGCAGGTGCAGGACAAACAGTTACTAATAATGGCTCTATTTATTTAGATGGAACGAAAGGCAATGCTTGGGGTACCAAAGCTCTTTATGCAAGCAGTGGTAAAGCCGTTAATGCTAAAGATAGCTTGATTTATGTCCGCAATGCAAACGGCATGCAAGTGGGTACGGGCGAGCTTGTTAATGAAGGCGTGATTGTGCACGAAGGGATTGGTTCTGCCATTGATGCCACTGCTAAGAATGACACTAAAGTCAGTAACTCTGGAACAATCATTTTAAAAGACTCTGCTGATAGTTTTGGTATCCGTGTAAGTGACGGTGTTAGTGGTACAGAAATTACGAATAGCGGCTCTATTGTTGCCGAAGGTGATGCCTATGCAATTTATGTTGGCGAAAACGTTAACGATCTAGGTAACACTGCCAGTAATACAAAAGTTACCTTGTCTGGCGACTCTCAAATTACAGGTTTGGTGGCTATGAATCAAACCTCAACTTTGACTATGGACGGAGTCAAGGGTGAAACCATTCAACTCGAAACGTTGAAGGATTCAAACGCAGCTGAAGGTGTTGCTATGGCAATTTCCTATGCCAATGGCGCCGATACTGTCATTGAACAAGGTACAACGGACGCTTTAGAAGTGGGCACGCTTAATGTTGATGCTACTTCCAACGCTCAATTTAAGTTAACTCAAATTGCAGAATCTGTTGATGCCAAGGTTCTTACCGTCACGACGGTTGAAGGTGAAGGCAAAGGTAATGTAGCAGTCGGCTACACCGGCAACGTTTCCGATGAATTGCTCCAAGGCGCAGACGCTAAGCTTTTGACCTCCGGTGTTTCTTTAGGTGGCGAAACTGTTGAATCCGTGACAGTTGATCAAGGCTTGAGTGGTGACGCATTGGTCGTTGACAAGGATGGTAACGTCAAGACGGTTCAAGCTAACTCCTTGATCACTTCCGCTCAAGATGTGGCTGTTGCTTCTGCTTTAATGTGGCGTGACCAATTAAGCTCCTTGTCCGACCGTATGGGCACCTTGCGCACGATGCCTGGTGAAGTTGGCTCTTGGGCTCGTTTCACGAACGGCCGTTTGGATGGTAACGACATCGAACACGATTTCAACACGATCGAAGTCGGTTTCGATAAGAAGATCAATGACACGGTTGCTTTAGGTGCAAGCTTTGCTTACACGAAGGGTGACACGGACGTTATCGCCGGTACAGCTGACAACAACACCTACACGGGTGGTTTGTACGCAACGTACATGAATGAATCCAACTGCTTCTTTGACGCCATGTTGAAGATCGGTCGCATCGATGCAGAATACGACCTCATGACGAGCGCCGGTGCTGAATCTGCCGACTACATGATGACGGGTACGATCTTCGGTATCGAAGCCGGTCACCGTTGGAACGTTCAAAACTTCTACGTTGAACCTGCTTTACAAGTGACGTACAGCCACATTCGTCCGACTAGCTACACCTCCAGCATCGAACGTCAAGTGAAGTACGAAGCCATGGAAAGCTTGATTGCCAAGGTTGGTGTCACGGGCGGTATGACGTTTGCTGAAAAGGGCGCTGCCTTTGCTGCCGTGTCTTACAACCATGACTTCATGGGCGACGTTGAAGGCCGTTACACGCACAATAGCATTACACGTACGTTTGAAGACGAATTGGATGACAACTGGGGCGAAGCCAAGCTCGGCGCTTCTTACCAAGTCACCAACGGCTTGAACGCTTTCGCTGACGTTGCTACGACGTTCGGTGGTGATATCGATCAAAAGTGGCGTGTCAACATTGGCGCACGCTATGTCTTCTAATCTGACGCTTTAAGTTAGATTCTTGACAAACACCCCATGACTTCTTCGGGAGCATGGGGTGAATTGTTTGTAACAGGTCTTAAAAATCAGCACTCCGATTCCTGCATGCAGAATATACTCAATGAGTAACTTGTAAAAATAGGGGAGTCGAACATGGCAAAAACATTATTAGTTTCCGGACATACTGACTTAGAGCATTCTGTAGCTAACAAAGCCATCATTGCCAAGCTCAAAGAACTCATGCCCGCAATGACGGTTGTTGATTTGGGAGCTGAGTATCCTGACTTTAAGATTGATGTTCAAAAAGAACAACAACGTTTACTTGATGCCGAAGTCATCGTTTTGCAATTTCCAATCTTTTGGTACTCCGCTCCTTCCATTCTTCACCGCTGGATGGAAGAAACCTTTGTTCATGGTTTCTCTCACGGACGCACAGGCGATAAGCTCAAAGGCAAGAAGGTTTTTGTGTCTGTGACTACCGGCGCTCCTGAAGCCATGTACGCTCGTGATGGCGCTGTCGGATACACGATTGAAGATTTTCTCTCGCCGATTAAAGCTTCTTGTCAACTTTGCGGTATGACATTTGAAGGTTTCGTGTACACGGGTGGTGTGAGCTACTCAGTGCGCTCAAGTCATGAGCAGATTGAATCTCAAAAGACGATGGCCACAGAGCACGCTAAAAAAGTGTTTGAAAAAATCAAAGTCTTGTAATTGAGACCAAACATCAAAATGGGGCAGTTTCGACTGCCCCTAATTTCTTTAATACTTTGAATTATTTGAGTTTTGTTACGTCAACCCAAGACTTAAAAGATGTGTAACGCTCAAAGTCTGTTGGGATTAATTCAATGGCACTGTTACTGCTTCCGCAAGCAGGGAAGACAGTGGGAAACCGTTTAAGAGATTCATCTAAATAAATAGCAACACCGTCATTAACTGCAAAGGGGCAAACGCCGCCCACCGCATGACCGATCTTTGTTTCAACGTCTTCGGCTGACAGCATTTTGGCCTTGGCACCGAATTGAACTTTGTATTTGTGATTGTCGATTTTGACGTCGCCAGCAACAACCACAAGAATCGGGGAGTCTTTGACAGAGAACGAGAGCGTCTTGGCGATGCGACCTGGCTCGCAATTTAAGGCTTGTGCAGCTAATTCCACCGTAGCACTGGAAACGGGGAATTCAAGGATCTTGTCCTCTATATCAAATGACTTAAAGTACTCTCTGACCTTTTCGATTGCCATGTTTTCTCCGATTTTTTTCCAATCAATGAGAAAGCATTATAGTTCCTTTAGGTAATCGAGACTTGAGCATGAAAGATACTTATTTGAAAAACTTGTATTTGATCGTTTGCGTTTGGAACAAGAAAGAATTTCTCTTAAAAGCAATTAATCAAACGATTCAATCGCCTACAAAAGTTCTTGCTCGATTCTACCAATAGCGAAGTCTTCAACATTGGCAAATAATTTAATATGGTTATCAATCAAAGGATTTCCTATGAAAGCGCTTCAACTTCATTTAAATGACAACATTGCCGTTTGCACGGTAGATGTCAAAGCTAACGACATTGTTGAGGTTATGACACCCAACGGTGTCAAGTTTTCAATTACGGCTCATTCAGACGTCTGTTATTGCAACAAAATTGCGCTCAAACCCATCAAAAATGGCGAACCTATTATTAAATATGGAGAGGTTATTGGGTTGGCAACGTCAGATATTCAAGAAGGCATGTTGGCTAACCATGACAATATTGCCAGTCAACCTCGTGCATATAAAGACGAATATCTCTTGACCTAGGAGAAATATCATGCAATTTATGGGTTTCAAACGATCCAATGGTGAAGTTGGTGTTCGTAATCATGTCTTAATTCTTCCTGCTTGTGCTTGTGCGTCTGAAACTTGTCGCATTGTTGCCAGCCAAGTCCAAGGCACTAAAAATGTCATCATTAATGTTGGGTGTTCTGACGTGGCAGCCAATACCGAAATGACCCAACGAATTTTGACAGGCTTTGCTCTTAATGCCAATGTCTATGGCGTGGTCATTATCGGTCTTGGTTGCGAAACGGTCGGTCACCGTCAATTAAGAGAAAAACTTCAAAAACTCACAGATAAGCCAATCGTATCTTTCGGCATTCAAGAAGAAGGCGGAACGATCGTAACGGCCGCATTAGCCGTTCGCGCTGCTCGCGAAATGGTTGAGGAAGCCAGTCTGGAAAAACGTGTTCCGTGCGAACTTAGTGATTTGTTTGTTGCTATCGAGTGTGGCGGTAGTGATGCTACCAGTGGTATTGCCTCTAATCCAGCGGTTGGAAACATGGCTGATCGCATTGGTGAAGCAGGCGGCACAACAATGATGAGTGAAACGGTTGAATTCATCGGTGCCGAACACGTTTTAGCTCGACGTGGAGCAACGCCTGAAATACATGATCAAATTATTCGAATTTGTGAAGAGTATGAAAAGCATTTAGCTCTTGCCGGACAAGATTGCCGCGCAGGTCAACCGACACCGGGCAATAAAGCTGGAGGCCTTTCAACGATTGAAGAAAAGAGCTTAGGTTGTATTCTTAAGGGTGGTACTCGCCCTGTTGTTGAAGTATTACCAGAAGGTGTTCGCCCCACAAAAAAAGGCGCACTCATTATGGATACTCCGGGGTATGACATCAGTTCAGTGACCAGTATGGTAGCAGGCGGTGCTACGGTTGTTGTCTTTACAACGGGACGCGGCACTCCAACTGGTCATGCTTTAACCCCAGTACTTAAGGTGACGGGTAATCGAGAAACCGCCCAACGAATGAAAGACAATATGGACGTGGATGTTTCTGGCATCGTTGAGGGAACGCTTTCTATTGATCAAGCAGGAGCAAAGTTAGTAGAAGAGGTTCTTGAAGTGGCTAATGGTCGAAAGACGAAAGCTGAGGCTTTAGGTTTTTCTGATATCGCAGTCGACCATATTTGTCGTTACATCTAACACATAGACAGGGGATTGGTATTTTTTTAGCCAATCCCTTTTTTTTAATTTTACAAATTTATGCGCCCAATGTATTGACAACGGGCGCATTTTGGATTTATACTGTCCGTAACGGTTAGGAAATCATCATGGCAGGCCAAAGTACCAACATCAAAATCGATCCCGAGCTTAAGAAAGAGGCGCAAAAACTTTTTTCTGAATTGGGCATGGACATGACGACTGCCGTCAATATCTTCTTGCGCCAAGCGGTCAAAGAACAGGCTATTCCGTTTAGGGTAGGGGAGCCGTGTCACAAGAACTCTAATTCAAAATCAAAGATCGAATAATCTAACGAATTGGAAGTTAATGGAGCATTTTTGACCCGTTATTTCCGAAATTGGCGAGTTTCGGAAATAAGAGGAGCATTTTTGAAGTCTTATTTCCAAAACAATCCAATCATTAAGAACAATGATTATTAATTTGCGTCATGATTTCTCGTGAGATTCGAAGCAAGTAGAGCAAAAGCCAAACCCAATACACTCATTGCTCCACTCACAATGACAAGTCCCATACCATGTTCTCCCATGCCCGCCAAGGGAGCGACCAGCCCGCCTACTGCAAAACCTAAAGCGCCTAACAGAGCTGAAGCACTTCCGGCTCGATCTCTTTGGCGGTTAAGGGCAAGACCGGTACCGGAAGGAAAAGTCATGCCTAATGAACACGTCATACACATGAGGCATAGTTCAACCCAGATAACAGAATCCATTGATAATAAAACAATACCAAGCGCTACACTGCTGGCAAGCATGCCTATCGAGCCGAAAATAACAGCGTACATCATTGATTTAAAGAGCCTGCAAGTAAAAGTTCCGATTGAAATCATGATGGCATTAAGTGCAAATACGATTGAATATTCAATAGGCGTAAGAGAAAACATCGTTTGGAACAAAAATGCGCTTGAGGCAATGTAGGCAAACAAAACACCACAACCGGCACTTTGCTGCAAAACCAATAAAGTAAAAACTGAATCGCTTTTAAAGAGTTTAAAACTCTCAAGAAAAGAAGCCTTTCCCTTTACGCGACGGTATGACGCTAATGTTTCTTGAAATCTTGCAGTGGCAAAGATCAAAACCACGCCAAGAAGTAGCAGAACGCCAAAAATTTCTCTCCAACCCAAATAAGCAACGAGAATGGCTCCACAAATGGGTGCAATGATTGGAGCAAGCCCCTGTACAGCGCCAATTAAAGATAAGAAGTTGCTAAGTTCTCGGTTCTTGTATTTGTCAGTAGCGATGGATTTTGCCAGTACGATGCCGCCGGCAGCACCTAACCCTTGAACAAAGCGGCACAATACAAAGAACTCAATATTGGGCGTAAAGATACAACCGATGGTTGCGACACAGAAAACGCCAAGTGATATGAATAAAGGGATTTTCCGTCCTTTGCGATCGGATAAGGGTCCAATGATTAATTGTCCAAGGGCCAAACCCCAAAGAGAAGTAGAAATCCCGGCTTGAACCCAGGCGCTCGAAGCTTGCAAATCTTCGCCTTGTTGGGGTAGTGCGGGTAAATAGAAATCCGTGACGAACGGACCAAACGCCGTTAAAGACGCCAAGAAAATGATAAGAAAGATCTTACTTTCAGTATTTGAATTCGACATTGTATTAACTCACGAAAAAAGAAAAGGGTTATCTATTTTTCGTCGTTAATAAAAGAGGCAACCTGTTGTTGAAGGAGGCAATAACTGTCTCTCCGGTCTCGGGAGAGTCCGGAATTGACAGTAGAGGTAAAAGGTGGAATCTGTTAGAAGCCTTTTTTGCATTCCGCAATTATATGACTCAAATTTGAAAATGTAGCGGTCTCTTTCATAATTAACATTTATTATTCAACATAACTGTTATTATGTTGCGCTGTTTAAATATTAAAATTAGGGGAGTCCCCCCTAATTTTTAGCTAAGTTTTAATGCTTTGCGTTTTCAAGCCATTTTTTGATTTGTGCTGATGATGGCACGTTGCCGGACGACACAATCTTGCCGTCAATCATGACTGCCGGAACGGACATGATGCCAGCTTTATAAATTTCCATCATGTCAGAGACTTTTTCAACTTTTGCTTCAATCCCCAATTCTTTGACGCATAAATTGATCAGATTAAAAAGTTGATTGCACTTTTGGCATCCCGTTCCAAAAACTTTTATTTCCAT
>DBFZTP010000030.1:0-13919 GCA_048520025.1 Candidatus Aphodousia sp.
ATTGATTTTCAAATGATTTATTTATTCATCGCTAATCGCATTGCGAAACTCTACTTTATATTTGTCGACAAATAGAGGTAAAATTCCCTCAACAACCAATCAGAGGTTTTAACCTCAAATCCAATTTACTGTAATTAACCCCCTTTTTACCTTTTAAGGAAAAACTAAAATGGATAGCAAATCTCGTAGCGGTCGTTTTGATATGGCAGCCAACAAACTCGTGGAAGACTTCAACGCCACGATTATGATCGAACAACGCAACTGCCCGTTCGATATCAAAGGTAGCCAAGCCCACGCCACTATGCTCGGCCGTCAAGGCATCATCTCCACGGAAGATGCTCAAACGATCTGCCAAGGTCTTGAACAAGTCGCTCAAGAAATCCGTGATGGCAAATTCGTTTTCCGTACGGCTGACGAAGATATTCACATGGCCATTGAAAAGCGCATGACCGAAATCGTCGGCCCTGTCGGCGGTCGTTTGCACACGGCTCGCTCCCGTAACGACCAAACGACGGTAACGACGAAGATGATGCTTCGCTACACGATCCGTGAAGTACAAGAAGCCATCCGTGCTTTGCAAGCTGAATTCGTCGAAACGGCTGAAAAGAACATGGACGTTATCATGCCGGGTTACACCCACATGCAAACCGGTCAACCGATTCTCTTCTCCCACTGGATGATGGCTTTCTTCTGGATGTTGGAACGTGACTTCACGCGCTTTGACAACCTCTACACCCGCATGGGTCGCTGTCCCTTAGGTTCTGCCGCTTTGGCCGGTACCGACTTCCCGATCGATCGTGAATTCACGGCAAAGGCTTTGGGCTTTGATGCTCCGACCGACAACTCCATTGACTCCGTGAGTGACCGTGACCACATGTGCGAATTCAACGCTTGTGCTGCCATGTGCCAAATGCACTTGAGCCGCTTGTCTGAAGAACTCGTCACGTTCTCTACACAAGACTTCAAGTTCATCGAACTCTCTGACGACTTCTGCACGGGCTCTTCCATCATGCCGCAAAAGAAGAACCCCGATATCGCTGAAAAGATTCGTGGTAAGACCGGTCGTGTCTACGGTAACTTGATGGCCATGCTCACGATCATGAAGGGCTTGCCCTTGGCCTACAACACCGACCTTTCTGAAGACAAGGAACAAGTGTTTGACTCGATCGATACGCTTTTGGCCAGCCTTCGCATCATGGCTCCGATGATTGCCAAGATGGCAGTTAACGGTGAAAAGACCCGTCACAACGCTGACCTCGGTTACTCCAACGCCACGGACTTGGCCGACTACCTCGCTCGTAAGGGTGTGCCCTTCCGTGATGCTCACCACATTGTGGGCTCCATGGTCAATTACTGCATCAAGCAAGGTAAGCGCTTGGACGACTTGACGATGGAAGAATACCGTCAATTTAACGACAAGATCGAAGAAGACATCCGTCACGAAATCGCTCTTGAAACGTGTGTCAAGGCCCGTAAGTCCTTCGGTGGTACGGCTCCGGAAGCTGTGCGTCACCAAATCGGTACGGCTCGTGAAGTTTTAGCTCGCGAAGAAGCTGTCTTGGCTTAATAAAAATATCGGCCGGCCCTCCCTAGGTGGAGTGCCGGTCACTCTTTTCATCTCTTGAGGTTTAATCATGGAAACCGATTTAAATTTTTGGCTGCAACTGGCTGTGATGCTCGTCTGTATCGGCATCGGCGGTCGTTTCGGCGGTGTTGGCTTAGGTGCTGCCGGCGGCTTGGGTGTCAGTATTCTCGTCTTGGGCTTTGGTCTCCAACCGGGTTCTCCTCCCACCTCCACGCTCTTGATTATCGTGGCAGTGATCGCTTGTACCAGTATCTTGCAAGGTGCAGGTGGTTTGGACCTTTTGGTTCGCGTTGCCGAACGCATGCTTCGTAAATTCCCGGGTGCCATCACCATTGTCGGCCCCTTCGTTTGCTCGCTCTTCGTTGTTTTGTGCGGTACGGCTTATGTGGCTTTTGCCGTGTATCCGGTGGTGGCCGAAGTGGCAGCCTCGGCTAAGATCCGTCCGGAACGCCCGATCGCAGCCTCTGTGATTTCTGCCGGTATCGCTGTTGTCGCAAGTCCTATGAGTGCAGCAACGGCAGCTATGGTGGCTAGCTTGGCTGTTATGGATATCTCCTTGATCACCATTTTGGCCATTTCTATTCCTGCCTTCATCGTCGCTACGCTTTGCACCTGCTTGGCAGTGTTCTGGAAGGGTACGGAACTTGAAAAGGATCCGGAATTCATCCGTCGCGTTCAAGCCGGCGAATACCAAGAATTAGTGGTTAAGCAAGACAAGGGCCCGATCGAATCCACGAAGGGTGAGAAGCTCTCTGTTGCCATCTTCTTGATGGGCGTTTTGACCGTGATTATCTTCGGTACGTTTAAGGGTCTTTTGCCTGCATGGGAAATCGCCGGCAAGATGAAGACGTTGCCGATCCCGTCTTTGATCCAAATGTTGATGTTGGGCGTGGGTCTTTTCATCATCGTCTTCTGTAAGGTTCCGAGCCACAAGTTTGCCTCCGGCTCCGTCTTCCGCTCCGGTCTCATCGGTGTGGTAGGTGTGTTCGGTGTGTCTTGGTTAACGGATACGTTCTTTACGGCTTATAAGCCCTTGTTCCTTGATCTCTTCACGACGATGGCTCAATCGGCTCCGATGCTCTTCGGTGTGGTGCTCTTCTGCTTCTCCGCAGTGATTTTGAGCCCCTCTGCTACGGTTGCCTCCTTGATGCCTTTGGGTGTTGCTATCGGTATCCCGGCCCCGTTGTTGATCGCTTTGTATCCGGCTACCTGCGGCGACTTCATCATCCCGGGTGGTGCACAAATCGGTTGTACGGCTTTTGACCGTACGGGTACGACTCGCTTAGGTAAGTACGTTGTGAACCACAGCTATATCGTACCGGGCTTTGTCCACATTCTCTCCGGTATTGCTGCCGGTTGGGTTTTGGCGCAAATTTTCTACTAAAATTATTTAGTTGAATGATCTCAGTGCCGATCTTTCGCAAAAAGGATCGGCACTTAACCTTTTTCTACGATCGAGCACTCACTATGCCAGATACGAATCCTCACTTAATTTCCGAACAATTAGCTCGTTTTGTCGTTTGGACGAAATTCGAAGACATCCCCACTGAATTGATCACGAAGGCTCAACGCCACATCTTGGATAGCGTCGGCGCCGGTATCGCAGGAGCCGTTAGTCCCGAGACGCGACTTTTAAATCAAGTTTTCACGATTTGTGGCGAACAAAGTGGCGATGTTCCGCTTTGGGGTAAAGGCATTAAAGTTTCTGCTCGTAACGCTGCTTTAAGTAACGGCGTTTCCGCTCACACGTTTGAGTTGGATGACACCAACGGCTGCGACCACTCTGGCGCCGTTGTGGTGCCGGCAGCTTTTGCAGCACTCTCGCTTTGCGATCGCCCAATCACGGGTAAAGAATTCATTATTGCCATCGTTTTGGGCTATGACTTGGCTCGCAGAGCGTTGGAATCTTGCGGTGCTTATGAACCGCATAACGGTGCCGGTTGGCACTCCACGGGTACGTGTGGTGTCTTCGGTGCAACGGCCGCCGTCGGCCGTCTTTTGGGACTTGACGTTGAAAAAATGCAAGCTGCATTGGGCATTGCCACGAGTTTTGCCGCTGGTCAATGGTCATTCGTGCACGATGGCGCTCAAAATAAACGCTTACACGTAGGCAACGCCTCTCACGGTGGTCTTCTTGCCTGCCTTTTGGCCCGTGAAGGCTTCACCGGCCCCAAGATGGCGTTTGAAGAAATTTGGGGTGGTTTTTCTAAGACCTTTGCACCCGAGAGCCAAGATCCTGAAGCCTGGCTTCGCGACTTAGGGAAAAATTGGAAACTTGGTCGTGTGTCGATTAAGCCGCACGCCTCTTGTCGCAGCTCCCACTCCTCCATTGATGCCGTGAACATCATCATGGCCGCTCAAAAGTTAGAGCCCGCTGATATTGCCAAGATTCACATCAAAATTAATCCGTTTGTGCACGGCATGTGCGGCGGTCGCAAACTCGACCCGATGCCTGCCGCTCAGATGAGCATCGCCTACGGGATTGCCGCACGCTTGGTTTTCGGCGCTGCCAATTTAACTGCATACACGCGCACGAACCGCCACGATGCTCGCATCCGTCGTGGTATGGATTTGGTGGAATTTGAAATCGATCCGACGCAAAAAGATGATGATGAACCGATTGTCACGATTCATACGACCGACGGTCGCAGCTTCACCGAATGTGTGCAATTCCCCTTGGGAGCACCGCAAAACCCGGTGAGCGATGAAGCCTTGATGGCAAAGTACCGAGATATTGCCGGCATGGTCTTCTCTAACGACATCGTGGAAGCGATTGCGGACTTTTTACTTAACTTGCAAAACCAAGAAAGCCTAACCCCAATCATGAAGCTCTTGGGCAGTAAGCCGATTAAGAGCACACAATTCGATATTTAAAAAATTGATTGAAATCAGACGAATCCCGCAAGTTTGAATGCTTGCGGGATTTTTTGTTCTAGTTTGAAGTGCCTAGTTGACTGAATTTATGGGTTGTAACACGAAAAAAACTGAGGTACAGTAGAAAATACAAATACCCGACATACCCTCATGATCGGCGTTATAACAAAATTTTTCTGTGGAGTTTCATCATGTGTAACTGTTTAGTACGACTGGCACTGCCAGACCATTTGAACCTTATTGCTAATGCTTGTCAGGCTTGTGCCCGTTCTTCCTCCTCTAGCACATCCACATCCACATCATCATCTCGTAGCTCTCGCTAAGCAGCTGCGCGATTCAGGTCAGTGATGGACCTCCTCCTCTCGAGCCAATCATCACACTCTCAACCAAACAACTAACAATTTAATCGCCGACTTGTCGGAATTGTCTTACACATAGCCCGAATTGTATGGGTTAGTTAACAAACAATTCTCAGGTATTAACAAAAACCCCAAGCGGCTTTGTATCTACCGATACAAAAACTATGGAGCATTGCATCATGCAAGCAGTCAAGAATCTCAAATTGCATCTATTGGCGGCCATCGTTGTCGTCTTAGCCGAAATGATCGGTATCCAAAAGTTTGGCCTGGTCGTTCTTCTCCCGCTTCTCTACGCGTTGGTCATTGGCGGCATCTTAAGTGCCCCGGCCTTGCGTATTTTGAACGGCAAGCAAATGGATCGCGCCGCCAAATTCATGCCGATTGCCATGTTGGTTCTCATTGCCAAGATTGGCCTTGATATCGGTCCGAACTTAGAAACGCTCTTAAATTCGGGCTGGGCGCTTATTTTGCAAGAGTTCGGTCACTTCTTCGGCACGATCATCTTTGGCTTGCCCGTGGCGCTTTTGTTGAAGATGAAGCGCGAAGCGATCGGCGCTTGCTACTCGATTGACCGTGAAGCCAACGTTGCCATTATTGGTGAAAAGTTCGGTTTATCGAGCCCTGAAGGTCGTGGCGTGATGGGTATGTACATCTGCGGTACGGTTTTTGGTGCTTTATGGATTTCGCTCTTAGCAGGGATCGTTGCTCAAATGGGCATTTTCCACCCGCACGCTTTAGCCATGGGCGTGGGTATCGGCTCGGCCAGTATGATGGCTGCCGG
Source organism: Candidatus Aphodousia sp. (assembly GCA_048520025.1). Taxonomy (GTDB): domain Bacteria; phylum Pseudomonadota; class Gammaproteobacteria; order Burkholderiales; family Burkholderiaceae_F; genus Aphodousia. The sequence goes on from DBFZTP010000030.1 coordinate 5,600, forward strand.
TATGGGTTCGATCATTGCCGCCTACCCGGCTGACGCTCAACTTATTCAAGCTTACGCTGCTGCCGCTAACTTAATGACCTCGATTCTCGGCATCTACTTTGCCCTCTTTGTCTCGTTGCCCGTGACGATCAAGGTTTACGAATTCTTTACGGGCGATCGTCGTCAAAATAAAGAGGCTATCGAAGCCCCTGCCAATAACTAATAAAAAATTCATGTCGGAGAATCATCATGTTAGAAAACTTTGCCAAATTAAAAGACTATCTCTTCATTTTGTTGGTCACGGCCGCTTACTCGTTATTGGCTAATGTCGTTGGTTACGATTCGCCCTTAGCCGGCCCTTCGATTGGTTGCTTGCTCTTAGTGGCGATCGCCTTTGTGGGGATCGTCATCAGTATGCTCCCGGGCTTTCGTGCGCTTCCCATGGTCTTTTGGGTTTCGGTGGTTGCCGTGGTTGTGTCGGTCCCGGGTTTCCCGGGCGGTGATTGGCTCTTGTCCTACACCAAGCAAGTGAGCTTCTTAGCCATCACGACGCCCATCTTGGCCTACGGTGGTTTGTGTTTAGGTAAAGATTTTGAAGCCTTCAAGCAATTGTCGTGGCGTATTGTTCCCGTGGCATTGGCCGTGGCTGCCGGTAGCTTCCTTTGCGCAACGGTCTTGGCTGAATTTGTATTGCACCTCGAAGGCATCTTCTAATTAGGAAATTTTTATCATGAATAAACAAGAACTCAAAAACAAGGTCTTTGCCGCCATTGACGCTCGCTTTGCCGACATCGAAGCCTTTGGTGAAAACATCTTCCAAGAACCTGAATTGGGCTTTAAAGAAAATGTCACGCAAGAAAAAGTCAAAAATGCGCTTCAAGCCCTTGGAATGCAATGCGAATGCGGTGCCGCTTTGACGGCCGTCAAGGCCCGCGTCAAGGGTAAGACCTCTCGCAAGTCCGTTGCGCTATTGGCTGAACTTGATGCCATTATCTGTCGTGATCACCCCAATAGTGACGCAAAGACGGGCGCCGCTCACTGCTGCGGTCACAATGTTCAGTTAGCGAATCTCTTGGGCGTTGCCATGGCCTTTAAGGATGCTGACGTCATGAAGTATTTGGGCGGTGACGTGGTCTTTTTCGCAGTTCCCGCAGAAGAATACGTCGAAATCGACTATCGCAACGAACTCAAAAAAGAAGGGAAACTTCGCTACCTCGGTGGCAAAGCTCAATTGATTGCTGAAGGCGCGTTTGAAGACATTGACATGGCCATGCAAATGCATGCCAATACGACCGAAGATGTTGAGGGGGATTTTGCTGTAGGTGCTTCTTGCAATGGCTTTATCGGCAAACTCATTGAATACCGCGGTAAGGCTGCGCACGCCGCTGGCGCTCCCGATCAAGGCGTTAATGCATTAAACGCTGCCATGATGGGTGTAATGGGCGTTAACGCCATTCGTGAAACTTTTAGAGAAGCCGATTGCGTGCGTTTCCACCCGATTATTACGGCGGGCGGCGACTTGGTCAACGTCATCCCCGATCGCGTCAAAATGGAAAGCTACGTGCGTGCTTCCAATATCGAAGCACTTGCCGGTTACAACAAAGCGATTAACCGCGCCCTTAAGGCAGGCGCCGATGCCATTGGCGCTACGTGTGAAATTAAGGATTTGCCGGGCTACCTTCCTTTGCGCCCCGATGAAGCCTTCAAGGGGTTCTTGCGAGATAACGCCATTGAAATTTTTGGTGCCGAACACGTCTTTAACGGTGAACACTCCGCAGGCAGTACCGACATGGGCGATGTGAGTCACTTAATGCCCGTGGTTCACCCGTGGGTGGGTTGCGCTCGAGGCGTCTTGCACGGTGCCAACTACGTCTTAGAAGATCACAAAACCGCTTACAACAAGACGGTCAAGGTGCTTGCCGGTTGCATCATTGATTTGCTTTGGGACGATGCACAAGAAGCCGTGAAGATTTGCGATCACTTCAAACCGATTCTCAATCGTGATTCTTATTGCGACTTTATGGACAAAATCTAATTAGACGTCTTCATGTCAAAAAAGGGAGCAGCCTTAAAACTGTTCCCTTTTTCGTTTGATAAGCCTCTTGATTAAAGTGGCAACAATTGCGATTGTTCCATCAAGTGAGCACGCAAAAGATCAGAAGCTTTTTGAGCTTCGCCCATGCGGATGGCGTGCAAAATTTCACGTTCTTGACGGGCCACTTCTAAGAAAAAGGCGCGATCCATTTTGGCGACGCGGTGAGCGGTCTTTTCAAAGTAAGTCACCAAAACACCCGAGAACACCTGCAAGACGCGGTTGCCACAACCTTCTAATAATAAGAGGTGAAATTCTCGGTCAAAACGGTCAGCCACCAACGGTTCATCAGCGTGTTCTTCGATTTTATTGAGCGTACCCTCAAGGCGAGAGGCCAATGCCGGCGTAATACGACGCGTGATTAAAGGCATCAAAGAGCATTCCACCAAGGCACGCGCCTCGATAAACTCCCCAATATCAAAATTGGCAACGTCAAAGCGCATTTGAATTTGATTACGAAGGCTGTTGGCCCCGACCTCACGAACGGTCGTTCCACGCTTAGGCGTTCGAACCAAAATCCCCATTTGCGTGAGCACGTCCAATTCTTTACGAATGCGATAACGCGTTACGCCAAATTGCTTAGCCAGTTCAGTTTCCGTATCGATGCGTTCTCCATTGCGGGCCTGCGCTTGCAAATGATCGCGAATCTGTTCGAACAAATTGTCGTTGTGTTGCATTTTTGTTCTTTACAAAAAAATAATTACGTTTGTGATTATAGGACAATGTCCACAAAATAGCCGTAATCTCAATTACTTACAGGATTTCACCTAATAGAACGAAATTGTAAATTGTCGACAATTTAGTAAATTCCCTACCGTTATTACAAATGGCATTTAACGAGCTCTTGCTATTTTTCTAAAAAAATCGAATACTTATCAACAGATTGTCGAGCAATTCTTCACTTTTGTCGATATTTGTTCGAGTATTTGTCGTCGAATTTTCGTTAAAAGACGCTTACAATTCGACCTAATTAATAGAGTGACCATCTTGCGGCGCTCTTTTTCTTATATCTTCTATCTACTTTCAAGGACAAAAAATGGTCGATCTTGAGTTTTGGCTTCAGCTCGCCGTTGTGCTCTTCTGTCTTGCTGTCGGTGGCCGCTTCGGCGGTGTTGGCTTGGGTGCTGCCGGTGGTTTCGGTGTGAGCATTTTGGTTTTAGGCTTTGACATGCAACCGGGCTCTCCTCCGGTGTCTGTTTTGTTGATTATCACCGCAGTGATTGCTTGTACGAGTGTGTTGCAAGGCTCCGGTGGTTTGGACTTCTTGGTGGGCTTAGCTGAAAAGTTGCTCCGCAAGTGGCCCCGTGCCATTAACTTTGTGGGCCCGATCGTTTGCTCCATGTTCGTGATCTTTGTGGGGACGGCTTATGTGGCTTTTGCCGTGTACCCGGTGGTCGCTGAAGTGGCAGCGTCGGCCAAGATTCGTCCGGAACGTGCTGTTTCCGCCTCTGTGATTTGTGCCGGTATCGGTGTGATGGCAAGCCCCATGAGTGCAGCCATGGCCGCCATGGTGGGCATCATGTCCGCTTACGGCTACACGCTCTTAGACATCCTTTCTGTTTCTGTGCCGACGTACTTTATCGCAATCATTTGCGCCTGTTTGTCTGTCAACTGGCGCGGTAGCGAATTGGAAAAGGATCCCGTGTTCTTGCATCGCGTGGAAACGGGCCAATACACGGAATTGCACGCCAACATTGCCGATCGCTTCAATGTTGAACCCTCTAAGGGTGCCAAGCTTGGCGTTTTGATCTTTGCTTTGGGTATTTTAACGTCCATCACGGTGGGTTCTGTCGATGCCCTTCGCCCGTCTTGGGAAGTCGCCGGCAAGATCAGCAAGTTGCCGATCCCGTCTTTGATTCAAATGGTCATGTTGGCCACGGCTCTCGTGATTATTGTTTTGTGTAAGGTTCCGAGCGACAAGTTTGCCTCGGGCTCCGTTTTCCGCTCTGGTCTTATCGGTGTGGTGGGCGTCTTCGGTATTTCTTGGTTGACGGGTACGTTCTTTGATACGCACAAGGACGTCTTCGTTCACTACTTCTCTGATATCGCCAGCTCCTCCCCGATCATCTTCTGTGTGGTTTGCTTCTGCTTTAGCTCCGTGATCTTCTCGCCGACCGTCAGTACGACGATCTTGATGCCGATCGGCTTGGCTTTGGGCTTGCAACCGCAATTGTTGATCGGTATTTGGGCTAGCTGCTACGGCGACTTCGTGATCCCGGGCGGTGCTCAAATCGGTTGTACGGCATTTGACCGTACCGGTACCACCAAATTAGGTAGCTTTGTGTTTAACCACAGTTACATGCGACCGGGTTTGGTTTTTGTAACAAGCGGTACCATTGTCGGTTACTTTATCTCTCAAATCATGCTCTAATTTGAAACTTCTACTCATTAGTGTTTGATCAAAAAAAGCGCTTCATCATGAGGCGCTTTTTTCATGTCATTTTTGCTCACTTTCTCGCCAAACAAAGGGGTTTGAGCGAGATTCATCTTTCATGAGCTTATAAATGAATAGGTATTTCTATCTACCACCTTTTCTCAAAAATAAGGGGTAACCCCTAAGACTTTTGGGAGCTTTTGTAAAGATTATCGTTAAAAGTAGTAATAGCACAAGAAAGCAACGATAACAGGGCGCCAATGGACAAATCACATCGTAAAATTGCACTGTCTAAAAAAGTGACTATTTGTAACTTTTTTACCAATTTTCTTATTACAGTAAAAGGAAACTACCATGGTTGGTTTAGACTTTTGGCTACAGATCCTTCTCGTATTGGTCTGTTTGTTTTACGGTGCCCGTAAAGGCGGTATGGCCCTCGGCCTTATCGGCGGTATCGGCCTTATCATTTTGATCTTCGGTTGCGGCTTGAAGCCGGGTAAGCCGCCGGTCGACGTGATTCTCACGATTTTGGCCGTGGTTTGCGGCTCTGCAACGTTGCAAGCCGCTGGTGGTTTGGACTGCTTGCTCCAAATCGCTGAAAAGATCCTCCGTCGCAATCCGCGTTACGTCTGCTTCTTGGCTCCGTACATCTGCTGGTTCTTGACGATCCTTTGCGGTACGGGTCACGTTGTTTACACGATGCTCCCGATTATCTATGACGTTGCTATCAAGAATGGTATCCGTCCGGAACGTCCGATGGCTGGTTCTACGATCGCTTCCCAAATGGGCGTGATCTGCTCTCCGGCTGCTGTGGCTGCTGTGTCCATGATCGCTTTGATGGACGGTTACACCATCAACGGCATGCACTTTGGTTTCGTTGAACTCTTCTCCATCACGATTCCTGCTGGTTTCGTTGGCGTCTTCGCTGTTGGTACCTTCTCTTGGTTCCGCGGTAAGGATTTGGATAAGGACGAAGAATTCCAAAAATTGATTTCTGATCCGGAAACGAAGAACTATGTTTACGGTGACTCCACGACGTTGATCGGTCGCACGTTCTCCAAGACGCAATGGGCTTCTTTGTTCATCTTCTTGGCCGTGATCGTTATCGTTGCTCTTCTCGGTATGTTCCCGGAATTGCGTCCGCAAGTTGGTGCTAAGCGCTTGTCCATGACGTTGGCCATCCAAATGTTTATGTTGGCTGCCGGTGCCTTGATGGTGATCTTCTGTGGCGTTAAGGCCTCTAGCGTTGCTAGCAACTCCGTGTTCCGCGCCGGTTGTGTGGCCATCGTTGCTGTGTACGGTGTGGCTTGGATGTGCGACACGATGTTCGCCGCTCACTTGCCCACGTTGAAGGCTGGTTTGACGGAAGCCGTTAAGGAAGCTCCGTGGTTGTACGCTGTTGTGTTGCTCTTGACCTCTAAGCTCGTGAACTCTCAAGCTGCTGCTGTGGCTACGATCGTTCCGGCCGCTTTGAGCGTTGGCGTTCCTCCGGGCATCGTGGTGGCTTTCTCTGCCGCTTGCTACGGTTACTACATCCTTCCGACGTACCCGTCTGACTTGGCTGCTATCCAATTCGACCGCTCTGGTACGACGCACATCGGTAAGTTTGTGATCAACCACTCCTTCATCATCCCGGGTTTGATCGGTGTGATTACGGCCTCTGTGATTGGTTACATCCTCGCCATGATCTACGGTTTCGTATAAATCATCAGTATTGTTGATTAATATGAAATGAATAAACGGCAAGTAGTCTTCACTGGTTACTTGCCGTTTTAATTTGTCTTGTGCTCACGGGTGCATAAGACGATAATAAAAATACCCCTTGATCGAAAGATCGAATAATTGAAAATTGGTTAGGAAAGACAAAACAGTTTGCCGTCCCTAACTCAAAAGTGCACTAGAAAGGAGAGATAAAAGATGTCTCAATTACCTGAATTCAAATACGCTCCGATGTTCCAAATGGGCAAAGACGACACGGAATATGAATTAATCACCAAAGACTACGTCTCTGTGAGCGAATTTGAAGGTAAGCCGATTCTTAAGGTTCAACCCGAAGCATTGTCCACGTTGATTAACACTGCTTTCCATAACGTTAACTTCTTGTTGCGTCGCTCCCACAATGAAGCCGTCGCCAAGATTTTGAACGACCCGGAATCTTCTGATAACGACAAATACGTTGCCTTGACGATGTTGCGCAACGCCGAAATCTCCGCCAAGGGCATCCTCCCGATCTGCCAAGATACGGGTACGGCCATTGTTCACGGTGAAAAGGGCCAACAAGTTTGGACGGACTTCTGTGATGAAGAAGCCATCAGCTTGGGCGTTTACAATACCTACACGCAAGACGCTTTGCGTTATTCCCAAAACGCTCCCTTGACGATGTACAAGGAAGTCAACACCAAGTGCAACCTCCCGGCTCAAATCGACATTGAAGCCACCGAAGGCGACGAATACAAGTTCTTGTGCGTTGTGAAGGGTGGTGGTTCTGCCAACAAGTCCTACCTCTTCCAAAAAACGAAGGCCATCTTGAACCCGGACGCTCTCGTTCCGTTCTTGGTTGACCAAATTAAGGACCTTGGTACGGCTGCTTGCCCGCCGTATCACATCGCCGTTGTCGTTGGTGGTACGTCTGCTGAAAAGACGATGTTGACGGTGAAGTTGGCCTCCACGAAGTTCTATGACAATTTGCCCACGACGGGTGACGAAACGGGTCGTGCTTTCCGTGACGTCGAATTGGAAAACACGTTGCTCGAAGCTGCTAACAGCATCGGCCTCGGCGCTCAATTCGGTGGTAAGTACATGGCTCACGACGTTCGCGTTGTTCGTTTGCCGCGCCACGGCGCCAGCTGCCCGATCGGTATCGGTGTGAGCTGCTCTGCTGACCGTAACGTCAAGTGCAAGATCAACAAGGACGGTTTGTGGATTGAAAAGCTCGACACGCATCCGGAAGAATTGATTCCTGAAGCCTTCCGTAAGGACAGCGAAGGTCAAACTGTGAAGATTGACTTGAGCATGCCGATGGATCAAATCCGCGCTGAATTGTCCAAGTACCCGGTCTCTACCCGCGTTTCTATGACGGGTACGATCATTGTGGGTCGTGACATCGCTCACGCTCGCATTAAGGAACGTCTTGACAAGGGCGAAGGTTTGCCTGATTACATCAAGAATCACCCGATCCTCTACGCTGGTCCCGCTAAGACTCCTGAAGGCTATGCTTGCGGTTCTATGGGCCCGACGACGGCTAACCGTATGGACCCGTACGCTGATCCCTTCATGGCTGCCGGTGGTTCCTTCGTGATGATCGCTAAGGGTAACCGTACGCAAGTCGTGACCGACGCTTGTAAGAAGTGGGGTGGTTTCTATCTCGGTACGATCGGTGGTGTGGCTGCTGCTTTGTCTGAAGCCGCTATTAAGAGCATCGAATGCATCGAATATCCGGAATTGGGTATGGAAGCTGTCTACAAGATCGAAGTTGAAGACTTCCCGGCCTTCATCTTGGTTGATGACAAGGGTAACGACTTCTTCAAGCAATTGAAGCCGCGTTGCGTTTGCAAGTGCGAATCTAAGTAATTCGTCATTGCTCCAGGGCGCGTTACCCGCGCCCTAAAACAGAAGAACCACACCTCAAAATCGAGTGTGTGGTTCTTTTTTGGTTTCAAACTTTTAAATTAGATTTGATAACCGGCTTTACGGGCAAATCGAACCGTTGCATCCAAGAAACCTTGCTTGGAGCCGCAGTCGTAGCGGATACCTTCAAAGCGATGCGCATAGGTCGTGCCTAAATCCAATTGGCTGGCGATCCCGTCCGTTAATTGGATTTCACCGCCCACACCCTTTTGAACATTCTTTAATTTTTCAAAAATTTCGGGTTCTCA
>DBFZTP010000031.1:0-1169 GCA_048520025.1 Candidatus Aphodousia sp.
TATAACAGTTGGCCAATTGAAGTGGTTCTTCAGGTTCTCCCCAGTAACGGGGGCCTGCGACATGAATGACCCACTTAGCCTTTAAGTCAAACCCATGGGTGATTCGAGCTTCACCAAACTCAATAGGACCCAAACCTACACAGGCTTCTTTAAGTTTCTTGCCAGCGGCTCGATGAATCGCTCCGTCAACACCGCCTCCTCCCATTAATGAGCGATGAGCGGAATTCACAATCGCGTCAGTCTTTACTTTTGTTATGTCTGCTTTAACGACGGCAATGGTTTGACAAACTCCTAGAAGGGGAATGAGGAATCCCCCTTCGTGATCAGAACCATTAAGCAACGCTTCTAAACAGTAAGGCGTCTCTTCATTAAACGAAATAATGTTGCTCATGCCCTTGCCTATTGTTAGAAACCAATCGAGCGGTGATGAGAGTGACCCAATTTCACTTCACATTCATTTTCCAAACGTTGAAGTAAAACTTCCGGTGTCTCAATTCGGCGGAATCGTGATTGATTCGCTACTGTTGCAAAGTCACCGGGGGCCAAATAGGCCATCTTTCGAACCTGATTCTTTAAATTATCAGAGATCGTTTTATCTGGGCACAATTTTTCGCAGTAGTTCACAAAGAGCTTTTCTGCTTTATCAGCTTTTAAGTAGTCGAACTTCACCTTGATATCAAAGCGACGCAAGCAGGCTTCATCCATTTGATCCAAGTTATTGGTCGTGGCCACAAAAATCCCGTCGAAGTGTTCAATTTGCGTGAGCATTTCATTGACTTGCGTGATTTCCCAACTGTAATGCGCGCCAGAACGCTTTTGCAGGAAACTGTCCGCTTCATCCAACACTAAAATGGCATTGTTGCGTTTGGCTTCTGCGAAGGCTGCTGCAATGTGCTTTTCAGAGTTCCCTAAGTAGCAGTCCAATAAGTCACTGCATCGCTTCACCAAAACTGGTCGATTTAAACACTTGCCCAAATGTTGTGCCCATGCTGTTTTACCGGTACCCGGAACACCGTAAAGACAGAGGCGGGCAGCTTCGGCTTTTTTAATGCCATCAACCATTTCTAATAAGTCAGCGTCGGCAGTGCTTAAAGACGGATCGTAAAGATCGGTTATAAACGAGTATTTGTCTTGAAGAAACGCAGGCTTATGCATCATAGAAAGCGTTG
>DBFZTP010000032.1:0-35888 GCA_048520025.1 Candidatus Aphodousia sp.
AAATTCTTTACTTTCGCAAGTTTGCAATGGCTTCAGGCAAAAACGGCATGATCATATCAATGCCATTTTCTGCCAAAGGAATGCAAACAGAATGACGCCACATTTGCGTTGACGGGGCGCTCGTCATCCCTGCTAAAAAGACAGCAGCACACACAAACACCACACCACGCAATAAACCAAAGACGCTACCTAAAATACGGTCTTCAGCACTGATGTTGGCCACTTCCAACATCTTTCTTAAAAGTGTTCCTAACAAGCCCACGGCAAATACGCACATGACAGCAATAATAATGGCTGCCAAAATGGTCTTCACGGCCGGTCCCAAACTGTCTAACGGGATTTTTGCGGCCAAATCAGGCGACCATTTAAGGGCAAAAACGATACCGACAACCCAGCCCACAATCGAGAGGATTTCACGAATCACACCTCGTGCAACCCCTACAATCGTTGAAAGGCCCAACACGATCACAATGGCCCAATCCAATTCAGTCATTTGTTATTTCCTTTGTTGAGCGGCACGGTCTTTAGCAATTTGCTCGGCAATAAAATCGTTCTTTTGACGCACGGATTTTAATGCATCAGCAAGCGGATCTGCTGAGGAATTTGCCTTATTTTTTGTCGATTGTTTGGGAGATTTTGTAACAACCGGTTCAACTTTTTGAGGTTGTGCCACTGCGGGCTTCTTTTCTGGAGCGGGCTTGGGCTTACTTACCGATTGATTTACTTTAGGTTTTTGTGCAATCGGTGCCTTTGCTGTTTCAGCAGCAGCTTGTTTACTCACCGTTTTTAAAGTCGGTTGAGTTGATAATTTTTGGACTTGACCACCGGCTCGCTTCTCGGTTTGAACCGGCATATGCTGAACTTTCTGAGCATCCAAATACTGTGCGATCTTATCGGCTTGAGCACGCGTTGCAAAGGGGCCTAAACGAACACGCCAAATCGTCGCCGACTTCTTTTGAACCTTCACAGAATAAACGGGTACGTTGGCTGCTTGATAGCGAGCCATTTCACGCATTGCACCGGGTTCACTGCTTGTTGCCAACACTTGAATGAAGAAATAGCTGTCAGAGGTTGCTGGCGTCGGCTGTTGCTCATTTTTAGGCTCAACCGTGTTTTTCGACGTTTGCTTGGGCTCAGTAACAATGGCTCGCTTATTGTCATCCACCACGTTGGGTTGAGAAAGATCTTTAAGAGCAACTTGATCGGGCGGCTGATTTGAAGTATCTGCGCTATTGACCGGGAACTCCAATCGACCAAACGGATTGCTGGGAATGGCCGGCAAACGGGTCTTGGCCTGTTGAGTCGTTTGAACATTGGGCTCGGAAAACAGCATCGGCAACGCAATCAAAAGCGTTGAGATAATAATTCCCCCTCCAATCAAACGGTGGCGAAGTTTCGTCTTTTGAATCATAAGCTTTGTCTCATGATCCTGCGAGACCAACTTCTGCGTTTGAGTCGGATCAGTTACCCCATACTCGGGCAAAGACTGAGGGTTTTTATCTTCCATGGGCCTTAATGCACAAAATGATTAAGCGTTGCTGTAACGGTAACAAAAGAACCAAAGACAATAATTTTGTCTTTTAAATCAGCCTCTTGTTGAGCAGTCACCAACGCCTTCTCAATAGTTTCAAACTCTTTGATTTTACCGTCTTTTACACCGGCTTCCAACATTGTCTTTTTCAACAATTCACAACTGGCACCACGAGGAGGCGGCAAAGAGGCAATGTACCATTGGTCAATTTGATCTTGCATCAGGGCAATGACCTCTTGCATATCCTTATCGGCCAACATGCCAAAAACAGCCAACGTTTTCCCACCCTTGGGTAAACGAGCAACATTTTTAGCCAATACAACGGCTGCATGCGGATTGTGACCAACGTCCAAATACGTCAAAGGCTCATCAGCAACTTTTTGAAAGCGCGCCGTGATTTTCACTTCACGTAACCCTTGAGCAATTTGGCTCTCAGTCACGGGCAACAGATCAAGCAACTCAGAGATGACTTGCAAGACTCCGGCTGCATTATCAATTTGATTGACCCCTTCTAAAGCCGGCAACGGCAACGTCCAGTTGACCTTGGCATTTTTAAAGCTCATCACACCATCGGCGACCGTGACATCAAAGTCTTTAGCGCGTGTCGTTAACTTTGCGCCCATGGTAAGCGCCACTTCAAAAAGCTTTAAGGGCGGATTGGGATCGGCGCAAACGGCAGGTTTACCTGCACGATAAATATGTGCTTTTTCCCAACCGATGCTGTCTCGAGTATTGCCTAAGAAAGCCTCATGATCAACACCAATGGTTGTCACAATGGATGCCGTCGGCTCCAACGCATTGATTGCATCTAAACGACCGCCGAGACCGATTTCCAAAATCACCACATCGGGCTGAGCTTTTTGGAAAGCCAACAAAATGGCCAACGCTGTAAATTCAAAATACGTTAATCCCAGTCCTTCACGCTTGGCATCCACTTCTTTAAACGCGTCAACCAAAGCAGCATCTTCGAGCTCTGCGCCGTTAATTCGACCACGTTCATTAAAACGAAGCATATGCGGCGACGTATGCACAGCCGTCGTCAAACCCGCTGCACGATAAATCGATTCCAACATCGCACAAGTGCTACCCTTACCATTGGTACCACCCACCAAAATCACAGGACAGTCAAAACGAATGTTTAAAACATCAATCATTCGTTTCATGCGACCCAGTCCCAATTCAATCACGGTCTCGGGATGTTGGCTTTCGACAAAACTTAACCAATCTTGCAACGTTTGTTTTTGGCTCATTTTCTTCTTTCAAGCAAAATCGACCATACCCTCTAAGCATGGTCGATTGGCGATAGATTCAAGGCAAATTACTCGGCGTTCGTGTAACGCTTTTTCATCAACAATGCAATCAATTCGGCAATATTGGCACGCATTTCTCGGCGATCAACAATCATGTCAATAGCGCCCTTTTCCAAAAGGAACTCTGAACGTTGGAATCCTTCGGGCAACTTTTCACGAACCGTTTGTTCGATCACACGGGGACCTGCAAAACCAACTAATGCCTTGGGCTCAGCAATCACGATGTCGCCCATAAAGGCAAAACTAGCGGACACGCCACCCATCGTAGGATCCGTAAGTACGGAAATAAAGGGGAGATTTTCCTTGGCTAAACCGGCCACAGCAGCGGTCGTTTTTGCCATTTGCATCAAAGACAAAAGGCCTTCTTGCATACGGGCACCACCGGAAGCAGCAAAGCAGATAAAGGGGCACTTCAAGCGCGTGGCTTCAGCCACACCTCGAACAAAACGCTCACCCACAGCAGAACCCATGGAACCGGCCATAAAGTTAAAATCAAAAGCGGCAACAACCACAGGCAAACCACGCAACGTCCCGTACTTCACAACCAACGCTTCCGTTTCCTTCGTCTTATCAATAGCTTGTTGGTGACGTTCAGGATAAGGTTTGCTATCGACAAAATTCAACGGGTCAACGGCTCGAACTTCTTGCGCTAAATCAACTTGGTTTTTCGGATCAAGGAAATTTTCAACACGAACACGAGCACCGATACGCATATGATGACCGCACTTCGGGCACACCATCAAGGAATCACGCAATTCTTCGGTATAGAGCACTTGCTCGCAACTCGGGCACTTTGTCCATAAACCTTCAGGAATCGTGCTGTCTTTTTTCTTTTCAGTTCGTTGATTTTCGCGCTTATTAATACGAGGCAACAAACGATCAATCCAACTCATTATCTTTCCTTTTCAATGGGCGCTAAGGCCTTTAAAACTTATCCATTATACCAACGGGATAGTCCCAAATAGTGGGACTGTAAAGTGGAATTTCGTACTCTTCGGGATAGCGAACACCCACAAGATAAAGACCGCCTGCGGCAAAGGTGGGCGCAGCAACCGTGCGATCCCGAGCTTCAAGCACCTCTTTAAACCAATCCACGCTTTCGCGCCCGGTGCCCACGTAGACGAGACTACCCACAATATTGCGAACCATGTGATGCAAAAAGGCATTTGCCCTTAATCGAATCCCGATCATTCGACCCACGCGTTCAATACGTACCTCGTGCATAACACGATCGGGACTCTTGGCTTGGCATTCGGCAGCTCTGAAACTCGAAAAGTCATGTTCACCGATCAAGTAATTCGCCGCCGTTTGCATTAGCTTTTCATCAAGCGGTCGAAATTGCCAACCGACTTTACCTTCCATCAGCGGACTGCGAATCGGCGCATTCAAAATCCAATACTCGTAAATGCGCTCCGTCGCGCTAAAGCGAGAGGAAAAATCATCAGGAACCCACCGTGCCCACTTAACGGCAACCGTAGGTGGCAAGAACGTATTAACACCCCTCACCCACGCTGTTAAGGGACGATCCACAGGTGGCTCAAAATCCACAATTTGATGCGTTGCGTGAACACCCGTATCGGTTCGGCCTGCACAAATGGTCGAAATCGGAGAAACGGCAAAGCGGCTTAACGCCGCTTCCAGTGTGGTTTGTACGGTTGGCACTTGCGGTTGGGTTTGCCAACCGCAAAATGCTTCACCGTTATATTCAATGCCTAAAGCAACACGCATTATTGTTACTTTCGAACTTGCTTCATCAAAACTTCAGCTACAGCCTTTTCTTCGGGTGTACCGTTTTTGATCACTTGTTGCAAAAGCTCAAAAGCCTCTCTCGTTGCTTCGATCGCAATGAAAGAACGAGCCATGTCTAAAGAATCTTTCATGCTTTGACCGCCCGATGCAGGAGCGTTTTGAGCAGAAGCAGGCTTAGCCTCTTCAACTTCAGCGTCGCCTACCAAGTCAAAGATATTGGAACTATCTTTCGGGCGTTCAGTATTTACCATTCTTTGCACGGGTTCAATAACTTCAACCGGCTTGACCTCTTCACGATGAACCGCCGTTTGTGGCGTCACTTCTTCAAGGGTTTGGCCCTTAAACTCTTGGCCCATCGGTTGTTGAACAGTTTCACTTGCGGGTTGATGCACCGTTTGAGCCGTCGGTTGTTGAGCTACCGTTGCTGCAGGCTCTTGGCGAACCTGCGGCGTCTTCTTTTCCAAGAAGGACTTAAAGCCATTTAAATTCACACGACCGCCCTTTTTGGTATTCCAATAAAGGAACCCGGCACCACCGAGGAGAGCCAAAATCAAAAGATACCAACCCCAGCTCGTCGACTCTTCTTGAACCACTTCCTCTTCTTCGGTCATGATTTCTAAGGTCGGTGCAGGATCGGCAGGTTTGACTTCATCTGCCGGCGGCAATTGCGTCAAAGGTTCTTGCGGCAACGTTGACTCAGCTACAGGCGTCTTTGAGGTATCCGTAAAGTGCGGGGTTTCGACAACCGGGATCTCGTTTTTTACTTCCGGTTGAGCGTTGGGTTCAGGTGTCACTGCGGGCTTTGCCTCTTCAACCGGGGCTACTGCGGGTTGTTCAACCTTCGGTTGCGGTTTCACAGTGGGCTTTTTCGGTTGAGGCTTAGCTGCCGGTTGCGAAATCGGTTGAGGACGGCTTGCGACCTCTTCAATGGTCAAACCCTTTTGCACAATCTCTTGAGCGGCTTTTCGATCAATTGACATCACCAAATCTTTGCTCGGAGCACTCAATTGTGCGCCGGCTTTTAATTGGCGAACGTTACCTGCAGGGAAAGCTTGAGGATTGTGAACAGCCAACGCAACCAAAACTTGGTTGACGCTCGCTTGCGGGTAAAGCTTTTGATAAAGCACACCCAAAGACCAAGGCGTGTAGCCATGCTCAATCACGATCGGACGACTCAAATCATAGTTTTGAGCTTGCATGCGCTCCAAAGGCGTTTGGGTAGAGGTCACTGCCTTTTTCACGGGGGCCGCTTGGGCAGGCTTTACCGGTTCGGCTTGCTTGATAATCGCTGCCACAGAAGGTTCCGGTTGAGCGATGGGCTCAGCCTTCATTTGAACGGCAACCGGTTCCACAGTTCCTGTAGCGCCCAAGTGAATGTTGTATTGACGAACCGTTTTTTGTCCGCCCTCATTTAATTCAACCAACAACGGGAAGGCGCGCTCTTGAGCGGGAGAATGAGCAGAAATTCTTAACGTCAACGGGTTTTTATTGATCAACGCCAAAGATAAACCCTTGGCGCTTTCGGGCATCACCATCTTGTACTGACGATAAACTTCTTCCGGTGCCAAACGTGCAGTCAAAGATGTGCCGTTCGGAGCAACATCGTGAACTAAAAACGTGGCTTGAAAATTCTGATGAGCTTGGCTTTGAACGGTTAACTGACCGAGGTATGCCGCTTCAGCAGAAACGGCAAAAGACAACATCAAGCTCAGAGCTAAGGCGGATTTTTGGAGTTTTTTCATGTCGATGACGCCCAAGAAAAATTGGATACAATATCTTGACTATTTTAGAATTAAACTCCAATGATTTGGGAACTTTGCAACAGCTTTTTACAGCATAGCGTTGAATTTTTCATACACTTGACCAAAATCCCACTCTTTTGGATTGAAATTTGAGAGGAATTACCATGACTGTTGATCGAGAATGGCTTATTGCTACGTTAAGCGACACCTTAGAGTGTCTTCAAGATTGCATTGATCGACTTGAAGACGAACGTCACGATCCTGACGATATTTTGATGGAAGATGTTGCCAATGTTTACGCTAAGCTCAACTATGCAGTCAATACCGCTGAGTTGGGGCCGTCCGCCATTGACGAAATGGATCACAATGAACTGATTGCATGGCCAGAGAAAATGCCATTTGACCGTGATTAATGTTAAAGGCCTCAAATTGAGGCCTTTAATCTTTCCGTCACACTTCCATACCGGCGCGACGCTGCCGTTCTTTGATGTGCTCGCTTGCCTTTTTCTGCTCTTTCCGAGTCAACAAGCTCGCCAAAATACCCGTAACCACAATAATGATCATCCCAATAACAACAGGGATCGTAACGGGTTCGGCAAAGACAATTTCTCCCATCACCGTTGAAAATAAAATGACTGTGTATTGAAGGGCGCCACTTAAAACGATATTGCCTCGCGAGAAAGCTCGCGTTAAGCAAAATTGTGCGCAAGTTGCCGTAACCGAAATTCCCAACAAATAGCACCATCCGGCCATCGAGGGCGCATGAAAACCACCCGTGACAAACGTCCCTACGAGACCCGTCACCATACCGACCAAAACAAAGTAAAAAAGGATGCGCAACTCAGGTTCTTTTTTGATTCCTAAGCGCTTAACAAAAGAGACGGCAACGGAGGTACAAAAACCGGCAGAAAGCCCCACAAGAGCGGCACCGTATTCGTGTGGTGCAATGGTGGGTGAGAGCATGGTGACCACACCGCCAAACCCTAAAATAAGGGTAGAGAGAAGCTTCCAGTTAATTTGACCGTGCGTGCGAATGGCGGCGGCAATGGCAAAGCACCCTAGGAAAAGGGGCGAGGTGTAATTAAGCGTCATTGCCAAGCCGATGTTTAAATGAGAAATGGAATAGATACCAGCTAAAATCGCACCGGCGCCGACAATCGACCGAAGACCATGATCGAAGGGGTAACGTGTTGTAAACCCAATCCCCTTTCGATGCATCATCAATGAAAAGACAACCAATCCGAAAATTGATCGATAAAAGAGCACTTCAAAAGATGAAATGCCGTCAAGACCCGCTAACTTTACGAAAACCGCATAGAACGCGAAGAATAATGCGGAAACAACCATCCAAAGTGATTGCATACTTGGCTACTTTACCTTTTGGCGCAAGTGCTTTCTCTTAAGCCTTTCGTCAACAACATAAAACTAACTTCCATTATAGGCTTTTGACTGCCTGGGAAATGTTTCTTCACCTAATCGTTTCCCACAATTGCAAGACGCTAACGTCCAATGCCGAATTCTTCCGGATAGACCAAAATTCCTTTTAATTGGGGTGCGTCAGTTCGCAATTTAATTGCCATGAAGTTGCTATCAGGAAAGCTCCAGGGTACCTCAAAACCAAGAGTGCTTGCTGAGGCATAACCAAACTTCGGATAGTAGTGTTCGCTTCCCAAAACAAAAACGTAACCGTAGCCCAAAGTCCTAGCGATTTCGTGCCCTCGTTTAACCAGCGCTATGCCGATTCCCCTGTGTTGATGCGATGGTTTAACTGACAGGGGAGCCAACACAAGTACGGCTTCTTCGCCAACCTTTCCTTCAGTAAAAAGCACATGGCCCACAATCTCATCGTTTTCTACGGCAACCAACGACAACTCGGGAACAAAAGACGTTCCTTTTCGCAGATTTTCCACCAAATTTTGCTCGGTGCCATCACTGTGTTGAGCACCCAAAAATGCCGCTTTGATCAACTCAAAAACTACCGCATGATCAGATGGCTTTTCCGCTCGAATAATCATTACAAACCTCAAAAGAAAATGATTGAAATGGCATCTCAACAGTATATCTAAGACTGAATTTACGCTCTTGTTAATTTGTTTTTTGCGTTAACGCATACTTACGAGAAATAATCATTTTTAGTGCTATTGCTTCGTTATAATCAAAGCAGATATACACACATTTTGAATCGAGAATGTTTATGAAAAAAACACTTATCATTGCCTCTGCTTTAGGACTGGCTTTATGCCAATCGGCTTATGCTGCTCCTAGCGCTTCCCAAAGTGACTTAACACCCCCGCAACTGTCACAAAAAAACTTGACGAACAAAGACTCACAAGGCCGTCAAGCAACGGGTTATGAACGCATGCAAGAAAAGGCAAAAACGTATGCAGAGCCCAATCCGAATTTAGCACCTACGAGTGAAGACTACGCCAAGGCCCGTAGGGATCGTGCAGCCGGTAAGTACACTAAACCGGAAAGCTCTCGCACGGAAATCGAAACGGTTCGCGACCAAAACAATCGCGTCACCGAATACGTGGTCACGCCGGGTTCCACCCATATTCCGTACTCGGTGGAAAACAAAGCCGATCGTCCGTCTCCTGTGGATGCCGGTCAACGTAAAGGCACGTTAGGTACGCCAAAATTTATTAACTTCGGGTTCTAATTCATGCAAGGACATATTGCTGCTGTTTCCTCGCCCATTCAATGGATTAAACGCGGGGCCTTCGCTTTACGCCAGGCCCCGTTTGGTTTGGCGAGTATTGTGATTTTTTACGTTTTCATGATGTCGGTTTTGACATCACTGCCCTTCATCGGTTTGGTGATTGCGGCCCTTTTCATGCCCTTTGGCACGATGTTGGTCATTAACGCCACCAAAGACGCTGAGGAAAATCGACAACCCACTTACCAAATTCTCGTTGCGCTCTTTAAAGAGCCCTCTCAACGCATGCGACTCTTTCGCGTGGGCCTTGTCTACGGGGGCTTTTTGGTGGCAGCTAATTTTGCCTATGCCTTAACGGCCATGGATGAAATTGCGAAGTGGCAAATCCAAGACGGCCGTTTGGTATGGGATTCCGTTTTTGCCAACCTTCCCTACACTGCGATTGTGATCACTTTAGTGCTCTACACACTGGGTCAAATGGCCACATGGTTTGCTCCGGCGTTAATCGCTTGGAAAAACATGACGGTGACCAAAGCGGTGTTTTATTCGTTCTTCGGTTGTCTGCGAAATTGGCTTGCCATTTTGGTGCTTTTAATCATCATCGGCATCATCACCATGGTGAGTTCTTTTGCGCTGATTTTCTTACTGGATACCTTCCGTTTACACGATGTATCCATGTTTATCGTTGTGCCTGCAGCCTTGGCTTTGACAACCTTGGCTTACAGCACAATTTGGCCCATGTGGTGTGACATTTACGGTGATATCCCTATCGAAAATTTGTAACATCCAACTATTAAAAAAACTTCAAAAAAGCCTCAACTCCCTGATATATGGGCGATTGAGGCTTTTTCCTATTTTGACAAGTCCGTTACAAAAAAAATATATCTAAGTAGATTGCATTATTTCGAAAATAGTGTAATACTGATATGCGTTCGGTCTCTAAGAGATAAAAATTAAGGACTCAATCTCTCGCTAGAACTAAAAACTCCCTAGAGAAATTAGAGTTCACGATCCCTAAAAAGACCAGAGCAAATAAGTGCGATGATTCGCTAGTCCCTTAGGAGAATTCAAATGCATGTTAATGCCTACGTACAAAATAGCGTCATAAGACGCATACGTCACATTATGTGTTTCGTTTGTCGTTCTTGCTTTAGCTTCCATCGCTTTTCCTCCGCCTCAACAAACGCTTCCTAAGTTTGTTGCTCGCCGTTTTTTATTTTGGACGGCACAACTCCGAATTTCTATTAAGCTCCCCGCTTAGACGAAATTCAAAAATCCAAAATTTTACTTTAACTGAATTTGTATTCCCTATGCAGGGCGTGGTGTTTTATTGCCTAAATAATTTACCAACCCTACTTGAAGAACCCTAATTCAAGGAACAAGTGCGCCTTTTTGCGCACAAAATAAAGGTATACCTATGAAACAACTTAAAATTGCGGTTAGCGCCGGTGTTGAATCTGCTTTTGATTCCGTTCGTGAAACGGTCTGTTTAGATCATGCCGACTTAACGGAAGTTTCTGCGATCGTCATGTCTGCCGAAGACATCGCTGCTGGTAAGCTCGAAGCTGTTGAAGCCAAGCACTTCAACCTTCCGGTTTTCGCTGTGAGCGAAGCAAAAGAAGATTTGCCCGTTGGTCGTCTCCACGGTGTTATCGACACCAACCCGACCAACAAGGCTTTCTATGGCCGTCAAGTCGACTGCGCCGCAACGAAGTACGAAGATGCGGTTCTCCCGCCCTTCTTCGGTAGCCTTGAACAATACGTTCAAAACGGTAACTCCCAATTCGACTGCCCGGGGCACCAAGGTGGTGCATTCTTCCGCCGTCACCCCGCTGGCCGTGCTTTCTATGAATTCTTTGGCGAATCGGTTTTCCGCTCTGACTTGTGCAATGCCGACGTCTCCATGGGCGACCTTTTGATTCACGAAGGTGCTCCGTGTGCAGCTCAACAAGCCGCCGCCAAGATCTATAACGCAGACAAAACGTATTTCGTTTTGAACGGTACGTCTGCTTCGAACAAAGTTGTTTTAAATGCCCTTCTAGCCCCCGGCGATTTGGTTCTCTTTGACCGAAATAACCACAAATCCAACCACCACGGTGCTCTCTTGCAAGCTGGTGCTACCCCGATCTATCTCGAAACGGCCCGTAATCCCTACGGCTTCATCGGTGGTATCGATGCCCACTGCTTCAATGAAGACTATCTCCGTGGTTTGGTCAAAGAAGTCAGCCCCGAAAAGGCCGACCAAAAACGCCCCTTCCGTTTGGCTGTGATTCAGCTCGGTACCTATGACGGTACGATTTACAATGCTCGTCAAGTCGTCGATAGCATCGGCCACTTGTGCGACTACATCCTCTTTGACTCTGCATGGGTCGGCTACGAACAATTCATCCCGATGATGAAGGATTGCTCTCCGTTGCTTTTGGACTTGGGTCCTGAAGATCCGGGTATCTTGGTGACGCAATCTGTTCACAAGCAACAAGCTGGTTTCTCCCAAACCAGTCAAATCCATAAGAAGGATAGTCACATCAAGGGGCAAGATCGCTACTGCCCGCACAAGCGCTTAAACAACGCTTTCATGATGCACGCCTCTACGAGCCCCTTCTATCCCCTCTTTGCCGCATTGGACGTCAATGCCAAGATGCACGAAGGTCAATTGGGTCGCGATTTGTGGCTCGACTGCGTGAAGGTTGGTATTGAAGCTCGTAAAGCTTTGATCAAGAACTGCCACCACATCCGTCCGTTCGTTCCGCCAGTTGTTGACGGTCGTCCTTGGGAAAGCTTTGACACCGAAGAAATGGCCAACGACTTGAAGTTCTTTGACTTCAAGCCCGGTGAAAAGTGGCACGCCTTTGAAGGCTACGGCGAACACCAATACTTCGTCGACCCGTGCAAGTTCTTGTTGACGACGCCGGGTATTAAGGCCGAAACGGGCGAATACGATGACTTCGGTGTTCCCGCTACGATTTTGGCTAACTTCTTGCGTGAAAATAACATCGTTCCGGAAAAGTGTGACTTGAACTCCATCCTTTTCTTGATGACGCCCGCAGAAGATACGGCCAAGATGAACCATCTCGTTTCGCAAATCAAGCGTTTCGAAGAACTCTTAGACCGTGACGCTCCGCTCGCAGAAGTGCTCCCGAGCATCTACGAAGCCAACATTGATCGTTATCGTGGTTACACGATCCGTCAGTTGTGCCAAGAAATGCACGACTTCTATAAGAGCCGTAACGTCAAGCAACTTCAAAAGGAAATGTTCCGTAAGGCTCACTTCCCGAAGATGGCTATGCAACCGCAAGAAGCTCACTTCGAGTTCATCCGTGGTCACGTTGACCTCGTTCCGCTCGAAAAGGCTGAAGGCCGCATCGCTGTTGAAGGTGCTCTCCCCTATCCTCCGGGCGTGCTTTGCTGCGTACCGGGTGAAGTCTGGGGCGGTTCCGTGCTCAAGTACTTCTTGGCCCTTGAAGAAGGTATTAACCGTATGCCGGGCTTCTCTCCGGAACTTCAAGGCGTCTACATCCAATTGGATGAAGACGGTCGCAAGCGTGCTTACGGCTACGTGTTGAAAGAACAACACTAATCCCTATAACTAACTTTTAATAATACTGTCGAGTCAAAAGAGCGACACCTCTCCAGTCGCCTTTTGACTCAGATCGGAGTTTTTATGTCTTCATCTCGTGCAAAAATGAGCGTTTTCGAATTAACGCTCTTGACCGCCATTAACATGATGGGTTCCGGTATTGTGATGTTACCGACCAAGCTTGCTGAAGTCGGCACCATCTCCATCCTTTCATGGGTGGTCACCGCTGTGGGCTCCTTGTGCTTAGCTTACGCATTTGCCAAATGCGGTATGTTCAGTAAGCGCCCGGGTATGGGTGGTTATTCCGAATACGCCTTTGGCAAGTCCGGTAACTTCATGGCCAACTACACCTACGGTGTGTCATTGTTGTTTGCCAACATCGCTATTGCTATTACCTGCGTGGGTTACGGTGCCACACTTTTTGATGTGGAACTCACCCCGCTTCAAGTTTGTATCTCCACCATCGTCGTGCTCTGGGTTTGTACGGCTTCCAACTTCATGGGCGCCAGCATCACCGGTAAGTTGAGCTCTGTGGCTGTGTGGTGTGTGATCATCCCCGTGTTGGTTCTTTCCGTGATTGGTTGGTTCTGGTTTGATCCGCAACTCTACGCCGCCAGCTGGAACCCGCATGACAAGCCCTTCTTTAGTGCTGTCGGTGCTTCCATCTCCATGACGTTGTGGGCCTTCTTAGGTTTGGAAAGTGCTTGTGCTAACAGTGACGCTATCGACAATCCTGAAAAGAATGTGCCGATCGCTGTGATGGCTGCTACGATTGGCGTGGCTATCATTTACATCGTCTCTACGAACATCATCGCCGGTATCGTTCCGAATGCTGACTTGGTGGCTACGAATGCTCCGTTCGGCTTGGTCTTTGCTCAAATGTTCTCGCCTGAAATCGGTAAGATCGTGATGGGCTTGCTCGTCTTGTCTTGCGCCGGCTCTACGTTGGGTTGGCAATTTACGATTGCTAAGGTCTTCCAACAATCCGCCGTTGACGGTTTGTTCCCGAAGGTCTTCGCTCGTGTTAATAAGTTCAGCGCCCCGATCGCCGGTATGATCATCATCACCACGATCCAAACGGGCTTCTGCTTAATGACGATCAGCCCCGAATTGTTCAAGCAATTCAACATGCTCGTTGACTTGGCCGTTGTGACCAACATCATGCCGTACATCTTGTCCATGGCTGCCGTTGGTGTGATTATGCGCGAAGCTCGCGTGAATCCGTCCCAAGCTCGCTTGTACACGTTCGTTGCTCTTATTGGTGCCGTTTACAGCTTCTACGCCTTGATCTCTACGGGCTACTTCGAAGTGTTCTGGGGTTCCATCGCAACGTTCCTCGGCTGGACGTTCTGGGGTTTGGTTGCCAACCGCGTTCGCACTGACGACGCTAAGGTTGCTTAATCCTAGATAAATAGGAAAAGTTTGCTTCTCCTTAGGGCCTCTCAGATATCTGGGAGGCCTTTTTTGTATCTTAAACTCCTGCAAAATGTATACTGAAAATTGTTAATCATTCTAGGAGAGCAAGATGAGTCCTAAATTTCATACCGATCCCACTCGATGCATCCATTGCAGTATTTGCTCTCAAGTCTGTCCCAAAGGGTTGATTCAAATGGTTGACGGGCTCCCCTCCATGACCGAGGAAGCTTCCAAGCGTTGCAATGATTGCGGACAGTGCGTTGCCTATTGTCCTCAAGGCTGTGCCACGCAACAGCTCTCTGAACATTTTGAGATGCCTAAAGCTTTTTCTTTCGATCCTTCAAAAACAGAAGTTCTTCTTCGCTTTTTGCAGTCTCGTCGCTCTTATCGCAACTTCCAATCAACACCGGTTGATGAGAGTACTATGACTGCAATTTTGGAAACCGCAAACTACGCCCCTTCGGGTGGCAATAACCGTAAATTGCGTTGGATTGTTTTGAAGTCGCCCGAAAAAACGAAAGCACTTACGGAACTCATTGCACAATGGTTTGACAAAGAGGCTCGGCATCATCCTGTTTACGGCAAGCGTTACGCAATTGACTCCATTTTGGAAAGGTACAGAAATGGCAAAGATGTCATCTTGCGTGGCGCACCGCACATTGCTTTTGTGGTCGGTCCCAGCAATCACGTTTGGGGGCCTGTGGATACTGGTATTGCTTTGACGTACTTTAATTTGGCGTGCGAAGCACATGGCATCGGATGCTGCTTTGCCGGTTACGCAACGAAGGCCGCTGAATCCCAAATCGTTCGTCAATTTTTAGATGTCAAAGATGAGGAAACCGTTTGGTGTGCTATTTGCTTTGGAAAGAAAACGTTGCACTCGGTAAGGGTTCCTAATCGAGGTTCTGTGCCTGTCAGCTACATTTAGTCCTTTTCGATCTTAATCAAATCTTTTCACACTCTATCTTCGGTTTTCGTGAAAAATTACACACTATCCTAAGATAGAGTGTGTTTTACGCTCAAAAAAGCCATTTTGTATGTAAAAAATGCTCACCCAATTTCTAAGTTGAGTGAGCATTTTTGCTGAACTTAAAACAAGCTATTTGTGTGCAATGTAGTGATGAATTTCACCATTGTCTTGCGTCTCTTGAGCGAGCATTTTGTGCCCGGTTTGAGAAGCAAATTGCGCAATATCGGCAACGCTTGCCGGGTCCGTTGCTAACACGCAAAGCACTTCATCGGTTTGCATATCCGCAAGGGCCTTTTTTGTTTTAAGAACCGGCATGGGGCACTTGGTGCCCCGAGTGTCGATTTGCTTATCAAAGCGCATCTTACTTACCTTGAAGGAAAGCTTCGACGCCGGCCAACGCTTCGCCTAAATGCGTAGCGTCAGAAGCACCGGCCATCGCAAGATCAGGCTTACCGCCACCCTTGCCGCCCAAGACTTGAGCAACATGAGAAACGATTTCACCGGCCTTCATGCGAGCAATCAAAGACTTGGAAACAGCAGCCACGACTTGAACCTTGCCGTCGTTTTCGCAAGCAAGCACCACCACAGCGGTACCCAACTTGTCGCGCAACGTTTCAGCCATACCACGCAAGCTCTTTGCATCGGTATCAGCTCGGCTCACAACCAACTTGTAGCCATCCATTTCCTTAGCAGAGTTCACCAATTCGGCAGCGGCAGCCGTTGCCAACTTGGTCTTTAATTGCGTGATTTGTTTTTCAAGGGACTTCACCGTTTCGAAAACCGTTTCAGCCTTATTGACCACCAAGTCAACCGGAGACTTCAAGACACGAGCGGCATCCTTAATCGTGGCTTCTTGCTTACGCGTCAAAGCAACAACGTTCATACCGGTCGTCATTTCGATACGACGGATACCGGCAGCGATACCGCCTTCGCTCAAGACCTTGAAGCTGCCGATGTCACCCGTGCGAGCCACGTGCGTACCACCGCAGAATTCAATGGAAGAACCGATCGTCAAAACACGAACCGTTTCGCCATACTTTTCACCAAAGAGCATCAAAGCACCGGACTTCTTGGCTTCTTCGATCGGCATCACTTCGCACTTGACGGCCGTGTTGGCCAAAATTTCACGATTGACGATATCTTCCACTTCTTGGATTTGTTCAACCGTCATGGCTTCATTGTGCGTGAAGTCAAAGTGGCAAACATCGGGGCCCACCCAAGAGCCACGTTGTAAAACGTGTTCGCCCAAAACCTTGCGCAAAGCCGATTGCATCAAGTGAGCAGCAGAGTGATTCAAACGCGTCATGGCACGACGTTCGCTGTCGATCTTGACAGAGAACTTATCGCCCACATGCACAGAACCTTCTTCAATGTGCACTTGGTGACCAAAAACCTTGGCCTTGATCTTTTGCGTATCGATCACGCGAGCCACCGTAGTGTCATTCTTCATCACACCGGTGTCACCCACTTGACCACCGCTTTCAGCGTAAAACGGCGTTGTATCCAAAACGATCACGCCCTCAGCACCGGCGGGCAACTCTTCAACAGGTTCGCCGTCCAAGTAAAGTGCCAAAACAGACACTCCGTCTTCAGCTTCGCGTTCGTAACCCGTAAAGGTCGTATCGGCACCGCTATATTCCAAACCGGCGGCCATCTTAAATTTAGCGCTAGCACGGGCCATGTCGCGTTGCTCTTGCATAGCAGCATCAAAGCCTTGCATGTCCACCGTCAAATTGCGTTCACGGCAAACGTCAGCGGTCAAGTCAACCGGGAAGCCGTACGTATCGTGAAGCTTAAAGGCAAGCTTGCCGTCCAAGACACCATCCTTCGTTTCGGCGATGGCCTTTTCCAACATTTCCATGCCTTGAGCCAACGTTTGGCGGAAGCGTTGTTCTTCCTTAGCCAAAATTTGCTCAATCTTCGGATTCTTCACTTCAGGATAAGCGTCACCCATTTCAGCGGCAACGGCATTGACCAACTTCGCAAAGAATTGATCGCGAGCACCCAACTTGTAGCCGTGGCGGATAGCGCGACGGCAGATGCGGCGCAACACATAGGCGCGGCCTTCGTTACCCGGCACAATGCCATCGGCCACGGAGAATGCACAAGCACGAATGTGGTCAGCAATCACGCGCAAAGACGGAGACATCGGATCCACATCCGTAGCACCAGCGGCTTCAACACCGGCCTTAACAGCGGCCAACAAATTCTTAAAGAGATCGATTTCGTAATTACTGTGAACGTGTTGCAACACGGCAGAAATACGTTCCAAACCCATACCCGTATCAACAGAGGGCTTGGGCAACTTGTGCATCACGCCTTGTTCATCACGGTTAAATTGCATGAACACGAGGTTCCAAATTTCGATGTAACGGTCACCGTCCTCTTCAGGGCTTCCCGGAGGGCCACCTTGAACTTCTTCACCGTGGTCATAGAAAATTTCAGAGCAAGGACCGCAAGGACCCGTGTCACCCATCATCCAGAAGTTGTCCGACATGTAGCGAGCGCCCTTGTTGTCGCCGATGCGAACGATACGTTCAGCCGGAACACCCACTTCCTTATTCCAGATATCGTAGGCTTCATCGTCTTCTGCGTAAACGGTCACCCAAAGCTTTTCAGCAGGCAAATTAAAGTGCTTCGTCAACAATTCCCAAGCATTCTTAATAGCGTCATGCTTGAAGTAGTCACCGAAGCTGAAGTTACCCAACATTTCAAAGAACGTGTGGTGACGGGCCGTGTAACCGACGTTATCCAAATCGTTGTGCTTACCACCGGCGCGGATGCACTTTTGAGAGGTCGTTGCGCGCGTATAGGGGCGCTTATCAAAACCCAAAAACACATCTTTAAATTGGTTCATACCAGCATTGGTGAAAAGCAACGTGGGATCGTTGCCGGGCACCACCGGGCTGGAATGCACAATCGTATGACCTTTACTTTCGAAGAACTTCAAAAAGGTCTCGCGGATTTGCGAAGTTTCCATATAAATTCTCTTTAGTTAATTAACGGAAATCGCCCCAAAAGACATTCATAATTACTCATAGGCGAATTTGTGAATTTTAGTATGTTTGGCGCTTTCTTGCGAAATTATTGCTACGTCTTTTAAGCAGAAAAACGTTAATACAAGTTCGAACATTTGATTTGAACGAAAGTTCTGTTATTATTTCGCTCATAACTTTTGATTAAAATCAAAAGATAAAAATGTATTTGTCTTTATTTTGCATCGCTTTGGGTCAAAAACTTTAATAAAAACATCTGGCTACTTGCAAAATTCATTTGACAATTAAGTGATTTACCAGCTTGTGCTTATAAGATGTCAACCATTTCTTCTCCTATTGTTGCAGCTACATCCTTAAGAGTGAGTTGTACTCATTGCAATTTGCGTGAGCACTGTGTTCCTTTAGGCCTCTCACTCAAAGAAATTGATCGATTGGAAGATTTGGTTTCCAACCGCAAGCGCATTCGTCGCGGTGAGCCGCTTTTTAGTGCCGGCGACCGTTTCGAATTTATTTATGCTATCCGCTTAGGCTTTCTCAAAAGCTCCGTCATGAGCAGCGACGGCCGTGAACAAGTCACGAACTTTCACATGGCCGGCGAATTGATCGGTTTGGACGGCATTGCCAATGAAGTGCATTCGTGCGACGTTGTCGCTTTAGAGGACACCGAAGTCTGTGTGATTCCTTACGAACGCATCTTGGCCGCTTGTGATGAAATCCCTGAGTACAGCGAACACTTTCAAAAAACTCTCTCTCGTGAGATCGTGCGTCAACACGGTCTTATGCTCTTATTAGGTTCCATGCACGCTGAGGAACGCCTTGCGGCCTTCCTTTTAAATCTCGCACAGCGTTTTGAATCCCGAGGTTATTCGCGCACGGAGTTTGTGCTTCGTATGACGCGTGCCGAAATCGGTTCGTATTTGGGCCTCAAGCTTGAAACGGTCAGTCGCGTACTGTCACGCTTCTCGCATGATAATTTGATTGTTGTGAATCAAAAGCACGTTCAAATTGTCGATGCCGATGGCCTTCGTACGATTGTTTCGGGACAAACGGTCCCCGAATAATCCTCAATATCGAGAGCACTTCAAGTGAATAAAATCCGAGCCTTCATTATGGCCGCCGGTGTCTTTTTGGGCACGCAGGCCATTGCGTCCAATTACGTGGACCTTTTGGGCAACATTACCATCGAAGATGAATTGGCTCAGGCCGTTGAATTGCGTGAAGCGGCAAACTCTCGTATTGCCCCTGAAGACTCTGTTTGGGCCAGTATCCGCAATGGTTTCGGATTAAATGACTTGCCCGATTCGGTGGTCGAGCCGGAACTGAATTTCTACACTCACAGTCTCCCCTATACGCAAAAAATGGCCTTTCGCTCACGCATGTATCTCTACTACATTGTGAGTGAAACTCAACGCCGCGGCATGCCCACCGAGATTGCCCTTTTGCCCTTTATTGAAAGTGCCTTTCAGCCAGAAGCCTTGTCGCGCTCTCAAGCTGCGGGCCTTTGGCAATTTTTACCCTCCACGGGCGACATCTTCGATTTGCGTCAATCAAGCTGGCGCGACGATCGTTTAGATGTCATTGAAAGCACGCGCGCAGCGCTGGATTACCTGCAATCCCTTTATGGTCAATTTGGTGACTGGCATTTGGCACTGGCCGCTTACAACTGGGGGGAAGGCAGCATCCGTCGTGCAATTCAAAATAATGCTGCCAAAGGTCTTGACACCGATTTCATGAGTCTTAATTTGCCAACGGAGACGGCACGTTATGTGCCGAAACTCTTGGCCATTAAAAAACTTATTGCCGAACCGCAAAAATACGGCTTGACCTTACCCAACATTGCCAACGAACCGTATTTTGTTCGAGTGAACAAAAACCGCGATTTGGATTTGGAAACGGCCGCTCAGTTAGCCGAAACGGACTTAGAAGAATTCCGACTCTTAAACCCGAGCTTTAACCGCCCGGTGGTTTTGGGTGCGCACCAACGATCCTTGCTCATCCCTGCTGACAAAGCCGATGTCTTTGTGAGTAACCTTTTGGACTGGCAAACGTCAGGTAAGCCGCTTTCTAATTGGTCTACCTACAAGATGAAGTCTAAGGACACATTAAAGAGCGTTGCCAAGCGCTTTCACATGACCGAAGACGAATTGCGCGCAGCCAATAAGATTCCGAAAAACCGTCGCGTGATGGCTGGAAGCTCTTTGCTTGTAAAAAATCACGGTGTTCAAGAGGACATCTCTGCCGATCAAGCCAAAGAACAAATGAAGTTGGATCCGTTGCCCTCCAAGCGTCGCATCACCTACCGCGTGCGAAAAGGCGACTCGATCTCCAAAATTGCACAACGCTTCCGAATTTCAGCTAACGATATTCGCCGCACCAACAAGCTCAAATCGAACCGCATTAAGGTGGGCCAACGATTAACGCTGGTGGTGCCCGATGTTCAACGTCGTCGCTTGCAAAATAGTGTTTATCGCGTCAAAAAAGGTGACTCGCTCTTTACGATCGCTCAACGCATGCGCACCAGCGTGAGCGCCATTAAAGATGCCAATGACCTCAACGGCCATGAGCTTGTCCCCGGACAACGCTTGGTCATTCCGCATTAATCTGAATTAATCGGTTACACGCGGGCATTGTTGCCCGCGTTTTTATTGATTAAAATGGATTAGTTGTAACTTAACCATATTTATGAGGCCTCAAATGGGTTTTCTTCAAGGTAAAAAGATTTTAATCACCGGTATCGTCTCCAACCGTTCCATCGCTTACGGTATTGCTCAATGCTGCAAGCGCGAAGGGGCTGAATTGGCTTTTAGTTATGCCAACGAACGCTTTAAGGATCGCGTGACGGAATTTGCCGCAGACTTCGGCAGCAACTTGGTTTTCCGCATGGACGTCTCCGATGATCAACAAATCACGGACTGCTTTGCCCAATTGAAGGAAGTTTGGGGTGGCATCGACGGTGTGGTTCACTCCATCGGTTTTGCTCCCCGTGAAGCCATTGCCGGCGACTTCTTGGAAGGTTGCACGCGCGATGCATTTAAGGTCGCCATGGACATTTCCGCCTACTCCTTCCCGGCCATTGCTCGTGCAGCATTGCCCTTAATGGAAGGCCGTAACGGCGCATTCTTGACGCTCACCTACTTGGGTGGCGAACGTGTGGTTCCCAACTACAACACCATGGGTCTTTGTAAGGCCGCTTTGGAAGCAAGCACGCGCTATATCGCCAGCTCCGTCGGTCCCAAGGGTATCCGTTGTAACGCCATTTCCGCCGGCCCCATCAAGACGTTGGCCGCTTCCGGCATCCAAGGCTTTAGCAAGATGCTCCATCACATGGAAGAAACGGCTCCGTTGCGTCGCACGGTCACGACCGAAGAAGTGGGTAACTTGGCCGCGTTCTTATTGTCCGATATGGCCTCTGCCGTCACCGGTGAAGTGATTCACGCCGATGCCGGTTTCCACTCTGTGGCCATCGGTGACAACATCAATGATTAATTTCGAAAATTAACCATTTTTGAAAACGAGCTACTTCGAGCACTTTCGGAGTAGCTTTTTTTCTGTTATCGTTTTCGAATTATGATCAAATTTAAAACTGCTGCCGTTTTCGCCAAGCGCTCCGAACCCATGGGGCATGCTTTGCAAATGCTTTTAGACATTCTTCGAAAAGAAGGTGTTGACGTATTGCTTGAAGAAAGTACGGCCACTCATTTGCCTCAAGCTCAAGGCTGGGA
The DNA here is from genome assembly GCA_048520025.1 of Candidatus Aphodousia sp. GTDB lineage: Bacteria > Pseudomonadota > Gammaproteobacteria > Burkholderiales > Burkholderiaceae_F > Aphodousia. The sequence goes on from DBFZTP010000032.1 coordinate 21,670, forward strand.
CCTTGAAACATTAGGCACCAAAGCCGATGTCATCATCATTATCGGCGGCGACGGTACCACGCTCGGCATCGCCCGACGCATGGCCAAATATAAGCTTCCCATCATTGCCATTAACGCCGGTCGCTTGGGCTTTATTACCGATTTCACACTCGAAGGCATGGCAGAAGGTTTGCCTCCGCTTTTGCACGGTGAGTATCAAGCCGATACCCGTGCCATGCTTCAAGCCAAACTCTATAACGCGAAAGGCACCCTTCTTTGGGAGCATACCGCCATTAATGACATCGGTATTACACACGGTCGTGCCGGCTCCATGGTGGAATTTAACGTCTGGGTGGATGGTAAACCCATGGCTACGCAACGTGCCGATGGTTTAATTGTAGCTTCGGCAACAGGGTCAACTGCCTACGCAATGGCCGCAGGTGGCCCCATCCTTCACCCGTCTTTAAATGCCATGGTGTTGGTACCGGTGGCGCCTCACACGCTCTCAAACCGCCCGATCGTGTTGCCTTCGACAAGCGCCATTGATATTGAATTGATTGAGGCTCGTGAAGCTTCCGCTTACTGTGATATGCAAGACTTTCATCCGATGCAACCGGGCGATATTTTGCGCGTGCAATCCATCGCTGGGGCCTTTACCATGCTTCACCCGACCGAGCACAATCACTACGATACCTTAAGACAAAAGCTCTACTGGAATCGTATGCCGTCGGACAACCCGTCTTTACCGATTAAGGACTAGAAAGGCGTTTTATGCTCACGCATTTGTCGCTTAAAGATTTCGTTATTGTGGATCAATTGGCGCTCGATTTCTCCGAGGGCCTAACGGTTTTAACCGGTGAGACCGGTGCCGGGAAATCCATTTTAATTGACGCTTTGCAGTTTATTCTCGGCGCTCGAGCCGATACGGGTGTTATCCGTGAAGGCGCAACGCAGACGGACTTAACGGGGATTTTTGAGGTTAACGACAAAGTCGCCCAAACTCTCCAAGAAGCGGCCCTCATGCCAGAAGACGATATGCTTGAGCGCAACGTCATCATCCGCCGTGTCATTGATCAAAACGGACGATCTCGTGCATGGATTAATGGCATTGCTGTCACCGCCGGCCAAGTCAAAGACGTTGGTGAAGCGCTATTAGACATCCATGGCCAACACGCCCATCAATCCCTGATGAAGCCTGCCGGCCAATTGCTTTTGTTGGATACGTTCGGTGGTTATACGAAAGAACTTAAAGCCACACGTGAAGCGTTTGAAGTCTGGCAAGAGGCTCGAAAAGTTTTAATGGATGCCAAAGAACGAGCCCAAAAATTAACGGATGAAGCCGATCGTTTAGCTTGGGTGCAAGAAGAACTCTCCCAAATCAATCCGAAGGAAAACGAATGGGAAGAGCTCAACAGCGAGCACAAGCGTTTAGGCAATGCGCACGACATTCTTCAGGCACTGGAAGCTGCCACCGAAGGTTTGGTCGATGGTGATGAAAGCGCAAGTGACATCCTCTCGCATCACGCAGCCCGCTTAGAGAGCTTGTCACAATACGATGAACGCTTGGGTGAAATTGCTCAGCAGCTCTACGAAGCTCAAGGCTTGGTGTCTGACGCTGCTCGAGAGCTTGACCGCTATCGCAACCGCACGGACTTGGATGAAAGCCGCTTTGAAGAGATCGACGCTCGCGTTTCCCTCTTTTTTAATGCAGCACGCAAATTCCACGTTCTCCCCGAAGATTTGTACGACAAGCTTCAACAAACCGAAGAAAAGCTTCAATCCTTGCAACAAAGCCTTGATATTGAAGCGTTGGTTCAAAAGGAGCAAAGTGCAAAAGCCGCTTTTGAAAGCACCGCTAAAGCGCTCTCTCTTTTGAGAAAGAAAAGTGCCAAGGTGCTCGGAGAAAAAGTCACCGAAGCCATGCAATCGCTCTCGATGAAGGGTGGTGTTTTTGAAGTGCAACTTCAGCCATGTGAACCGGCTACCATCGGTCTTGAACGCTGTGAATTTTTAGTGGCAGGCCACACCGGTGTCGCTCCCCGTTCTTTATCGAAAGTGGCCTCAGGCGGTGAACTGTCTCGCATCAGCTTGGCAATTTCAGTGATCACCAGTCGCGCTACGCCCGTCGATACATTGATTTTTGACGAAGTCGATTCCGGTATTGGTGGTGCAACGGCCGATGTTGTCGGGAAACTTTTGAGAACGTTGGGGCTTGATCGCCAAGTTTTGTGCGTCACGCACCAACCTCAAGTGGCCTGCTACGGTCATCAACACCTCCACGTAAGTAAGGCTGATCGTGGAGGTAAGACCTTTAGTCAGGTCGAAGCGCTTTCAAGTGCCGAACGCATCGAAGAAATTGCCCGTATGCTGGGTGGTCAGGGAATTACCGATAAGGTAAGAGCAAACGCTCAGGAACTCTTGGAGTTAGCGCAGGCTTAAAACAAAAGAGACCTCAATTGAGGTCTCTTTTGTATTAGTCGTCCGCCTTTTGACAGTCCTTACAAATGCCGTAAAGACAAAGCGTATGGTGTTGAAGTTCAAAGCCAAAGCGCTTGGCAATTTCTTTTTGACGGCGCTCGATATCAACGTCTACAAACTCTTCAATGTGTCCGCACTTCACACAAACCAAATGGTCATGATGCTCTGGTTCACCCAATTCGTAGCTTGCCGTTTCTACATCAAAGTGATGACGGCGAATGAGACCGGCAACTTCAAACTGAGAAAGCACGCGATAAACCGTCGCTAATCCAACGGGATCGCCCCCTTCATCTTTGAGCATAGAGAAAACATCATCTGCTGTTAAATGACGATTATCACTGGCGGCTGCTTTTTGGAAAAGCTCCAAAATACGCAAACGCGGCACCGTTACCTTTAACCCCTTGTCTTTTAACTCGGTCTGATCAAAACTCACCACATTGTCCTCAAAAAACGAAATTAAGATTCATAAACCTTTATCTTACCTGTTGAAACAATATTTTGCCCTCTGGAAGTTGTCAGAAAGTGCGAAATTGTTCCTTAAGTATAGGCGCAGAGAGAACGATTAGTTTATCATTGAAGGGTTAATGTTTTAATGAACAGACTTGGTTTCAATCTATGCTTAAGAAAAGTCTTTTGCTCGGTACTGTTGGCGTCATGACGATCGGTTTGAGCGGTTGCTCAACGATCGAAAATCAGTGGAATGCCTTCAATGAATGGTGGCAACCCGGTAAGGCCATCACCTCCGTGATTAATCCTTATCGTCCAGACATGCAACAAGGCAATTTGGTCACTCAAGAAATGATTGAGCAGCTTCACGTCGGCATGACGAAGTTGCAAGTGCAATTCTTATTGGGCGTTCCTTTGTTGCGTGATATGTTCCATCAAAACCGTTGGGACTATGTCTATTACTTAAACCCACGCTTTGGCGATCCGGAGCGCCGTCGCTTAACGGTTTTCTTCGATGAAAACGAACGTTTGCAAAAGTATGAATTCACCCCGATGCCGAGCGAAACGCTCGCTGACCAAATTATTTTGGATAAAGACGGTGCAGAATTTGTCAGTAGCGACGATGTAACCGTGGTCGACCAAGATCAACAAATTCAAAAAGACATCGAGCAGTCTGCTCGCTAAACAACACACTCCACTCTAAGGATTGAATAAAGATGCAACAAAAGCTTGAACTCTTAGCCGATCGCATTCGCGCCTTAATTCAAGAAGTCAATGATCTTCGTGCTCAAAATGAAGAATTGCAAAATCTTTTGATTCAAAAAGATAACGAAGCCGGTTTGACGAAGACGGAAACGCAAGAAGCGATCGAACGCTTGGATGCTTTGATCCGTTCTATTGAAAAGACCCAACAAACCGTCACCAGCGAAGAAACTCCGACGGCCACGTTCTGATAAGGGCCTTTGACGATGAGCACGCGTAACACTTTAACTTTGACGATCATGGGACGTGACTACCGCCTCTCGGTAGCCCCGGAAGAAGAAGCCAACTTAAAGGCTTGTGCTGTCATGGTCGAGAAAAAGATGCAAGAGATTCACCAACCCGGTCGTGTCTTCTCGCCTGACTCCGTTGCTGTTTTAGCCGCTCTTCGTATTGCGTATGAAAACTTACTCCAACGCCAAGAGGTTGAGGAAGTCAATCGCGCAGTTGCCAAGATGAATCAAACGGCTTCGGACATTGACAATTTAATTGCTTTGTGTGACACCACGCTAAGCAGTGAAGACAAACCTGCTCAATAATTGAGAAGATCTTTGTTTTTATTACGCCACGTTTTTGTGGCGTTTTCTTTAAAAGGTTGAACACCATGGTTCAAAAATTTCGCCCCTTAAACGATGAAGATATTAATCGTTTGGATGAATTACTTGCCACAACGCCGGAAGATTTTGATACGTTTGATGTCAGCATGCTTGACGGCTACCTGTCTGCCATTGCGCTCTTAAATCCCGCATTGGAAAACGAATCGGACTGGTACCCGTACATCTTTGATATCGATGGGCGTGACAGCCAAGTTGATGAGCCCGAAACCGTGCATCAACTCATCATGCAACGCTACCAAGAAATCGTTGCTTACCAAGCTCAACGTCACTTCTATAACCCCATCATCTTCCCGTTGGAAGACGATGACGAGCAACCGATCCTGACCAAAGAAGGGATTGTCGCTTTAGCTCCCTGGGCCACGGGCTTTTATGCCGCATTGAGCCAATTCTCCGATCGAGTGGAAGTCACCGATGCAATCGAAGCCAACCTTTGTAAGATTCATCGTCATTTGGAACTCGATCCCGAAGACGAAGACTACGAACAAAACCAAGCTCTTCGTGCAGAAATTGAAAAAATGACGCCGCTCAAGAACTTGGAAGAAGCCATGGTCAACATGATGGAAGGCGTTTTGGAAATTGCTCGTCTTAATCGCCCGAATAAGCCGATCAGCCGAGAAGAACCCAAGGTCGGTCGTAACGATCCGTGCCCGTGCGGTTCCGGCAAGAAGTACAAACAATGTTGCGGCAAAAATTAATTTTTAACGCAACTATCGTTGAGAAACAGGATCCTTCGCGATCCTGTTTTGTTTTTCAGGAATTTTTCTCGAGAATCTCTTCTTTGATACGTTGACGCATCAATCGTCGAGCACCGATCCCCTTGATCGTTGGAGCATCCAAAATCATAGCTTCATCGGTCATTTCAGAGGCCAACACTTCTGAACATAGTGCCGACATCGACACACCACGAGAGCCCATGGCGGTCATCACCCAAAGCCCCGGAATCAGAGGGCCTTTTTCATAATCTACACGTGAGACATTATCTCTGGCAACAGCTAACCATTGGGTTTCATTGCAAACACCTCCCACAATCGGGACTCTCCCGGCACCTACTGCTCGTGCGCCACAATAAGCTCCCGTTACTACACAAGGCGTCGGATTTTTAAGAATCGTTTCAAGCTTGGAAAGGTTAGCCTCATGGGCCATATTTTCTGTCCAAGGGCCCTTTTGCGGCAATTCATAAGTCGCACCAATACCGCTATAGCCATCTTTCATGCGGACAATGTAGCCTTCGCCTGAGACCGGAATTTGCAGCCCCTCAAGATCCGTATCACGTAAAAGCGTAATGCGACCTTTAAGCGCATCAATGGCCATGTGTTGATATGGCTCTAATAGTCGAGCAGAGTCACCTGCGCAAGCAATGACGACATCGCTTGCCTCATCAATGACTTCACCAAATTCACCAATCAAGCGCCAACCGATCTCTGTGGGTTCGATACATCGCACTTCAGTATTGCCTCGATAAGGCACGCCCGAAGCCGACATCAACGCACGACAATAGGCCCCGACTCTCACCATCCCTGCCATCGGAAACCACCAACCGCCACGTTGAAGTGCTAAGCCGGCTTTTTCAGAAGCGCTCTCTTGGTCGATGAGTTGAGCATAGTCTTTAGGCATTGCAAACGGCAGAGCCTTATCTTTGGCTTCGTGCCACTCGCGCTCAATGGTTTCACTATGGGCCATTTGAAGGCAACCGGTATCGCTAAAGAGCTCTTCGCCTGTCAACGCCTCTAAGTACTTTAAACGGTTTCTCGTGGTTAAAAAGCCTTGACGGGATAATCGGGAAAGCAAATTGTCGTCGCGAGAGTAGTGAGGATGGAGAATCCCCCAGGCAAGTGCGCTCGCTGCCGCTCCCGGCACAGGAGCGGCGTCCACAACACGGACTTTAAGGCCACGTTGCGTTAATGCGTAAGCCGCATTAGCGCCAGACAGTCCCCCTCCAATCACAATCACATCTCGGATTAGGCGAGTGTCAACACAACGCGTACGAGGAGCTTTCATTTCACCCAAAAGGCGTTCGGATTTTTTACCAAAACCTTCCAGTCGGTTCAACTCAAAACCGGCTCGCTCGAGGGCTCGACGAACGTGCCCTGCCGTGCACCACGTTGTCACACAGGCACCCTGACGAGCCTTTCGAGCCAAGGTCATCAACAAGCGATCGTTCCACATGGCTTTGTTTTTGTTCGGTGCAAAACCGTCCAAATACAAAGCATCGTAGTGAAGAGAAAGTTTAGGAGCGATCTCATCACTATCGTGGAAAATCAACGTGAGTTTTACTCGCCCATCGTCAAAATCGATCGTATGAAAACCAGGGATGCGAACGGGCCACTTATTGGCTAATTCTTTTGCAAGTTCTGCCACCTCGGGCGCAGCAAAGCGCACGAGTTCATCACTTGAGACGGGATAGCGTTCAATAGAGACAAAATGCAGTCGTTGAGTGCGGTTGGGATCTTCACGCCAGGCTTTTAGCGTTGCCAAGAAATTCGTTCCTAAACCAAACCCATTTTCCAAAATCGTGAAAATAGACTTGTTGGCCCAACGGCGAACAATTTCGCCTTGCGCCAAGAAAACGGCACACGCCTGCCCGTACGCCCCGCTTCGCGTAGCGTAGATATCACCAAAAGCCGGCGCATAGGGCTTACCGTCTTCAAGTGTGACTAAGGCAGGAGCGATCTTTTCCATGGCAACTAGCAAAAAGGCGCCATTCCGTTTCCGGTCTGACGCCTTTAGTCCCAAGCGATTAACGCGTTAAGGGTTTGAAACGAAGACGGTGCGGTTGAGCTGCTTCTTCGCCCAAGCGCTTGCGCTTATCGGCTTCGTATTCGGTGTAGTTACCGTCAAAGAACACCACCTTGGAATCGCCTTCAAAGGCCAAGATGTGCGTTGCGATACGGTCCAAGAACCAACGGTCGTGAGACGTCACCATGGCGCAGCCTGCAAATTCAAGCAAGGCGTCTTCCAAAGCGCGCAACGTTTCAACGTCAAGGTCGTTAGACGGTTCGTCCAACAACAAGACATTGCCGCCCGACAACAAGGTCTTAGCTAAGTGCAAACGACCACGTTCACCACCGGAGAGCGTGCCCACCATCTTTTGTTGATCGCCACCCTTAAAGTTAAAGCGACCGAGGTAAGCACGAGAAGGCATTGAGAACTTACCGACTTGGAGAATGTCTTGACCGTCAGAGATCGCTTCCCAGGCAGTCTTGTCGTTCGGTAACGAATCACGCATTTGGTCTACGGCACTGATCTTGACCGTCGGTCCAATATTGATGGCTCCGCTATCGGGTTGTTCTTTACCCAAAATCATCTTAAAGAGCGTGGACTTACCGGCACCGTTAGGACCGATCACACCAACAATGGCTCCGGGCGGAATCTTGAAACTTAAGTCATCAATCAACAAACGATCGCCAAAGCCCTTACTCACGTTATTGAATTCAATCACGTTGTTGCCTAAGCGCTCGCCCACCGGAATAAAGATTTCATTGGTTTCATTACGAGCTTGGTATTCGTAGCTCGACATTTCTTCAAAGCGAGCCAAACGAGCCTTACTCTTGGCTTGGCGGCCCTTGGCATTTTGACGAACCCATTCCAATTCGTGCTTAATCGCCTTCATGCGAGCATCTTCTTGACGCTTTTCAATTTCAAGACGCTTTTCTTTTTGATCCAACCAAGAAGAGTAGTTACCCTTCCAAGGAATACCTTCACCGCGGTCCAATTCAAGAATCCACTCGGCAGCGTTATCCAAGAAATAACGGTCGTGGGTCACAGCGACCACGGTACCGGGGAAGCGGTGCAAGAACTGTTCCAACCATTCCACACTTTCTGCGTCCAAGTGGTTCGTCGGTTCGTCCAACAAAAGCATATCGGGGCCGGAGAGCAATAAGCGGCACAAAGCTACACGACGCTTTTCACCACCGGAGAGATGAGCAATCTTTGCGTCCCAAGCAGGTAAGCGCAAAGCGTCAGCGGCGATTTCCATTTGAGTTTCAGCATTGGTGCCGGCAGCGTTAATGATGGCTTCTAAGCGAGCTTGCTCGGCAGCCAAGGCGTCGAAGTCAGCATCGGGATCTGCGTAAGCTGCGTAGACCTCGTCCAAGCGAGCTTGAGCTTCCATAATTTCGCCCATACCTTCTTCAACGGCTTCTCGAACAGTGTGTTCAGGATTTAATTGCGGTTCTTGGGGAAGGTAGCCGATCTTGATGCCCGGCATCGGAATGGCTTCACCTTCAATGTCGGTATCGACGCCTGCCATGATCTTAAGAAGCGTGGATTTACCGGCCCCGTTTAAACCCAAAACACCAATCTTGGCGCCCGGGAAAAAGGACAAGGAAATATCTTTGAGAATTTGACGCTTGGGCGGAACAATCTTGCCCACGCGATTCATCGTAAATACGTATTGAGCCATATCTCGTATCTGCGGTTAGTCATTAAAAAAGTCGGCGTTTAACACAAACGCCGAAGGAAAATCAGTGCTCGCCAAACTTGTTATCGCCCGGCTTTTTCTTCATACCGAAGTAGCCTTGCAACTTCCACTTTTGACGCCAGTATTGCGCCTCTTCAAAACGAGCTCGGCGTGCTGCCGTCATCGTTTCCGGATGCCATTCAAGCCACTTTTTATAAACGCCACTCATGTCAACCAATTCAACGATGTGACGCCAAGAAGCAGGCATCCAACCGGTTAAAAGAGAGGCTTGGAAGTCAATCAACAAGGGCTTGCCTTCGGGTGAAACCAACCAGTTACCCGTCCCGCGCGTATCCAAGTGCACAACACCTCGCATATGAACGGACTCCAAGAGTGCTTCCATTTCCTCAAGAAACTCTGAAGAAATCTCTTCGGGCTTGAGGCGTCCAAGAGAGCGCCCCGGTAAAAAGCGAATGGCAATAGCCGTTGAATCAATGGCAAAGCTCTCGTGAGCCACACCATCAATGCCTTTAAGTTGACGCAAAATTTTTAATTCATGTCCAAGCAAAAAAGGCGCCAAAAAGGTTTTCACCCAAAAGCTGCGGCTTGAGAAATCCTTCACCGTCCACTCTTGACCGTTAATCGTCACGCAAGAAACGCAAGCATTGGCAGCTCGTCCATCACGCAATAGGCGCGTGGGAGCTTGTTGCATCTCGGTGCGGGTAAAAACCTTCTCAGACATGCTTGTTACCCTCATTAGGGCATTTGAATCTTGTTGGCCGTAGCAGCGAAACCGGCATCGCCCGGCGTCACAATCTTGCTGGCGGCTTGCTTGCGCATTTCTTCAAGCTTAGCGATCGTTTCTTGAACACCTTGCTTGGCAGCTTCGCCGTAAGCTTCAACAGCTTCACCCAACGTAGCGGCCTTAATTTCAAAGTTGATCGGCAACGGACCCATTTGCGTCATGATTTGGGTTTCGCCCAAATAAATCACTTCACGCGTCAAATCACGGTCACCATCCTTGGTGATCGGCGTCAAAACACGAATGGAACCGATCTTACGATCCGTCACCACTTCTTCACGCACTAAAGCAGACACATCCATCTTGGCATCCATTTGTTCCAAATCAGCCATTTTATCCTCTCAAAAAAGACAAACTCCCCCGTTTTCTTCAATCCAAAATTGAAGAAATTCAAGGGCATTTCTAAAAAACTTTCTACGACTGTTATTGTACCGATATTGCGCTATTTTTCAGGCGGTTTGACGCTTTGTTACTTTACGAAAAAGGCCTACTCAACAATTCTCGAATAGGCCTATGTAAGCAAAGACTCATCTCGTTAGATATCGTAGCGCGGTCTTAAATGTCTCGGTCTAAAACCAAAAGCAATCAACACACCAAAGTAAACAACCACAGCCCCCACAATATAGGCCAAAATGAGTCCCGCACGCTTAACCCACTCCGACTGCATGGCTGCCCAATCAACATCGCCTTGCAAGAACCATAAAAGTGCAGCCATGGCTGCCGTTGCAACAATCACAGAAAGCGCCCACTTCATCCAACCGGCGACAGGTTTATAGTGACCACGACGAATGAGCGTCACCAATAAAATGAGACAATTGATGCAACTGCCTAAACCCACGGACAGTGCAAGTCCCGCATGACTAAAAAGCGGAACCGTGATGAGATTAATCAACTGAACACTCACCAAACTGACAGCTGCCACTTTCACAGGCGTGCGAATATCCTTTCGAGCGTAAAACGCCGGTGCCAAAATCTTAATACCGATTAAACCCACCAAACCGATGGAGTAGCCCAAGACGGCTAAGCTTGTTTGAGCAACGTCGCTTGCCAAGAAGTTTTTCCCTTGATAAAGAAGTGCGACCAAAGCGTCAGACATCAACCCCATACCGACAGCGGCGGGAACGGCTAACAAAAAGATTAAACGCAGGCCGTGATCGAGCAAACTGTTGTATCGAGTTAAGTCATTTTTAGCAAATGCGGCCGACAAGCTGGGCAACAACACAGAACCTAACGCAACCCCCAAAAGCGCCGTCGGGAACTCCATCAAACGGTCTGCAAACGATAACCACGTCACCGACCCCGTCGTTAAACGAGAGGCAATATTGGTGTTAATCAAAAGGGATAATTGAGCAACACCCACACCAAATAGAGCCGGCACCATCAATTTCAATACACGGCGCACCGCAAAGTCTTTAAAGGCCGCAACGGGATTGACGGGACGAGGCAAAAGGCCCAACTTCATCAAAGAAGGAATTTGAATCCCTAATTGCAAGACGCCACCGACACAGACAGCAAAAGCCAAAGCAAAAATCGGGCGCTCTAAATAAGGCGTCACCAATAAGACGCTCGTGATGAAGGCGATATTGAGTAAAACCGGCGTAAACGCAGGAATGGCAAAGTGCTTCCAGGTATTAAGCACCCCCGCACTCATTGCCACCAAACTCATGAAAAAGATGTACGGGAACATCCAACGGGTCATTTCCGTTGCCAAGTCAAAGGCTTCGGGATTGGCGGCCAAACCACCGGCAATTAACCAAACCAAAATCGGTGCCGCCAACACGCCCAAAATACTGACGATCACTAAAGCGGAAGCTAAAAGCGAGAAAACCCGACTAACAAAATCTTGGACTTCTTCGTGCGACTTATTGGCTTTGATGTCTGAGAGCATCGGCACGAAGGCTTGTTGAAAGGCGCCTTCGGCAAAAAGGCGACGCAACATATTGGGGATGCGGAAGGCAACGTAAAAAGCGTCAGTGGCAGCAGACGAACCGAAGTAACGTGCAATCAACATATCGCGAATCACCCCGGTGATACGCGATAAAAGAGTTAATGACGACACTGTCGCCGCCGCTTTAATGAGACTCATTGAAAAAACAACTCAGAAAAATTCTTGATACTGCTCGAAATCTTAGCGGAAAATTGGGACTTTGACCGTTTCAAATGAAAACAAAAGCAATTTAATTCATCTAAGAGCTTGAGAGGTTTGAAACTTTTTGGTATAGTTAAGCACTTTTCCAAGGGGTCGTTCTTCGTGGACGTTTAACTATGCCCGAGAGAACGCTCGAAAACTCATTGGAAAACAGAGAATTACCAGCCGCTTCCCTTTGCTGAAGCGTCCTTTTAAATGCTTAATGCCTTTGAAAGCGGCTGTCATTTAACAGCCGTAACTTTTTAATAAGGCAAGGAAAAACAATGGCTAATACCAAACAAGCTCGTAAGCGCGCTCGTCAAGCTGTTGCGCGCAATCAGCACCTTTCTGCTCAACGTTCTCAATACCGTACCGCCATCAAGGCCGTTCGCAAGTTGATCGTTGCTGGTGACAAGGCTGCTGCCGCTGAATCTTTCAAGTTGGCTCAAATCGTTATCGACACGATGGCCCGCAAGAACATTTTGCACGCAAACGCTGCTGCTCGTCATAAGAGCCGCTTGTCTGCTGCTATCAAGGCTATGGCCTAATTCAGCAAGTTTGCTAAAAGCACTGAAGGGATGGTTGAAAAACCGTCCCTTCTTTGTTTTTGTGCTTCAATTTTCCCTTCCCGATGTAGCTTTCGAGATGCCTTTTCAAAAGTATCTCTTTTGAGCGTTGAGCTCCAATTTCTTGTCTCAATTTCTATTCGTGCCATAGAAACCAAGTCTTCTTCGTGCCTCTCTCCAACAATTCTCAACAAATCTACCTACAATAGAAATCGTTACTCATTCATTATTTTCGGAGGTTTTGTGACCAATCGACGAACCTTCCTCAAAAGTGCAGTTTTTACTTCTTTAGCGGTGAGCGCCACTCAAACCCATGCTCATTCACCCGTAAATGACCAGTGGGTGAGTGTCATTGATTTGGATCGCTGTGACGGTTGTGCCGGTCACCCGATTCCGGCCTGTGTGAAGGCGTGCCAAGAGAAAAACCAAACGAAGTTCCCCGAACCTCAAAAGCCACTTAAACCTTATTGGCCTCAGAAAAAGTTTGAAGACTTCTCCGATGAACGAAATCGTATTGACCGTTTAACACCCTACAACTGGCTCTACGTCGAGACGATTCAAGTCGGCAACCGCACGGTTTACGCTCCACGCCGTTGCATGCATTGCTTTGACGCGCCTTGTCGAAAAATCTGCCCCTTTGGCGCCATTGATAAGTCCGAGCAAGGCGCTGTGGGCATCAATCCTAATGTTTGTTTTGGTGGCGCAAAGTGTCGCGATGTCTGCCCGTGGGAAGTGCCGCAACGTCAAGCTGGTGTTGGCCTTTACCTTGATATTGCGCCCAAATTTGCTGGAGGCGGCGTGATGTACAAATGCGACTTTTGCGCCGATCGCTTGCAAAAGGGAGAGACACCGGCGTGCGCTCAAGCCTGCCCAAAAGGAGCAATGATATTTGCGCCACTGAAGGTAATTGAAAAAGAAATTCAAAAAATGGCAGACGGTCGCTATATCTACGGACAAAAGGAAAATGGCGGCACGGCCACGTGGTATATCTCTTCCGTTCCTTTTGAGACACTTCAAAAGTCGTTGGCTCAATCAGGCACTGATAAGAAAAACAACGGACGAGCTGGTTTCCAAGAAACGGAGCCCAAACTTCAAGCATCTTCGGGTTGGGCCAAAGCCACTTTAGCCGCTCCCCTTGCGGCAGTCGGCGTTGCCTATCTTTTGCGACAACGCAAAAAGTTGACATCAAAAGCGAATTCTTCGGACAAGGAGGAATAGACCATGACCATTCTTCGTCAAAGTCTGAGAAATCGTTTAGTACATTGGGGAATTGCACTTTCCTGCTTCGGCCTCATTGCCACGGGGATTTTGCAAATGCCTGTGGCCAAACGCTACGGCTTAACGCTTATCGCTCCGTGGACGGCCGACTATTTCAGCACATTAACCTGGCACTACATTTTTGGTCTGATTTTTACCTTTTTGTGCGTTTTCCACGTAACGATTCATGCGTTAGATGCGCAGTTTGATATCGTTCCGAAAAAAGGTGATTTGGTTAAAAGTGTTGCGATTATCAAAGCTTTGTTGACAGGACAAGAAGAGCCGCCGTCAGAGAAATACTTGCCTGAGCAACGCTTGGCATGGGCGGGGTTTGCTGTTGTTTTTGCCTTGGTGATTGTGACGGGACTTCTAAAGGCAGGAAAAAACTTAGCCGGCATTGACCTCCCCGATCCTGCACTTTTTTGGCTCGCGCAATTGCATAACCTCGGCATGTTCTTAACGGTCGTACTTTTTATCGGTCACATGGCGGCATTTATTTTCAAAGCGAATCGAGAGTTAATACCCGCCATGTTTAACGGGAGAGTCAAGGCTGACTATGTGTTGCACCGACACAGTTTGTGGATTGAGGGCGTTGAAGAAGCGAAAACGGCGTTAGAAAAAAGACCATACAGTTAAAAGATGACTTGTCATTGATTTTATTCAGGTCACAAACATTACTTCTACTACAAACTGTTTGCTGTACAAAAACTCCGTTCAAAAACGAATGGAGTTTTTTACATAATTCCATACGATTCCATTCGATTCCCATACGATTCCCATACGATTC
>DBFZTP010000033.1:0-4471 GCA_048520025.1 Candidatus Aphodousia sp.
ATTTTGGATCATCCGACGAGTATAAGGTTGTCTAAAACAACTCTTTACGATCTCTGAAATTTTCACGTCTCACTTATCAAGCAAAACCAAACGTCCCAGCCCATAAGAATTTGTGTCCCAGTTATTAAGAATTCCTGACCCACTGCTTAAAAAACAACCCAGTGTTTTAGCGGGAAGGGATACTTCGTCCCTCCCCTATTATTTTTTTTGCTCTTCTAAGAAGTTAACTTAGAACTTCACGCGAAGCGTTGCGCCAACACCGTGAGAGGTCATATCACGATTGTAGGCACCCGTGTAAGACACACCTAACGTTGTGTTCTTACCCAAGGCAGCATCAACACCAAAGCCCACAGTGCCCATACCGGCGAGCTCTTCTCCCTTCAAGCTCGCGGTACCGGCATCACCCAAAGTCATCTTGGCCGTGCTTTCCTTGTCACCAAAGAATTGCATGTAGCCAACATCACCCTTAAGCGCCATGTTGAAAGTCCCAACGGTAAAGGGCATAGCACCACGGACACCAACGTTAACCGTCCCCACGTTTTGATCATCCAATTGGGTCTTAAACGCGTGACCGGCAACCTTATCGGTGAAGCCATCAGAGGTGAGACGCATATAACTTAAACCCGCATAAGGTTCAAAAGAGACAGTATCGGTGTTAAAGCCCTTAAAGCTTACTTCTCCGAAGACTTGCATAACATCTGCGTCATAGCTTGCGGCGCTTCTTGCCACCGTGTCCTTAAAGAGGAAGTTGCGCTTGGTGTCTCGGTCTTGAGTCGTATAGGTCAAACCATAGGTCACACCCAAAGCGTCCCAATCACTTTCACCATAAACCCCCAAGTGGATGTCATGACTTTGGATTTTGCCAGCAGATGCGGCATCGTAGTCCGTTGAGCCATAACCAAAGAGCGCACCAACCTTATTGCCGTTACCGTAGGCCATTTCTCCCCCAACGATACCGGCATAGTAGTCAACGTCCATATTAACTGATGCGCCACCCGCGTCAACCTTATTCCAGTTACCAATCCCCGTGGCCCAAATTTGAGCGCCGTTATCAAGTTGAGCAGTACGCGCTTGACCGAATGACGAAGCTTGATCCTTGACCGTACGAGCTAAGGAGGTCGTGTTCACAATCAATGAATTTTGAGCAGCCATGTGCATGTCGCTACCCAAAGAATTCAAGGTATTGCGCATTTGATCCTTCGTTGCATCCACCAAGTCGGCAAAAACCTTGCCCTTCGTATTGGTTTCTAAGGCTGAAGCAATTGCTGCGGCAGAGGTACTATCGGCGTAAGTTACAACAGACTCCGTATTGCGAGTCAAAGTGGAATTGATTTTATTGCCATCGACCTTAATATCGGCATTGAAGAATGCCAATTCAGGATCGACGATTTTAACTTTTGCACCATCCAATTCAGTGGCCGTGACAGACCCCTTCACATCACCCTTACCGTTAAAGGCATCAAGTAAGACGGAAGAATCGGTGGAAACGACCGTAACACGAGCGCCATCGTTGAAGGTCAAATGGCCCACTTCAACATCTTGACCGGCCACCACACCGTAAGTACCGCCGGCGTTCACCGTGATATCAACAGAGTGTTCCGTTGCCGTATCCTTCACTTCACCCTTCATCGTGAAAGTGTCGTTATAGGCATTCATAACACCGAAGACGCCACCATTGACCGTCACCTTGCCGTTAGCAGTGGCGCTAGCCGTATCCCCCGTGACACCGAAAGAATCGTTAAAACCCAATAACGTCCCTTCTTCAACGGTTGTTCCACCTCGGTAGGTGTTGTTACCGGTGATGACGAGCGTGCCTTGACCGCGTTTAATCAAAGAGCCGTCATAAAGAGCATTGTCGAGTTTATTTTGAATGGCTTTAGCACGCTTAGCGTAGTACTCAGCACGCCACTTTTGAGCGTCTTCCTTGGAAATAGAAGGATCATCAATGTTGGGAATTTGAGTTCCTTCGCCCAATTCATATTCCGCAGAGAAGTCCGTGCCATTTTTGGTTGCCGTCATCCAAGCCTGATCTTCAGCTTTGCGGGCGTCAAGCGCCTTTTGACTGATGTCGTTGGTCCAAACGTCTAACTTCGTATTGGCCATGTTGTAATCGAACTTGCCAAGGAGTTGCCCTGGGCCATACATCCCCTTATCCAAATCAGGCACACCCCAACCGTATCTTGCATCCGGTGTTCCGTCTTCAGCCGTCCACCCCGTAAAAGTCGAACCATCGGTATTGGTATGACGAGCGGTGGTAAAAAGAACGTCTCGGACTTGAAGGGCATTCATGTCTTCGTAGCGCGACATCAAGACGCCTATGGCCCCAGTCACGTGAGGTGCGGCCATAGAGGTGCCTCCATAAGAGGCGTAACCAGGGGTTCCTAAAGGATGCTCAGCAGAGGTCTTTTCATAATGATCATCGTAAACGACACTGCTGTAAATCTCATCACCGGGCGCCACCACTGTCCACCACTTGGCGTTCCCCGCTTCATTAAAGGCATCAATCCACTTGTATTTATCTTTACCGTCCGTTCCTACGCCGTCTTTTTCTAACCCAGCCACCGCAATCCAGTTTTGTTCTGCGTCCGGATTAAAGTACGGGTAAAGCGGTCGATAGTAGGGCATATTCATATTACGATTACCGGTGGTAATCACTTGAACAACGTTCGTTCCCTTAACCGCATCCCATGCCGCATCGACAAAAGACTTCTTATCTCCATAGATTTTCTTAAAGAGGAAATACTCATACTCGGTTTGGGCCGTTGTGTTCGTTGCGAGCGACGTCCCCTTGGTGTCGATCCGTAAATTGGTACCAAAGGAATTATTGATGACGCCCCCGCGGTTACGGCCATTGACCGCAATAAGGTTATCCGCTAAGGCTTTCCAGCCAGCATAAAAGAAGTTGTAGTCTTGGAAGGGGCCGTAGTTTGTATTGTCCGTCCCGCCGGTGGTACCGACCCAAATGTCAGATCCCCAAGAAACACCGTGAAACTCACTGCCATCACGATTGGCACCCACCGTGCCCGTTACGTGCGTGCCGTGCGTATCGTTCACGTGCCCCACGAAATTACCATCAACGTCAAACTTTTGACCTTCAGAATACGCGCCATTTCCAAAAGCGTCACCCACTCTGGGGACATCCGTTTGATAGCGGTTGCCCGTGGAGCCGTAACTGCCAGAGGCATGAGAGGCATGGAAACGGTCACCGGCTAATTCCGGATGCTTTTGCAAAAGTGCGCCAGAATCCATAACGCCGACGGCCACACCTTGCCCGTGAAAACCCAACGCATAGGCTTTTGAGGCATTCATGGCGGCTAAGCCCCAATCCTTTTGGTATTCAGCCGTCTCCCACGATTGTTGAGCTTTTTCAACTTGAGAAGCGTTTTGAGCGACAAAGGCTTTTTCAACGTAAGCGGCTGACGCTACAGACGAAAAAAAGGCTGTTGCAGCGAGAGCTAAAGCAACAGCACATTTAGAGGGGTGACCGTGGGAACGTTGGGTTTCGTTTGCCACGATATAGCAACGACGGGCGTCGTTCCATAGGGTTTTAAATGTCTTATTCATTGCGGATTTTCCTTACTTTTCGAAAAAAGACAGCGAGCTCCAAAAATGGGAGTGCCAATTCGCAATGTAAGGGTTTACCCCAATATATTCAAAGAATGTGTTTCTATGCTTACAAAAAGTAGCAACTGAAACATATACATTTTATATGTTGGCAATAGGAGACTCTAAGAAAGAGCGAAGTTAAAAATCTGAAAAGTTTGAAAGAGTCTGTGTTTAGGACATGATAGCGCTAATCGTGTCAGGAGCGTTTAAGAAAAGCGTGTTGATAACAATTATTAAAATTTTTATAAAGAGTTTATATTAAGGAGCGATTGCTTCTGATCACAACATCGAGCAAATGCCATATATTTCTTAGTCAGCAACTGCTTTTTAATTGCTTTAAATCTTCGTACAATAAACTTAAATGATAAGGATTTTACAGATGTCTCCTCGTGAAAATTCTCTAACAATTGCCTACCGATACGATGAAGATAATGGGGTCTTTGCAGGCGTAACTTACGTCCAATTTTCACATGGACGATGGAATATGCCAAACCACTCCACAACGAAACAACCACCAGATTGCCCCAAAGGATATGTTCCTGTTTTTTGTAAAGAAACTGACTCTTGGACACAGGTTGCAGACCCTGATAATAAAATATTTAGATTACCTAAAACCATAAGTTATTTCGGTCTCTATCAATATCACAATCCGCGACGTCAAACAGATATTCCTTTTCTTTATATCATCAAACGTCCCAATAACATCACAGATCCAACTGTACATAAAATTTTCAATCTTCTTGCTCCGTTGTCGTCTCTTGATCGATATATAAGTTGTTTTTCTGCCGCATTGATGTTTGCAGTCCGTTTGAATTATTTGAATAAACGAATTCACAAACTCTTCAGAAAATATGACAGATCATTT
>DBFZTP010000034.1:0-9605 GCA_048520025.1 Candidatus Aphodousia sp.
CAGTAACTGTAATTACGATTGACGGGCCGACGGCTTCCGGTAAAGGCACCGTGGCTTCTCGTGTGGCCGATGCTTTGGGTTTTCACTATTTAGATAGTGGTGCCTTGTACCGTTTAACGGCTTATCGTGCTTTAAAAAATAACGTTGCTTTAGATAATGCAACCGAAGTTGCCAAACTTGCCCTTGAAATGCAACCGATCTTTAAAGATGGTGAAATTTATTTAGATGGCGAGACGGTAACGAACGCTATTCGTCAAGAAGAAGTGGGAATTGCTGCCAGCAAAGTGGCGGCTCTGGGTGAGGTTCGTACGGCTTTGGTGAGCGTGCAAAAGCGCTCTGCCCAAGCGCCGGGCCTTGTCGCAGACGGCCGTGACATGGGCAGTGTGATCTTTCCTGAGGCACCCTTAAAAGTCTTTTTAACGGCCAGCGCCGAGGCTCGTGCACAACGCCGATATAATCAGTTGAAACAAAAGGGAATTTCCGCTAATATTGACACCCTTACGCACGACTTGCGTGAACGCGACCGTCGAGATATGGAGCGCGCCGTGTGTCCTTTGGCACCCGCAGCCGATGCAAAGATTCTAGATTCCTCGAATTTGGGGATCGAAGAAACCGTGGCTCAAGTCCTTCAGTGGTACAAAGAGTCACAACAATAAGGCCTGAGAAATCAAGCCGATCGGTAAACCGACAATGGGGTCGGCCCGATTTTTTAACTAACCCAGCGAACTCTCAAATTCCAATATTTGAAGTACGCTGTTTTTATCTTAGAACATGTCTGAAAATTTAAATCAACCCGAGTCTTTTGCTCAGCTTTTTGAAGAAAGCTTAGCTCGTCAAGAAATGCGCCAAGGCGAAGTCATCACTGCTGAAGTGGTGCGCGTGGACTACAACTTCGTGGTCGTTAACGCTGGCTTGAAGTCTGAAGCCTATGTGCCCATCGAAGAATTCAAGGACGATCGTGGCGAAGTGTCCGTGAAGCCGGGTGACTTCGTGGCCGTTGCTATCGAACAAGTCGAAAACGGTTACGGTGATACGATTTTGTCTCGCGACAAGGCTAAGCGTCTTGCCGCTTGGATGAACCTTGAAAAGGCTCTCGAATCTGGCGAACTCGTTACGGGTACGATCACGGGTAAGGTCAAGGGCGGTTTGACCGTTATGACCAACGGCATCCGTGCTTTCTTGCCGGGCTCTTTGGTCGACACGCGTCCTGTTAAGGATACGACGCCGTACGAAGGCAAGACCATGGAATTCAAGGTCATCAAGCTCGACCGCAAGCGCAACAACGTTGTTGTGTCTCGTCGTGCTGTTGTTGAAGCTAGCATGGGCGAAGAACGTGCCAAGCTCATGGACACCTTGAAGGAAGGTGCCATCGTTAAGGGTATCGTCAAGAACATCACCGAC
Source organism: Candidatus Aphodousia sp. (assembly GCA_048520025.1). Taxonomy (GTDB): domain Bacteria; phylum Pseudomonadota; class Gammaproteobacteria; order Burkholderiales; family Burkholderiaceae_F; genus Aphodousia. The sequence goes on from DBFZTP010000034.1 coordinate 1,402, forward strand.
TACGGTGCCTTCGTTGACTTGGGCGGTATCGACGGCTTGTTGCACATCACCGACCTCGCATGGCGTCGTGTTCGCCACCCGAGCGAAGTGGTTCAAGTCGGCCAAGAACTCGAAGCCAAGGTTCTCAAGTTCGATCAAGACAAGAACCGTGTTTCTTTGGGCTTGAAGCAATTGGGCGAAGATCCGTGGATCGGTATCGCTCGCCGTTATCCGAAGGGCACGCGCCTCTTCGGTAAGATCACCAACATCACCGATTACGGTTCTTTCGTTGAAATCGAAGCCGGTATCGAAGGTTTGGTGCACGTCTCCGAAATGGATTGGACCAACAAGAACGTTGATCCGAAGAAGGTTGTCCAATTGGGCGACGACGTGGAAGTGATGGTTTTGGAAATCGACGAAGAACGTCGTCGTATCTCCTTGGGCATGAAGCAATGCAAGCCGAATCCCTGGGAAGAATTCTCTCAAAGCCACAAGAAGGGTGACAAGGTCACGGGTCAAATCAAGTCCATCACGGACTTCGGTGTGTTCATCGGCTTGCCTGGTGGCATCGACGGTTTGGTTCACTTGTCTGACCTCTCTTGGACGGAATCCGGTGAAGAAGCCGTTCGCCAATACAAGAAGGGCGACGAATTGCAAGCCGTGGTTCTCTCCATCGACACGGAACGTGAACGCATCAGCTTGGGCGTTAAGCAATTGAGCGGCGACCCGTTCTCTAACTTCACGAGCACCCACGAAAAGGGTACGGTCGTGACGGGTACGGTCAAGAGCGTTGACGCTAAGGGCGCTGTGATCGATTTAGGCGACGAAACCGAAGGTTACTTGCGTGCCTCCGAAATCTCTTCTGAACGCGTGGAAGATGCCACGACGCAATTGAAGGAAGGTGATACGGTTACGGCTCAAATCATCAGCATTGATCGTAAGAACCGTAGCATCCAATTGTCCATTAAGGCTAAGGATGCCAACGAAGCTCGTCAAGCTTTGGATCGCATGAACCAAGACGCTGAAACGACCGCTGGTACGACCAACTTGGGCGCCTTGTTGAAGGCAAAGCTCGAACAAAAGTAATCGGAGAAGCATGGTGGATGCCATGACCAAATCCGAGCTGATTGAACGGCTCGCTAACCAAAATCCGCGTGTTACGGCACGCGACGTTGACGAAACCGTCAAGGCGGTCTTGGATGCAATGACGGCGGCTATGGCCGGCGGCAGTCGCATCGAGATCCGCGGGTTTGGCAGCTTCACGTTGAATCATCGCCCGAGTCGCGTCGGACGCAATCCGAAGAGCGGCGAAAGCGTGATGGTTCCGGAGAAGTTTGTGCCTCACTTTAAGGCGGGTAAGGAATTGCGCGAACGCGTTGATGCTGCATTGCAGGATCAATTAAGTAAGTAATTTCTTACGTCAACAAATACAAAGGGGACTTTAGGCAACTAAGGTCCCTTTTGTTATATTTTGCTCAAAAAGTCTCTCATTTCTCTTGTCTTGGTAACAATCCCCTAAGAACAAAGCCTTAGAGAGGTGGTTTTTCTAAGGTGTTTGCCCCATTAGTCTCGATAAGTCTCACTCCTATAATGGAAGGAACCTCTTTTCTTTTTGTTAGAGACTTATTATGTATAACTTTCTTACCGCATTCGTCATCTGCGGCGGTGTCATCATCTTAGGTGAAGTCATCTCCACATTAACAAAGGCTTGGGTCCCATCAGTTTTCGCATCTGCCTGCATTTTGTTGGTGGGCTATTGGACTGTTTTGCCGTATGACTTGGTCAAGGACTCGTTCCTTGTGCCGTTTGGTTCTACTTTGGGTATTTTCCTTTTGATCGTCCATATGGGGACGGTGATCAGTTTGAAGACCTTGATGGAACAATGGCGTACCGTGACCATTTGTTTGGCAGGTTTGGTCGGCATGTGTTTGGCCGTCTATTTCCTCTGCCCCTTCTTCATGGATCATGCTTTGGTGATCACCGGTTTGCCGCCGTTAACGGGTGGTGTGGTGGCTGCCACGATGATGCAAGCCGCTGCTGAAGCTCAAGGCCTTAAGACCGCTGCCGTGTTTGCTATTTCCATGTACTGTATTCAAGGCTTTGCCGGTTATCCGTTGACGGCCATCTGCATGAAGATGGAAGGTAAGCGCCTTTTGGCCGAATACCGTGGTGGTCAACGTGTGGACGCTGCTGAATTGGCTGCTGTGAAGTCCGTGACGGCTCTTCCTTCTAGCGAACGTCGTGGTCCCTTGGCTTTGCCCGATAGCTGGAACTCCCCGGTTGTGATTCTCACGAAGATGGGTATCGTGGCTTGGTTGGCCTTCATGACGGGTACGTGGACGGGCGTGAGCGGTGCTGTTTGGGCATTGGTCTACGGTGTGATTTTCTGCTCCTTGGGCTTCTTGGAAACGGACGCTTTGCACCGCGCTAACTCCTTTAACATCTTGATGTTTGCTTTGACGATGTTCGTCTTCCAAGGTTTGAAGGATTGCACGCCTGAAATGTTGTTGGGCATCATCACGCCGATGGTCATCATGATTGTGATCGGTGTGGCCGGTATGGCAATCTTCGCCTACGTGATTGCTAAGGTTTTGAAGCAATCCTTTGCCATGAGTTTTGCCAACTGCTTGACGGCTCTCTACGGCTTCCCGTTTAACGCCATTATTACGGAATCGACCTGTAAGGCTATGGCTCAAACGAAGGAAGAAGAAGAATTCTTGATGAGTAAGATGTTCCCCTCGATGATCGTGGGTGGCTTCGTGACAGTGACGATTGCCTCTGTCGTGATTGCCGGTGTCTTCGTCAATCTCTTGTAATTGAACTCCTTAAATCTCGCAGGTCGAAAGGCTTGCGAGATTTTTCTATGAACAGAGGTATTTGAAATGAATTATGAAGCAATGAAGAGTCGCTATAACGACTATTTGATCGAACAACGTCGTTGGTTCCATGCTCACCCCGAAGTGAGCGAACAAGAATTCAATACGTCTGCCCACATCAAGGCAGAACTTGACCGTATGGGCATTGAATGGGTTCCCTGCGGTTTGAAGACGGGGATTAAGGCAACGATTCGCGGTGCCAAGCCCGGTAAGTGCATTATGTTACGCGCCGACATGGACGCTTTGAGCGTACCTGAAGAAACGGGTTACGAATTTGCCTCTGAAAACGAAGGCGTGAGCCACGCCTGCGGTCACGACTGCCACATGTCTTGCTTATTGACGGCGGCTGCCATCTTAAACGACATCAAAGATGAGCTCTGCGGTACGGTCGTCTTAGCCTTCCAACCGAGCGAAGAAATGGGTACGGGCGCTCCGGCTATGATCGCTGAAGGCATTTTGGATGGCGTTGATGCTTGCTACGGCACTCACGTTTGGGCTGACGTTCCTGCTGGTCAAATCTCTGTGCGTAGTGGCCCCACGATGGCTTCTGCTGACATGTTTGAAGTCAACATCAAGGGTCAAGACGGTCACGGCTCTCAACCGCATTTAACGAAAGATGCCGTTGTGATTGCTTCAGCCATTGTGCAAAACCTCCAATCGATTGTTGCTCGTGAAATCGACCCGACGCAAACGGCTGTGATTTCTGTCGGTACGATCAATGCCGGTACGCGCTGGAATGTGATTGCCGGTAAGGCCAAGTTGACGGGTACGACGCGTTGCTTCAGTAACGAAGTTCGCGCTCAAATTCCTGCTGCCATGACGCGCGTTTGTGAAGAAACAGCTAAGGCTTATCGTGGTGAAGCTGAAGTGATTACGACGCAAATGGTGCCGCCTACCATCAATGATCCGAAATTAGCTGAAATCGTTCGTGGTGCAGCCAAGAAGGTCATGGGTGAAAACTGTCTGTATGACTATCCGGTCACGATGGGTGGTGAAGACTTCGGTAATTACCAATTGACGGTGCCGGGCGTGATGACGATGTTTGGTATCCGCAATCCGGAATGCGATGCCGTTCACCCGCAACACTCTACGTGCTTTAAGGTTGATGAATCGGTTTTGATGAATGCTGCTTTGACGCATGTACAAGTCGCAGTGGACTTCTTGAATAGCTAGTTCTTAATCGGTTATTCCATCCCGTATTGCACCGGACACGGTTGTGATACGGGATTTCTTTTATTTGTTTAAATAACATAATCGTAAATTAGTAAATCATATCTTACTAAATTGTGATAAACTGAATTTCAATCTAACGATTTAGGATGGTCGAAAATGTTTATTGGTCGCGAGAAAGAGCTAAAGTCTTTGGAATCGTTGTACAACTCTGAAAAATTTGAGTTCGCAGTGATCTATGGTCGGCGACGCGTGGGAAAAACAGCACTCATTACGGAATTCATCAAAGACAAAAAAGCCGTCTATTTCATGGGGGTTGAAAGTAATGCAAAGCAAAATTTAGAAAACTTCAGTCAAAGTATTTTCGATTCGACCTTAGAAAAGGGATTGGAAGGAAGTGTTTTTACGAGTTTTCAAACCGCTTTGGAATACGTATTTAAACAAGCTCAAGATGAACGTTTAGTGTTGGTCATCGATGAGTATCCCTACGTGTCGAGGTCTTCAAAGAGCCTGGCTTCAACGCTTCAACGCTTAATTGATCAATACAAAGATCATTCCAATTTGATGCTGATTTTGTGCGGTTCTTCCATGTCTTACATGCAGGATCATGTGTTGTCGTATAAGGCGCCCCTTTACGGTCGTCGCACAGCACAGATGAAGGTAGAACCCTTTGATTTTGCCGATACGTGTCGCTACCTGAAAGGTTTTTCGGATGAAGCGAAAATCTTGGCTTACGCGATGATGGGGGGTACGCCACAGTACCTGTTGCAATTGAATGATCGCTTGTCCATTGAAGAGAACATTTGCCAGACTTTTTTGAATCCTACCTCTTCAATCTATGAAGAGCCTGAGAATTTGCTCAAACAAGAAGTCAGAGAGGCTGCACTTTACTACGCCCTGATGAGCGCGATCGCGGGCGGTGCCTCCCGAATGAACGAGATCTCTACGAAAGTCGGAGAAGAGACTTCAGTTTGCACAGCGTACTTAAAAAATCTCATGATGCTGGGGTTGGTGAAAAAAGAGGTGCCCTTTGGAGAGAAAAATTCCCGGAAATCGATCTATTCCATTGCCGATAATCTTTTCCGATTCTGGTTTAGATTTGTTCCTGAAAACCAACAACTCATTGCTCGTGGCGCATCAACACTGGCATTTCGCAGAATTGAACCACATCTATCGGAATTTTCCGGAGCAGTGTTTGAGGATATCTGTAAGCAATATCTTTGGGAAACGCTTTTTCAAGGTCTCAGTCCCGTTGATTTCAATGATTTGGGGCGTTGGTGGGGAACAAATCCGAAGACAAGAGAACAAGAGGAAATTGATATCGTCGGTTCTGACGGTAAAAAATCGGTTCTCTTTGCCGAATGCAAGTGGACCAATGAAAAAGTGGATTTGGGCGTTTTGCAGACTTTGCTCGAGCGAAGCCACATGTTCAATAGCAATAATCCGCATTTCTATCTTTTCTCAAAGATGGGATTTACTTCGGCTTGTGAGGTAAAAGCACAAGAACTCGGAAATGTTTCGCTTGTCACTTATCGAGAGATTTTGGAGATCTTGAATGGGCGGAACGTGTAAAAACGATACGTTTTGTATTGGCGGAACGTGCAAAAACTGCCAAATTTTAGTTGGCGGATCGTGCAAATTAAGCAAGATTAAAAAAATAGTGAATCTTGTGAATTGTTCCTAACTGATTGGATATAATGGAAAAATTCTTTTAAAAACGGGTGACGTTATGTTGATTTCTCGCTCAGAATTAAAAAACGCTAAACGAATTGTGGTTAAAGTCGGCTCCAGCACGATTACGCATGCCAATGGCAAGCGCGATTTTGCACGAATGGATCGTTTGGCTAGAGAGCTTTCAGATCTTCAAAATCAAGGCAAAGAAATGATTTTGGTGACCTCGGGCGCCGTGGCCGTAGGGGTTGATCGTTTGGGCCTTACCGAGAAGCCAAAAACCATTCCGGGTAAGCAAGCTGCCGCTGCTGTGGGCCAAGGCATTTTGATGCACACCTATGACAAATTTTTCTCGGAATACGGGCAAATCACGGCACAAGTTTTGATTACTCGCCAAGAAACGGTGGATCGTCATCGCTACATCAATGCTCGTAACACCTTTAAAGAACTTTTAAAGAGCCGTGTCATTCCGATTGTCAATGAAAATGACGTGGTGGCTTTAGACGAATTAAAGATCGGTGACAATGACAATTTGTCGGCTTTGGTGGCTGGCATTGTTGAAGCCGATTTGGTCATTATTTTGTCTGATGTTGACGGTCTTTATACGGCAAATCCTCAAACGCATCCGGATGCCAAGCTTGTGAGCGAAGTCGAAGAGATTACGCCCGCGATTGAAGCGAGTGCAGGTGGCGCGGGCAGTAGCGTCGGTACGGGCGGAATGGCAACGAAATTGCAGGCCGCCAAAAACGCAACCACCTCAGGCATTAACTTGGTGATTGCCTCCGGTGAAGAGCTCGATTCTGTTACCCGCATTCTCAATGGAGAAAATATCGGTACCCTTTTCGTTTCTCGAGAAAACCGTTTGCAATTCAGAAAGAAATGGTTGGCCTTTGGTGCTCGTATTAAGGGTAAGTTGACGGTGGATGCCGGGTGTGCCAAAGCAATGAAAAAGGCCGGTGGCTGTAGCATTTTGCCCGTGGGTATCAAAGCTGTAGAAGGGGAATTTGAACCAGGTAACACGGTGAGCATTGTCAACGAAAGTGGCGAGGAATTGGCTCGCGGTTTATCTCACTACGCATCCGATGAAATTCAAAAGATTTTAGGCTGCCACAGTGATGAAATTGAGACGCGTTTGGGTCACAAAGCGTTCGATGAAGTGGTTCACCGTGATGATTTGGTGATTTTCGGTCTGGAGGCCAATGATGAGTACTTATGATTTGGTGCGAGATAAAGCCCATTTGGCACACGAGGCCGAAAGACGATTGGCCTTGGTTGACACCGAGACCAAAAATCGTGCGCTTTTAGCCATGGCCGATGCTTTGTTGGCTCAAAGTGATTTCATTTTGACGGAAAACGAAAAAGACATGGAACGCGCTCGCGCCAACGGCATGAAGTCTTCCATGTTGGATCGCCTTCAATTGACCGTTAATCGCATTGAAGGGATGGCTGAGGGCTTGCGCCAAGTCGCAGACCTTGCCGACCCCGTAGGCGACGTTTTATCGGATCGAACGTTGGATAACGGGCTTCATATTCAAAAGGTTCGAGTGCCTTTGGGTGTGATCGGCATTATCTATGAAGCACGCCCCAATGTGACGGCCGATGCCATTGGTCTTTGCGTGAAGTCGGGCAATGCCGTTGTGTTAAAGGGTGGGAGCGAAGCATTATCTTCCAATGCTGCGATTGCAAAGGTCTTGACGCAAGCGGCTTACGCCAATGGCATCCCTGATGGCGCCATTCAACTCATTGATGTGAGCGATCGTGAGGCCGTGACGCATTTGATTCGTATGAATGATTATGTCGACGTGGTTATTCCTCGTGGTGGCGCAGGTTTGATTCGTTTCGTGGTTCAAAATGCCTCTGTCCCTGTGATTGAAACAGGGTCGGGTGTTTGCCACACCTTTGTCGATGCTACGGCCGATTGCGATAAAGCACGAAAGATCGCCTTTAACGCCAAGGTGCAACGTCCTTCTGTTTGCAATGCCATGGAAACGCTTTTGGTTCATAAGGATGTGGCCGAAGCTTTCTTACCTGCAATGCTCAAAGACTATTTTGATGCCGGCGTAACGATCATGGGGTGCGAGAAGGTGCAAGCTTTTGATGCCCGAGTGGTTCCTGCAACCGAGGAAGATTGGGCCACGGAATACGGTGACTTGCGATTGTCGGTGAAGATTGTCGAGGGGCTTGATGAGGCACTTGATCACATTGCGCGCTTTAGCACGAAGCACTCTGAATGCATTGTGACCGAAGACGCAACAAATGCACAGATCTTCCAGCGCTCAATTGATGCCGCTGCCGTCTATGTCAATGCCTCTACTCGATTTACGGATGGCTTTGAATTTGGTTTTGGTGCGGAAATCGGCATCAGTACGCAAAAACTTCATGCCAGAGGTCCCATGGCGTTGCCGGAATTGACCTCTTACAAGTATTTAGTGACAGGTAACGGTCAAGTTCGCGGCTAATCATTTTCTACTGATTTTGGGCGCCTCTCTGTTTTTGATGGAGAGGCGC
>DBFZTP010000035.1:0-16262 GCA_048520025.1 Candidatus Aphodousia sp.
GACGGGTACGATCGAATTGCCGGAAGGCGTCGAAATGGTGATGCCTGGCGACAACATCCAAATGACGGTTCAATTGATCGCTCCGATCGCTATGAACGAAGGCTTGCGTTTCGCAGTTCGTGAAGGTGGTCGTACGGTTGGCGCCGGCGTGGTTGCCAAGATCCTCGAATAATATCGATTTCTGGGTGCTCGCTAAAGAGCGAGCACTAAGAATGACAGGGGTATAGCTCAATTGGCAGAGCGACGGTCTCCAAAACCGTAGGTTGAGGGTTCGATTCCTTCTGCCCCTGCCACACAAGATATAGTGCATCCAGGCCGCGGTCTTTGATCGCGGCTTGATGTTGTTTAAAAAGACTGAATTTTAGTCTGCAAAAAATAACCCTAATACAATTAGTGGTTGGATTGAAAATTATGAGTACGCAAAACGCGAAACCTGAAGAAAGCTCTTCTAGCCTTGATATCCTTTTGGTGTCCTTGGCTGTTGTTTTTGCACTTGCCGGTGTTTGTGCCTTTAGCTTAATGAGCGAACAAACGTTGTTGTTCCGCTTGGTGGCATTGATGGGCGGCTTGGCTTTGGCTGTTATTACTGCTTGGATTAGTCCGTCCGGCAAACGTTTTATTGTTTATGGTCGTGAATCCTACGATGAATTGCGTCGTGTGATTTGGCCGACTCGCAAAGAAACGATGAGCTCTTCTGGCATGGTCTTGGCTTTTGTTGTGGCAGTTGCCGTATTCTTATTCATCGTTGACAAGCTCATTGAATGGAGTTTGTACGACTTTTTGCTCAAGCTCAGCCTTTAATAACACAAGCCAGGGAGTCATAAAATGACTGAAATGCAAGAACAAGCACCGGTAGCAGCGCCGAAAATGCGTTGGTATGTCGTTCATGTTTACTCAGGCATGGAAAAGAATGTTCAACGAACCCTTATCGAACGAATTGGTCGTTGCGCTTTCCCTGAGCAATTTGGTGAAGTTTTAGTTCCGACCGAAGAAGTGGTCGAAACGCGCAATAACCGTCGCTATGTCAGTGAACGCCGTATGTACGCAGGCTATGTCTTGGTGCAAATGGCAATGAATGACGACACGTGGCACTTAGTTAAGAGCACGCCGCGCGTGACGGGTTTCTTGGGTGGCAATCGTCCGGCTCCGTTGGCTGATCACGAAATTGCTACGATCTTGCAAACGCAAGAAGATACGGCAGAGAAGCCGCGTCCCAAAATTAGTTTTGAAATCGGTGAAGTGGTTCGTCTTAAAGAAGGTGCCTTCGCTGACTTCAATGGCCGCATTGAAGAAGTTGACTATGACCGCTCTCGTTTGCGTGTCACTGTTGAGATCTTCGGTCGTGAAACGCCGGTTGATATTTCCTTCAGCGGCGTCGAAAAAATCTAAATTTTTTAGCGGGATATAACTAAAATTTGCATTTTATAAATTTTAGTGGCATAATCCCGCTCTTTCTTAATCAAACAACTACTAGGGAGCTTTGTTAGTGAAAGCTGGCAAGGCGATTGAACCTAAAAGGAAATCTTAAAATGGCAAAGAAAATTGTCGGCTATATTAAGCTGCAAGTTCCTGCCGGCAAGGCTAACCCCTCGCCCCCCATTGGTCCGGCTCTCGGCCAACGTGGCTTGAACATTATGGAATTCTGCAAGGCCTTTAATGCTAAGACGCAAGGCGTCGAACCGGGTCTTCCGATTCCTGTCGTTATTACCGCTTATGCAGATAAGAGCTTCACGTTTGTGATGAAGACCCCGCCTGCTTCCATCTTGATCAAGAAGGCTGCCAAGGTTGCTAAGGGTTCTGCACGTCCGCACACGGACAAGGTTGGTAAGATTACGCGCGCTCAAGCCGAAGAAATCGCCAAGACGAAGATGCCTGACTTGACGGCTGCTGATATGGATGCTGCTGTTCGTACGATCGCTGGTAGCGCTCGTTCCATGGGTATCACGGTGGAGGGTATCTAAGATGGCTAAGATGACGAAGCGTATGAAGGCTATTAACGCCAAGGTTGAAGCTCAAAAGTTGTATGCTTTGACCGATGCCCTCACGTTAGTGAAGGAATGTGCCGGTGCCAAGTTCGACGAATCTGTCGACGTTGCTATTCAATTGGGTATTGATCCCCGTAAGTCTGACCAAGCTGTTCGCGGCGCTGCTGTTCTCCCCGAAGGTACGGGTAAGACGGTTCGCGTGGCCGTGTTCGCTCAAGGCGCTAAGGCTGATGAAGCCAAGGCTGCTGGCGCTGACATCGTTGGTTTCGACGATTTGGCTGCCACGATCAAGGGCGGTCAAATTGACTTTGACATCCTCATTGCTTCCCCGGACGCAATGCGTATCGTCGGTCAATTGGGTAAGGTTTTGGGCCCGCGTGGCTTGATGCCGAACCCGAAGGTTGGTACGGTTACCCCTGACGTTGCTACGGCTGTTAAGAACGCTAAGGCTGGTCAAGTTCAATTCCGTGCTGACAAGGCTGGTATCATTCATGCCTCTATCGGTCGTGCTTCCTTCGACGCTGCTCGTTTGGAAACGAACGTTAAGGCTTTGATCGACGCTTTGAACAAGGCTAAGCCCGCAAGTGCCAAGGGCCAATATCTTCGCAAGATGTCGGTTTCTTCCACGATGGGTGTTGGCGTTCGCGTTGACATGGGCACCGTTGTTGCCTAATTAAAAGAATCCCGCGAGACCGATTTCGGTCGGTCTTGCAAAAGAGGTCGTGAGGCCTCGAGGGCTTTGGGTGGAAGGGAAACCTTCTGCTGTCAAAGACCGCTGGAAATTTGAGATTGCTCGAATTTTAAAAGTCTTAAAACGTACTAACGGGTGCGCTTAAGATATCCAGCGCAGACGGCTACCGAAGAGAGAAAGTTTCGTTTGCTACAACTCGTTGTGCAACGGAGATACTCTCAGGTGTTGCCGGTTATTTTAAAACCGGTGCCTTGGAATTTTTCTAAGGTACCTCTGAGTGGAGCCAGACCGTGGGTCTTAATCGTCAAGATAAAGCGGCAGTTATCGAAGAAGTTTCCAGCATGGTTGCTGAAGCTGGTTCGATCATCGTTGCCGAATACCGTGGGCTGAGCGTTCAAGCGGTTACCGAATTGCGTGCTAACGCTCGCAAGGAAGGTGTCCAATTGCGCGTGCTTAAAAACACTCTTGTTCGTCGCGCCGTTGCAGGTACGCCGTACGAAGGTTTGTCCGACAAGATGGTCGGTCCCCTCGTTTACGGTTTCTCTGCAGATCCGGTTGCTGCGTCCAAGGTGTTAGTCTCCTTTGCCAAGAAGAACGACAAGCTCGTAATCAAGGCTGGTGCAATGCCTGGCAGCGTTTTGGACGTTGCTGGTGTTGAACAACTCGCTACGATGCCGAGCCGTGAAGAATTGTTGGCCAAGTTGATGGCTACGATGAACGAACCGATCGCTAAGTTCGTTCGCACGCTCAATGAAGTGCCTGCACGCTTTGTGCGTACTGTCGCTGCTGTTCGCGATGCTAAGGAAAAGGCTGCTGCCTAAACCTATTTTTTTAAACGAAATTTTTTACTGGAGCTAAATAAAATGGCCCTTACGAAAGAAGAAATCCTCGACGCAATTGCGTCCATGACCGTTCTCGAAGTTTCCGAACTCATCACGATGATGGAAGAAAAGTTCGGTGTTTCCGCTGCTGCCGCTGCTGTTGCAGTTGCTGCTCCGGCTGCTGGTGGTGCTGCCGCCGCTGCTGAAGAAAAGACGGAATTCGACGTTGTCCTCGTTGAAGCCGGTTCTAACAAGATCGCCGTTATTAAGGCCGTCCGTGAATTGACGGGCTTGGGCTTGAAGGAAGCCAAGGACATGGTCGAAGGCGCTCCGAAGGCTGTTAAGGAAGCTTTGCCGAAGGCTGACGCTGAAGAAGCTCAAAAGAAGCTTGAAGCTGCTGGCGCTAAGGTCGAACTCAAGTAATCTTGCTTATGCAAGAAAAATCGGGCAAGATATCATAATCGGTATTTTGCCCGTGAAATCCTCGTTGAGAGGATTTCGAACTTGACTTGAAATGATCGAGTTTAGTTCGAAGTCTTCTGAGAGAGCTGAAAAAATACGAACGCTAAAGCATTTTCTGTCAATTTGCCGCCCGAATATCTAAGATAACGGTGCGGCTTTTGGCGTCTTTGTGTTTTTAACGCTTCCAGAACTTTTTATTCCTTTTCTAAACCTCACGTCGAACGGAGTGTCCATGTCGTACTCGTTCACTGAAAAAAAGCGCATTCGTAAGAGTTTTGCGACTCGCCCGAGTGTTCTTGCAGTGCCTTCCTTGTTGGAAATGCAACTTCGGTCTTATTCTGAATTTTTACAAGCCGAAGTTTCCCCCGCCGAACGTAATCCCAATAGTGGTTTGCAGTCGGCTTTTACGTCTATTTTCCCGATCACCAGCCACAATGGCTTGGCTCGTTTAGTTTTTGAAAGCTATTCGCTTGATGAGCCGGTTTTTGATGTGCCGGAATGCCAATTGCGCGGTTTGACTTATTCGAGCCGTTTGCGCGCACGCATTCGTTTGGAAATTATTGATCGCGATGATCCGGCTAAGACCCGTATCAAAGAAATTCGCGAAAATGATGTGTACATGGGCGAAATTCCGCTCATGACGGAAAAAGCTTCCTTCATCATCAATGGTTCTGAACGTGTGATCGTCAGCCAATTGCACCGTTCTCCCGGTTTGTTCTTCGAGCATGACAAAGGCAAGACCCACAGCTCTGGTAAGTTGCTTTTCTCTGCCCGAATGATTCCGTACCGCGGTTCTTGGTTGGACTTTGAATTTGACGCTAAGGATATTGTTTATTTCCGTGTTGACCGTCGTCGCAAGATGCCGGCAACGGTGTTGCTCAAAGCGTTGGGCATGAACAATGAACAAATCTTAGAAACGTTCTTCGATTTCGATACCTTTAAGCTTGCCTCCCGCAGCGCCTCCATGACGCTTGTGCCGGAACGCTTGAAGGGTGAAGTTGCCCGCTTTGACATCACCAATCGTGATGGCGAAGTGATTGTTGCCAAAGATAAGCGTATCACGGCTCGTCATGTCCGCATGATGGCTGATATGAAGTCTGTGTCTGTGACGGATGACTTCTTGATTGGTCGCGTTTTGGCTAAAGATATTTTTGATACCGAAACGGGCGAATTGTTGGCTAGCGCCAATGATGAAATCACGGAAGAATTGCTCGGCAAGCTTCGTGACGCCAAGATCAAGGGCTTCCAAACGATCTACACCAATGAGTTGGATCACGGCAGCTACATCGCCGATACGTTGCGTATCGACGAAACGCCTGACCAAATGAGCGCTCGTGTGGCCATCTACCGCATGATGCGCCCGGGTGAACCGCCCACGGAAGAAGCCGTTGAAATGTTGATGAATCGTTTGTTCTTCGCTGAAGAAACGTACGATTTGTCTCGTGTTGGTCGCATGAAGGTCAATGCACGTTTGGGCCACGAAGGTGAAGAAGGTCCGTTGACGTTGACCAATGACGACATCATCGACACGGTCAAGATTTTGGTTGAATTGCGAAACGGCCGCGGTGAAGTGGACGATATCGACCACTTGGGTAACCGTCGTGTTCGCTGCGTTGGTGAATTGACCGAAAACCAATTCCGTTCTGGTTTGGTGCGTGTGGAACGTGCTGTTCGTGAACGTCTTGCTCAAGCTGAATCTGATAACTTGACGCCGCAAGATTTAATCAACAGCAAGCCGATTTCCGCTGCTATTCGTGAATTCTTTGGCTCCAGCCAATTGAGCCAATTCATGGACCAAACGAACCCGTTGTCTGAAATTACCCACAAGCGTCGTATTTCCGCTTTGGGCCCGGGTGGTTTGACCCGTGAACGCGCAGGCTTTGAAGTGCGTGACGTGCACTCGACTCACTATGGTCGTTTGTGCCCGATTGAAACGCCTGAAGGTCCGAACATTGGTTTGATCAACTCTTTGGCCTTGTATGCTCGTTTGAACAAGTATGGCTTCTTGGAAACGCCGTACCGCAAGGTTGTTGATTGCAAGGTGACTGACGAAATCGAATACATGTCTGCTATTGAAGAAGGCAAATATGTGATTTGTCAGGCTAACTCTGAGTTAGACGCTGAAGGTCGTTTGACGCAAGATTTGGTGAGCTCCCGTGAAAACGGTGAAACGGTTCTCGTGAGCCCGGAACGCGTCCAATACATGGACGTCGCTCCGTTGCAAATCGTCTCTGCTGCTGCTTCCTTGATTCCGTTCTTGGAACACGATGACGCTAACCGCGCATTGATGGGTTCCAACATGCAACGTCAAGGTGTGCCTTGCTTGCGTCCGGAAAAGCCGGTCGTGGGTACGGGTGTTGAACGTACGGTCGCTGTTGACTCTAAGACCGCTGTTCAAGCCAAGCGTGGTGGTGTCGTTGACTATGTTGACGCAAACCGTATCGTGATTCGTGTTAATGACGAAGAAACGGTTGCCGGTGAAGTTGGTGTCGATATTTATAACTTGCAAAAGTTCACGCGCTCCAACCAAAGCTCCAACATCAACCAACGTCCGATCGTTTATCGCGGTGACCAAGTGGCTCGTGGTGACGTGTTGGCCGACGGTGCCTCCACCGATATGGGTGAATTGGCATTGGGTCAAAACATGTTGATCGCCTTTATGCCGTGGAACGGTTACAACTACGAAGACTCTGTGTTGATCAGTGAACGTGTTGTGGCTGATGACCGCTATACCTCTATTCATATCGAAGAGCTCTCTGTTGTTGCTCGTGATACGAAGTTGGGTGCTGAAGAAATTACGCGCGATATCTCCAACTTGTCCGAAAGCCAATTGGCTCGCTTGGACGACTGCGGTATCGTTCAAATCGGCGCTGAAGTGAAGGCTGGCGACGTTTTGGTCGGTAAGGTGACGCCGAAGGGCGAAACCCAATTGACGCCGGAAGAAAAGCTTTTGCGTGTGATCTTCGGTGAAAAGGCCAGCGACGTTAAGGATACGTCTTTGCGTGTGCCGTCTGGCATGACCGGTACGGTGATCGACGTTCAACTCTTCACGCGTGAAGGCGTGGAACGTGATGCTCGCGCCAACTCTATCATTGAAGACGTCTTAAAGCGCTATCGCCAAAACTTGGACGAAAAGCTTCGCATTATGGAAGCTGACGCTTTTGCCCGTTTAGGCCACCAATTGGTTGGTAAGAAGGTCGAAGGCGGTCCCAATGGTTTGAAGAAGGCTGTTCTCACGAAGGACTATGTCGAAGCTTTGAAGGGTTATGAAATCTTTGAACTTCGCATGGTTGAAGAAGCCGATCAAAAGTTGCTCGAAGATTTGCGTGCTCAATTGGATGACAAGCGTCACGAATTTGACAACGCTTTCGAAGTCAAGCGCAAGAAGTTGACCCAAGGCGACGAATTGCCCCCGGGCGTGTTGAAGATGGTCAAGGTCTACATCGCTGAAAAGCGTCGTTTGCAACCTGGCGATAAGATGGCAGGCCGCCACGGTAACAAGGGTGTGGTCTCCAAGATTTGCCCGATCGAAGATATGCCGTACATGGCTGACGGTCGTCCCGCAGACATCGTCTTGAACCCTTTGGGTGTGCCTTCTCGTATGAACATCGGTCAAGTGCTCGAAGTTCACTTGGGTTGGGCTGCTAAGGGTCTCGGCTGGCGCATCGGCGAAATGATGAAGACGGCTAAGGCTGCCCAAATGCGTGAATTCTTGGAAAAGATTTACAACGAAACGGGCAAGAGCGAAGATTTGTCGAGCCTCTCTGATGATGAAATCATGGTGTTGGCTAAGAATCTTGAAAACGGTGTCCCGTTTGCTACGCCGGTCTTTGACGGTGCTACCGAAGAAGAAATCGCCAAGATGCTCGAATTGGCCTTCCCGGAAGACGTGGCCAAGGGCTTGGAATTGACGCCGTCGAAGACGCAAGCCACTTTGTACGATGGTCGTACGGGTGAAGCCTTTGATCGTCCTGTGACGGTCGGCTATATGCACTACTTGAAGTTGCACCACTTGGTCGATGACAAGATGCACGCTCGTTCCACGGGTCCGTACTCTCTCGTGACGCAACAACCGTTGGGCGGTAAGGCTCAATTCGGTGGTCAACGTTTCGGTGAAATGGAAGTCTGGGCTTTGGAAGCTTACGGTGCTTCTTACATCTTGCAAGAAATGTTGACGGTCAAGTCCGACGATGTGACGGGTCGTACGAAGGTTTACGAAAACATCGTCAAGGGCGAACACGTACTCGAAGCCGGTATGCCGGAATCGTTCAACGTGTTGGTGAAAGAAATCCGGTCGTTGGGTATTGACATCGACCTCGAACGTAACTAAGGACAGAACTGATGAATCCGCTTATCGATCTGTTTAAGCAACTTAATCAGGACGAACATTTTGACGCGATCAAGATTGGTCTTGCATCGCCGGAAAAAATTCGCTCTTGGTCTTATGGCGAAGTAAAGAAGCCGGAAACCATCAACTATCGTACCTTTAAACCGGAACGTGATGGTTTGTTCTGTGCCAAGATCTTCGGCCCGGTGAAGGATTACGAATGTTTGTGCGGTAAGTACAAGCGTTTGAAGCACCGTGGTGTCGTGTGCGAAAAGTGTGGCGTCGAAGTCACGCTTTCGAAGGTTCGCCGTGAACGCATGGGCCACATTGAGTTGGCCAGTCCTGTTGCACATATTTGGTTCTTAAAGAGCTTGCCGTCCCGTATGGGTATGGTGCTTGATATCCCGTTGCGCGATATCGAACGTGTTTTGTATTTTGAAGCCTACTGTGTTGTTGATCCGGGTATGACGGATATGACGCGCGGTCAATTGCTCACCGAAGACGAATACCTCGAAAAGGTTGAGCAATTCGGCTCCGACTTCAAGGCCATGATGGGCGCTGAAGCCATCCGCGAAATGCTTCGTACGATTGACGTTGATCATGAAGTGGAACGCTTGCGCAAGGAATTGGAAGATACGTCTTCTGATGCCAAGATCAAGAAGTTCTCTAAGCGCTTGAAGGTTTTGGAAGGTTTCCAACGCTCTGGCGTGAAGCCCGAATGGATGGTGATGGAAGTCTTGCCGGTATTGCCGCCTGACTTGCGTCCGTTGGTTCCGTTGGATGGTGGTCGTTTCGCTACGTCCGACTTGAACGACTTGTATCGCCGCGTGATCAACCGTAACAACCGCTTGAAGCGTTTGCTTGAGCTCAAGGCTCCGGACATCATCATCCGCAATGAAAAGCGCATGTTGCAAGAAGCTGTTGACAGCTTGTTGGATAACGGTCGTCGTGGTAAGGCCATGACGGGTCCGTCCAAGCGTCCGTTGAAGTCCTTGGCCGACATGATCAAGGGTAAGAGTGGTCGCTTCCGTCAAAACTTGTTGGGTAAGCGCGTGGACTACTCTGGTCGTTCCGTGATTACCGTTGGCCCGTACTTGCGTTTGCACCAATGCGGTTTGCCGAAGTTGATGGCTTTGGAATTGTTCAAGCCCTTCATCTTCAATAAGCTCGAACGTCGTGGCTTAGCTATGACGATCAAGGCTGCTAAGAAGATGGTAGACAATCAAGAACCGGTGGTGTGGGACATCCTCGAAGAAGTGATTTACGAACACCCGGTGATGTTGAACCGTGCTCCGACGTTGCACCGCTTGGGTATTCAAGCCTTCGAACCGAAGTTGATTGAAGGTAAGGCCATTCAATTGCATCCGCTCGTTTGCGCAGCCTTTAATGCTGACTTCGACGGTGACCAAATGGCTGTGCACGTTCCGTTGAGCTTGGAAGCTCAATTGGAAGCTCGCTCTTTGATGTTGGCCTCCAACAACGTCTTGTTCCCGGCTAACGGCGATCCGTCCATCGTGCCGTCTCAAGATATGGTGTTGGGTCTTTACTACTCAACGCGTGAACGTGTTAACGCCAAGGGCGAAGGCATGTTCTTTGCCGATGTGGCAGAAGTGCGTCGTGCCTTGGATAACAAGGTTGTCGAACTCCAAACGCGTTGTACGGTTCGTATCAAAGAATATGAATTGAATAAGCAAACGGGTGAGAAGACTGCCAAGATCGTTCGTTACGAAACGACGGCTGGTCGTGCTTTGTTGTCCGAAATCCTTCCAGAAGGTATGAGTTTCGCTGAATTGAACCGTACTTTGAAGAAGAAGGAAATTGCTCGTTTGATCAACGTCTGTTTCCGTAAGTGCGGTTTGCGCGCTACTGTGATGTTTGCTGACCATTTGAAGAATCGTGGTTATGCATTGGCAACGCTCGGTGGTTTGTCCATCTGCATTGGCGACATGACGGTTCCGGAACAAAAGACGAAGTTGGTCAACGCAGCTGAACAAGAAGTGAAGGAAATCGAAGCTCAATACGCTTCCGGTTTGGTTACGCAAGGCGAACGTTATAACAAGGTCGTAGACATTTGGGGTCGCACCTCCGATCAAGTCGGTAAGGTGATGATGGAAGAATTGTCTACCGAACCGGTTATCGATCGTCATGGTAAGGCTACGAAGCAAGAGTCCTTTAACTCTGTTTACATGATGGCCGACTCTGGTGCTCGTGGTTCTGCAGCTCAGATTCGTCAGTTGGCTGGTATGCGTGGTTTGATGGCTAAGCCTGACGGCTCCATTATTGAAACGCCGATTACCGCAAACTTCCGTGAAGGTTTGAACGTCTTACAGTACTTTATTTCTACTCACGGTGCTCGTAAGGGTTTGGCCGATACGGCTTTGAAGACTGCTAACTCCGGTTACTTGACCCGTCGTTTGGTTGACGTGACGCAAGACTTGGTGGTTGTGGAAGACGATTGCCATACGACTGAAGGCGTCAGCATGAAGGCTTTGGTCGAAGGCGGTGACGTTATTCAATCCTTGCGCGATCGCGTTTTGGGTCGTGTGACGAGCGCCGATGTTGTGGATCCGGAAACGGGTGCAGTGGTTATCGAAACTGGCACGATGTTGACCGAAGACGAGTGCGATCTCATTGAAAAATTGGGTATCGACGAAGTCATGGTCAGAACGCCGTTGACTTGCAAAACGCGTTACGGTTTGTGTGCCAAGTGCTATGGTCGTGACTTAGGTCGCGGTAGTTTGGTCAATGCCGGTGAAGCTGTTGGTGTGATTGCCGCTCAATCCATTGGTGAACCGGGTACGCAGTTAACGATGCGTACGTTCCACATCGGTGGTGCCGCTAGCCGTGCAGCTGTTGCTAGCTCCGTTGAAGCTAAGGTCAATGGTGTTGTGAGCTACTCTTCCGCTATGCGTTATGTGACGAGCTCTAAGGGCGACTTGGTTGTGATTTCTCGCTCTGGCGAAATCATCATCAGCGATAACGGTCGCGAACGTGAACGCCATAAGGTTCCTTACGGTGCCACGTTGTTGGTTCAACCGGATCATGAAGTCAAGGCTGGTGCTCAATTGGCCAACTGGGATCCGATGACCCGTCCGATTATTTCTGAATACGGTGGTACGGTTCAATTCGAAGGCGTTGTCGATAACGTTACCGTGATGAGCCAAACCGATGAAGTGACCGGTTTGTCCAGCCTCGTTGTGATCGATCCGAAGCACTCTGCCGGTACGTCCGCTAAGGGTAAGAAGGGTACGACTCAAGTGATGCGTCCTGCCGTTCGCTTGGTTGACGAAGATGGCAACGAAGTGAAGATTCCGGGTACGGATCACCGTGTGTCGATTCAATTGCCGGTCGGTGCTTTGATTGTGGTTCGCGATGGTCAAAAGATTGGCCGTGGTGAAGTACTTGCACGTATTCCGGTTGAATCCCAAAAGACGCGTGACATTACCGGTGGTTTGCCGCGTGTGGCCGAACTCTTCGAAGCTCGTTCTCCGAAGGATGCCGGCATGTTGGCAGAAGTGACAGGTACCGTGACTTTCGGTAAGGAAACCAAGGGTAAGCAACGCTTGGTGATTACCGACAGCGAAGGCCAAGATCACGAATTCTTGATCTCTAAGGATAAGAACGTTTTGGTCCACGACGGTCAAGTCGTTCAAAAGGGTGAAGAAATCGTTGACGGTCCTGCTGATCCGCACGACATCTTGCGCTTGTTGGGTATTGAAGCTTTGGCTCGTTACATTGTTGACGAAGTTCAAGACGTGTACCGCTTGCAAGGTGTGAAGATCAATGACAAGCACATTGAAGTGATCGTTCGCCAAATGTTGCGTCGTGTGAAGATTACGGATCCGGGCGATACGCCGTTTATTCGTGATGAACAAGTTGAACGTTCTGAAATGTTGGACGAAAACGATAAGGCAATCGCTGCCGGTAAGCGTCCTGCATTGTACGAAAATGTCCTCTTGGGTATTACGAAGGCTAGCTTGTCGACGGACTCCTTCATCTCCGCCGCTTCCTTCCAAGAAACGACGCGTGTGCTCACCGAAGCTGCCATCATGGGCAAGAAGGACGAGTTGCGTGGCTTGAAGGAAAACGTGATCGTTGGTCGCTTGATCCCGGCTGGTACGGGTTTGGCATACCATCGTACGGTTAAGCATAACGAAGAGATGGAAGCTCAAGAAAACAACTTTGCTTCTGACTTTGGTCAAAACGAAGTTGTTGAAGATGCTATCGAAGCAATCTCTGGTGATGACAAACCGTTGTCTGAATAAGACAAATTTGTTTGACTTGGGGTTTTAATAACCCCAAGCCACAAAATGAAGGGCTGGTAGGCGTTTTAGAGAGTAAACGCTTACTAGTCCTTAATCATTTTTCTCTTAAGGTCTTGACAATAAGAGAAAAAAATACGATACTCTCGACTCTCCGATCGCTTTTTCGTGAGACTAAACCTTTCATTGACTACTAAAAAGTCAAAGAAGGGCGTTTTGCGTTTAAGTAACGGACGTTTTAAAAACCAGCATTCACTCTTCCATGCACTGCGTGGTTGATGAATTTTTAATACGGACTTTTATGCCTACTATTAACCAATTGGTGCGTAAGCCCCGTGAGCTCACGCACGATAAAAGCAAGAGCCCCGCGCTTAAGAACTGCCCGCAAAAGCGTGGCGTTTGCACGCGCGTGTACACCACGACCCCGAAGAAGCCGAACTCCGCTTTGCGTAAGGTCGCTAAGGTGCGTTTGACCAACGGCTTTGAGGTCATTTCTTATATCGGTGGTGAAGGCCACAACTTGCAAGAACACAGCGTCGTGTTGATCCGCGGCGGTCGTGTTAAGGACTTGCCTGGTGTGCGTTACCACGTTGTCCGCGGTTCTTTGGACACCCAAGGTGTTAAGGATCGTAAGCAATCTCGCTCCAAGTACGGCGCCAAGCGCCCGAAGGCAGCTTAATTTCGCGGCACTAGTAGCCGTGAACGGACCGAGCCTCCCGTTTGTTTGGTGGCAAGGCCGAGTAAGTCGCGATCCTAATTGAGTGATCGCAATGTTAATGACTGAAGACTACGAAAAGAGGAAAAAATGCCCCGTCGTCGCGAAGTACCGAAACGTGAAGTTTTGCCGGATCCTAAGTTCGGCTCTGTTGAAATCGCCAAATTTGTGAATGTGATCATGCTCGATGGCAAGAAGGCCGTCGCCGAACGCATCGTTTATGGCGCCCTTGAAGAAATCGAAGCCAAGACTGGTAAGAACGCTCTCGAAGTGTTCACGACCGCTTTGAATAACGTCCGCCCGATCGTGGAAGTTAAGAGCCGTCGTGTTGGTGGTGCTAACTACCAAGTTCCGGTTGAAGTTCGCCCTGTCCGTCGTATGGCTCTTGCCATGCGCTGGTTGCGCGAATCGGCTAAGAAGCGCGCTGAGAAGTCGATGCCCCAACGCTTGGCTGGTGAGTTGTTGGATGCGGCCGAAGGCCGTGGTGGCGCCATGAAGAAGCGTGACGAAGTTCACCGCATGGCTGAAGCTAACAAGGCTTTCTCTCACTTCCGTTTCTAATTTGATTAACTCGATGCGTCGAACAGTCGTTCTGCGCATCGTCTCCAACTAGGGGAATAAAATGGCTCGTACCACTCCGATCTCGCGTTATCGCAATATCGGTATCTCTGCCCACATTGACGCGGGCAAGACCACGACCACTGAACGTATTTTGTTCTATACCGGTGTCACTCACAAGCTCGGTGAAGTGCATGATGGCGCTGCCACCATGGACTGGATGGAACAAGAACAAGAAAAGGGTATTACGATTACCTCCGCTGCCACGACCACGTTCTGGAAGGGCATGGATGGTTCGTTCCCGGAACACCGTTTGAACATTATTGACACCCCGGGGCACGTTGACTTCACCGTTGAAGTGGAACGTTCCATGCGTGTGTTGGACGGCGCTTGTATGGTTTACTGCGCTGTTGGTGGTGTTCAACCGCAATCTGAAACCGTTTGGCGTCAAGCTAACAAGTACGCTGTGCCGCGTTTGGCCTTCGTGAACAAGATGGACCGTACCGGTGCCAACTTCTTCAAGGTCTACGAACAAATGCGCGTTCGCTTGAAGGCTAACCCTGTGCCTATCGTTATTCCGATCGGCGCTGAAGACACCTTTGAAGGTGTGGTTGACCTCTTGAAGATGCGTGCCATCATTTGGGACGAAGAAAGCCAAGGTATGAAGTTTGAGTACAAGCCGATCCCGGCCGAACTCGAAGCTGATGCACAACAATGGCGTGAGAACATGGTTGAAGCTGCTGCTGAAGCCAACGAAGATCTCATGAACGAATACCTTGAAAACGGTGACTTGAGCGAAGAACAAATTATCGCTGGCTTGCGTGCTCGTACGATCGCTTGCGAAATTCAACCGATGCTCTGCGGTACCGCATTTAAGAACAAGGGTGTTCAACGTATGTTGGACGCAGTCGTTCAATTGTTGCCGTCTCCGGTTGATATTCCGCCGGTTAAGGGCGTTGACTTGAATGACAACGAAGTCGAACGTGAATCTGATGACAACGCTCCGTTCTCTGCTTTGGCCTTTAAGATCATGACGGACCCGTATGTTGGTCAATTGACCTTCTTGCGCGTTTACTCCGGTGTTTTGACCTCCGGCGAAACGGTGTTGAACTCTGTCAAGAACAAGAAAGAACGTATCGGCCGCTTGCTCCAAATGCACGCTAACGAACGTAAGGAAATCAAGGAAACGGAAGCTGGCGACATCGCTGCTGCTGTTGGCTTGAAGGAAGTTACCTCTGGTGACACGCTCTGCGCTATTGACGCTCCTGTGATTTTGGAACGTATGGAATTCCCGGAACCGGTGATTTCTCAAGCTGTTGAGCCCAAGACCAAGGCTGACCAAGAAAAGATGGGTATTGCATTGAACCGCTTGGCTCAAGAAGACCCGTCCTTCCGCGTTCGCACGGACGAAGAATCCGGTCAAACGATTATTTCCGGTATGGGCGAATTGCACTTGGAAATTTTGGTTGACCGTATGCGTCGTGAATTCGGTGTTGAAGCTACCGTCGGTAAGCCCCAAGTGGCCTATCGTGAAACGATCCGCTCTGTTGAAGAAAACGCAGAATTCAAGTTTGTTAAGCAATCTGGTGGTCGTGGTCAATACGGTCACGTTGTGCTTAAGCTCGAACCGCAAGAAGCTGGCAAGGGCTTTGAATTCGTTGACGCCATTAAGGGCGGTGTTGTTCCTCGCGAATACATCCCGGCCGTTCAAAAGGGTGTTGAAGACACGTTGAAGGCTGGTGTTTTGGCTGGTTACCCGGTTGTTGACGTCAAGGTGACGTTGCACTTCGGTTCTTACCACGAAGTTGACTCTAACGAAAACGCCTTTAAGATGGCCGCTTCCATGGCTTTCAAGGAAGGTATGCGTAAGGCTCACCCCGTGTTGCTCGAACCGATCATGGCTGTTGACGTTGAAACGCCTGAAGAAAAGATGGGCGACGTCATGGGTGACTTGTCCTCTCGCCGTGGTGTGATCCAAGGTATGGATGACATCGCTGGTGGTGGTAAGGCTATCCGCGCTGAAGTTCCGTTGGCTGAAATGTTTGGCTACGCTACGACCCTCCGTTCTTTGACGCAAGGTCGTGCTACGTACTCCATGCAATTCAAGCACTACGCAGAAGCCCCGCGTAACGTGGCTGATGAAGTGATCGCTGAAAAAACAAAATAAGCGTAAACTTTAAGAGTTTTATTAACTAATTTACCCAATTAAAGGACCAAGTAAAATGGCAAAAGGTAAGTTTGAACGTACCAAGCCCCACGTTAACGTGGGCACGATCGGCCACGTCGACCATGGTAAGACCACGTTGACGGCCGCTATCACGACGGTTCTCGCCCAACAATTCGGCGGTGAAGCTCGTGCTTATGACCAAATTGACGCCGCTCCTGAAGAAAAGGCTCGCGGTATTACGATTAACACGTCTCACGTTGAATACGAAACGGAA
>DBFZTP010000036.1:0-14711 GCA_048520025.1 Candidatus Aphodousia sp.
AACCAGCGTTGAAGGTCGGATAATTCCACGCCGGGAGCTACAACCGGTGCATCATAGCCGCAGTCACCCGTGGGCTTAAACCAGTCCGGTGCCCACTTATCTAACGGAAGACCAAAGTGGTACTTCGCATCCGTTGAGCAACCTTGAAGACCGAACATGTCCATCGGGTCGTCCGAGTGCACCGCATCGTGAATCTTGATCAATTTCCACGAGCAAAGCATCGTGTAAATCAAACCGTAGAGGAAGATACCGACGCCAGTAATCTTGCCCCAAATCCATTGCGGTTTAATCGCCACAATGAACGCACCTAAAGCCATCACCAAATTGCCGTAACGGATATAGACGCATTGCTCGCAAGGCAACATGTGCATCCAGTCTTGAAACACGTAGTGAGCAATCAACACCAAAAGAACAGAGGTAATCGCAAAGAGTAACCACGGTTCTCTCGTATCTTGCCACCGAGCCAATGTGTTCATCGGCTCGGTTTTGAAATCTTTAAAAAAGCCTTTCATTCGAGCCTCGGATTACTTCTTGGAGAGTTCTCGGACATTGTCGACCATGCTGTCAATCGAGCGAATGGCAGCGGTCTTTAAAAGGTACTTACCGTTCACAACAAAAGCAGGCACCCCTTGAATCTTGGCAACATCATAGGTGCTGTCCTTCCAGGCCTTAACCAAAGCTTGGACCTTCGGGTCTTTCTTCTTGGCATCGAAGTCAGCGCGGCTCATGCCGGCAGCATCCAATGCGGTCTTAATGAAAGCGTCGGTCCCTGCATCCCAACGTTCTTTTTGATCGTGATAGGCCTTATAAAGGGCGAACTTGGCTTTCTTATGCATAGAGCCTTCTGCGACCGGATCGCGACCTGCGGCTTCGTCTTCAACCCAAAGGGTAGCCAAGACTTCATCGCCTTCGTTACCGTACTTGCCCTTGGTGTGGAGGTGATAGTCCAAGAACTTGAGTTCTTTATCAAGTTTTTGCTTGAGAACAGGCACAACACCCTTGTCATAGCGATAGCAAAAAGGGCAGTCGTAGGAGTAGACCTTAATGAAAGTGCCCTGAGCGTTAGGGATGGGCTTATCGAGCACGATATAGTCGGTACCTTCAACGGGAGCGGCAAAAGCCATAGCGGAGCACGTTAAAGCAGCGGCCGTGACTAAGAATTTTTTAAACATTTGAAAATCCTTCTTCTTTGTTTTGCGGTTTTTAAAAAACCATTTCGAAAGTAATCAACACAAGCAAGAGAGGAGCCCCTGCTTGTGTTTTGTTAAGCAATTACTTGGCGTTAAAAGCCTTATTCAAATCAACCGGCATGGCTTGGTAGCCAGAGGTGTTGTGCAATTGAATTTCAAGACTAGGTTCCTTTGCACCCCACTTGAATTCGTTGATGTACGGATTCGGAGCGGATTCAAAGGCGCCTGTCTTAAAGTTAAAGTTTGCTCCTGCGGTAGCAGAGTAGGTAAAGACAGAGTCTTTATCAGCGTGGTATTCAGTCAAGGACGTTACAGGACTATACCATTCGTGACCACGATCCTTACCGTATTCCCAAACTTGTTCAACCGTCATCTTCTTTTGGTCGATCTTATAGATGACTGCACGGCTGTATTTCATACTTGGAATGGCAGGTTGTTCCATACCACGAGCGTCACCGTTATCGAAGACGGACAAGTAAAAGACGTTCTTGTTGGACTTCTCATCGATACGCCAACCCGTGTGTTGCGTCCAAGACCAGTCAAAGTTGCTACCTTCACATTTGGAGTTTTCACACACAATTTTCTTACCGTTCTTATCAACCGGCGTTAACACCTTCTTAGCAAATTCACCCTTCCAGCCTTCCGGAGACCCCATGATCCACTTTACTTTCTTATCGCGACCGATCTTGATCAAAGCCGATTGGTGACGAGAGGAAATGATGATAGAGTCATCCGTCGGGTCATAGTCGACAGAATTGACGTGTACCCAGTTACGACCTGCGCCAGAACCCACGATATCGCCGAAGTGATCGGATTCGTCCATCTTGGCCAAATCCTCAGCAGACAGCGTCTTACCGGCTTGGCTAGCGTCAATATTCAAACAAACAGCGC
Organism: Candidatus Aphodousia sp.; assembly: GCA_048520025.1. Lineage (GTDB taxonomy): Bacteria > Pseudomonadota > Gammaproteobacteria > Burkholderiales > Burkholderiaceae_F > Aphodousia. The sequence continues at coordinate 2,082 of DBFZTP010000036.1, forward strand.
CTTGGTCAAGAACCTTCAATACGTTGTCACGATATGCGTCAAGAATGTCAAAGAGACGCCATTCATCAACGACATTGCCATCTTGATCCACTTCAATGATGACGTCACGAACGGTGCGAACGTGTTTGCCGTTGGCAAGTTTATGATCAGAAGAGGCAACACGGGCAAGGTAGTTGCCGTTTTGCATCGGATCCATTGCGTGGGAGAAGTCATTGTAGCCATCCGGTAAACGACGATTGAAGATTTCACGACCCATCAAATCGTATTTCACGTAGCGTTGACCGTAACCCCAAGTGAAAGCACCGTCTTTATTTTGACGGAAGCCCATCATGATGCCGGCTTTGTAGATGTTGTCGAAGTCGTAAATGCTCGTCGGATCCATGTACCAACGGATTTCACCCTTGGTATCGATGATGGCGTTCATCGGATAGCGATTCCATTCCAAAGCACCCCCCATCGGGTTATTCCAGACTGCACGTGTAGAGTTAGCCGGTGCAGCGACCATGTTGTTAACAAGGATAAGACGATCGCTGAATTTTGGATCAACTTTTTTGACTGTAACATCAAAGAAAGAACTCTTCACACCAGCGTAACCAGAATGGCGGATTGAGGCCGGTTGGCCGTAGATTTTGTATATTTCTTTTTCCACTCTTTCGGATTTGCCGTTTAAAGTACGTGTATAAGAGACTTCAACCGTGTTTTGATAGTCAGCATAAAGACCGAAAATAGGGATACCGCCGTGCGTGCGAATTTGCGTGTCGCTGACGTTGTACTTGATTTCTTGCCCATCTTTTTTAGGAACGATGCGTACGGAGGCTTTCGTCACAATATAACCGCCATTACGAATCACTGCGGTTAACGGAGCAATTTCATAAGGGTTCAAAACGACAGCGCCGAGTTTACCGGTTGTCGGATAGGTTACATTAGGTCCAGAAGCACCACCGATAGCTAAGGCAGAGCCAGAAAATGCAAGAGTAGCCGAAACGACAAGACCAGCGACTAAAGATTTACGGAACATGAGAGATTTCCTTTGAAAGGTTTGAGGAGAACATATGCCACATATTTCATTTGGCAATAGATTGAAGTGTATAATGTTGTTTAAAATCAATAAATTATTGTTTCTCTTTGGATAATTTCACTCTGTGACAAATCGTTCTTACCAAAATTCGCAAATCAGTTCACTGACGTTTTCAGAGCTTGAGTTTTTCTTGACGCTCTATCGCCTTTGTTCAATTACGGATACAGCAAAAAAGTATGAATTGACGGTGCCTGCCGCTTCTCGAGTTTTGAAAAAATTAAGAGGTGTGTTTGACGATCCGCTTTTTATTCGTTCCAATCCCAAATTTTTACCGACGAATCGTGCGCACGAATTGTCCATTCAGATTGAAGATATTTTGTGTCGAATGAGCGCGATGACCGAACACGAGGATTTTGATCCGGCATCGCTTACGCGAACGTTTAGAATTGCAGCGGCTGACAATGCCATCATGATTGTGCTCAGAGACTTTATTGATAAATTCTATGAAGTTGCTCCGAATGCTGTTCTCGAGTTCCAACAGTTGGGACAGACCATGATTCAGAAACTTGAAGATGGTCAAGTTGATGTAGCGATTTATCCATCAACTCGAAACATTCCTCCAAAAATTCACGAGCGGCGTCTTTATCCCGTTCGCTACAAACTCTGTGTGAGAAAAGGGCATCCTCTCCAAAAATATTGGTTAGAACACCAAGTGTTACCCCTTGAAGAAATTGCAAAATATCGAAAGATTGTTGTAGCAAATCAATTGGGTAGTGAAGCTAAAGTTTATTCGCTTGATGAAACTAATCTTTTAGGACAAGAGTGCCAAAAAATTGGATTGTCATTACCGTATTTTGTGCCGATTCCATCAATTCTTGAAAAGACCGATTTAACAGTGTTATTGCCCGATGAAACCGCACAAGTATTAAGTCAAACGTATGGGGCAAAGATTGCACTTTTGCCTTATGGTGACAGTAGCGAAAATTTCACGTATTGGACACGTTTGATTTGGCATGAAAGAACTCACTACGACACCGTGATGCAATGGTTTAGAGGTCTATTGGTATTGCATGCCAGTAAGCACCACGGGTTACAGTAATTTCCTTCAGATAGTTTTTTGAATTAAGGCGTTTTTTCAAAGTGTTGGTAGTCTTTGAGAGACTTCCAATCGCCACCCCATTCCCAACCGTGCTTCTTAAATAGCTTATAAGCGAGGTCGTTCTCATCAATTTTGTAGGGGACGGTTGCATTGCGCACTATCCAAGGGCGACCGGCTTCGGGTTGAACGATTGTCTGTCCGTTTTTGACTTTCACGTAGGGGTTATAAAGCGGATTGATATCAACCGCCATGCCTCTGGCATGAGCAGAGAGCTTTTTGCTTCCCTTCACAACACGGCAGTTAAAGGCCGATGAGTTATTCGCTGTCATGCTTAATTCATCATCTGCGCCATAGTTGTCAATCAATACCATTTTTTCGATTGGATACTTGGCGATATAGAGTTCTTTCAAGATATCCAAGACTTCTTTTGCAACGGATTGATGAATAATGAGTTCGCCTAATCGAATTTGACCTTTCCCGTCGTAATGCAGTGCCGTCAGATAACGAAAATCTTTGCGGTCATGATGACAAATTTCTTTCCAAGATTTGTTATTGATGCGTAAGAACATATCGTTGGAAATAGGGGAGGCAACAAAATAGGAAGAGGCTTTTTCTGGAGTGATTGAAGACGCGCTTACGATGTCGCCTGGCGTCACGTCTGCGCCCATTACTGTGACGGGGATAAGGGCTAATAGCAACTTCAGAGGAAAAGAAATATTGCGCATACGTGCTCAAGAAAAATTGTTGTCAACAGATGGCATGATATCAACGTACAAATATTTCTTGAAATTGGAAAAAAATAACCCCGAATTGAAACTTCAACTCGAGGCATTGGATTTTTGAATGTGGTGGAGACGGCGGGAATTGAACCCGCGTCCAAGAATCGTCCATAACCGGCTCTACATGTTTAGTTTGAACATTTAAAAAATCTCATCTGACTTCACGCCCTCAAACCGGCTCTGATCAGACCAGACACTCTTTAAGTCTCAACCACTACGCAGCGCCCTCGTAGTGATCCAGCCTGTATTAGTATAAAACCACTGCTAGCGAACTAGCCCGGCCTAGAGGCAAACCGGTGTGGTCCTCGCCTTAATTAGGCGGCGAGAGCGAAACGCTTGTTATTGGCGTTTATTTGTTTTCCAGCGGATTAACAAGGTGACTGGACCTTGACATGCACCAAGCTACTTCGTGACCCCTGTCGAAACCAGGTCGTCCCCACATAACTTGTCGAACGATGATTATGGCGTAAAAAGCACTTTTTTGCACGAAAAGTTGTAGGAATTTAACAAAATAATTCGTTTTTAAATGCAAATTGCTCTAAAATTCGCTTCGTCTTTGTTTCGCAAAGAAAAACTGCCCACGGTGAGCGTATGAATGAGCAAGAACCGATGGGTAAAATATCAATTTTTGAAAAGTGGAAAGCGTTGTTGCTTTACCACGGAGAATTATGGCAAAAGAAGATCTCATTGAAATGAGCGGCGTTGTGCTCGAAGTGTTGCCCGATGCCCGTTATCGTGTCAAGTTGGACAATGACCACGAATTAGTTGCTTACACCAACGGTAAGATGCGTAAGCACCACATCCGCATTTTGGCCGGTGATAAAGTCTCTCTCGAACTCTCCCCCTACGACTTAACGAAGGGTCGTATCACCTTCCGTCACATCGAAGGTCGTCCGTCTGCTGCTCAAGCCGCCGGTACGAATCGTCGTCGCTAATTCTTAGCGTCGTCGACTTACTGAGTCGTCAGAAAAAGAATTTTGTGCCGTTAATTTTGCTTTCCGTTGAAGGCAGGATTGGCGGCGCTTTCGTGTTGTCTGCCAATGGCAGTACAATAAGCAGAATATGTGTTCTCGAAAGGGATTGAGTCATGGAGCTTGAACTTTGGTATCTCATCGCCGTGCCCGCACTTTTTGTTGCCGGTTGGTGGTTAAGAGGATTGGATCAAAGACAGCGTGACAATGAACGCCGACCGGAAACTTATTACAAGGGCATCAATTTGCTCTTAAATGAGCAACCCGATAAAGCAATTGATGCTTTTATCGAAGTGGTGAAGTTAGACCCCGAAACGATTGAATTGCACCATGCTTTGGGCAATTTGTTCTGTCGTCGCGGTGAGTTTGACCGTGCTATTCGCATTCACAATCATCTTCTCAACCGTGCCGATCTCCCGGCTCAAGAAAGATCGTTGGCTTTGTTTGAATTGGCTAACGACTATTTGAAGGCGGGTCTTTACGATCGTGCTGAGGCAAGCTTTAAGCGTTTGCTTGAAAAGCCTGAGTATCACTTAGATGCCATGCATGCGTTACTCAATATCTATTGCACGGAAAACGAATGGGAAAGCGCCATTGAAATGGCCAATCGCCTTGAGAAAGAGGCCGGTGAGAATCACATCTCTGAAATTGCTCACTTTCATTGTGAATTGGCCGATCGTCATCTTCGTCGTAAAGAAGTCGATGATGCCAAGCATTTGTTGGAAGAAGCTCTCAAGATCGATCGCCGTTGCGTGCGCGCTTTGATTGCCTTGGGACACATTTCTCTTCAAACCAATCAACCCGAAGAAGCCCTTACTTACTGGGCAAAGGTTGAAAGAGTCTCGCCTGAACACTTAACGCTTGTGATGGCTCATATGGCTCAGGCCTATGAGATGTTGGGTAAACACGATCAAGCCATGAATATGATTCATCGTGCGTTAAACGATATGCCGCGAGCAGAAACCTTGTCAATCGCTTTGAATATTGTTCAAAAAGCCGAAGGTGATGAAGGCGCGATGCGCTTATTAAAGGAAGAGCTTGAGCGCCATCCGAGTCTTTGGGCGTATGAAAAGTTAACGCAATTGCGCTTAAAGGATCACCCCGATAACGCGGAGTTGCAACTGCTGGCACAACTTTTGAAACCCTATGTATCACAACCGGGACGCTATGAATGTTCCGAATGCGGTTTTAGAGCTAAGGGGTTCCAATGGCACTGCCCCGGATGCTCGGGTTGGGGGACGTATCCGCCTACTCGTATTGAAGACTAAACGCAATACCGGCTTGTTAGGGTTTGTACCGACCTAACAAGCCTTTTTAATTTATTTACATTTTTCAGGGGTTTTGAGACCGATATTCGTCGAAGTTTTTTGTACACTTCGAGTCATAAAACTTATTGTTAATTCAAGGAAACTTCATGTTCAAACGTATTGGCTTATTCATCTTGACCAACTTGGCCATTTTGGTGATGTTGTCGATCATCTTAAACCTCGTTAGTTTCTTCTTCGGGGTGAACTTCTCGCAGATTGCCGGCGGCAACCAAAATTTGGTTTCGCTCTTTATCTTTGCAGCCATTGTGGGCTTTAGCGGTTCCATCATCAGCTTGTTTATGAGCAAGACGATGGCCAAGCATTCCATGGGCTTGCAAATGATTGATGTGAACAATCCGCGCAATGAAGTGGAACGCTGGTTGGTGCAAACGATTTCGAAGTTGGCTCAAATCAAGGGTGTGGCGATGCCTGAAGTGGGTATCTATCACGGTGAGCCCAACGCTTTTGCAACGGGTCCGAGCAAGAACAACTCCTTGGTTGCTGTCTCTGACGGTTTGTTGGCTTCCATGAATAAGGAAGAAGTCGAAGCCGTGTTAGGCCACGAAATGAGTCACGTTGCCAATGGCGACATGGTGACCATGACCTTGATGCAAGGTGTGATTAACACGTTTGTGGTGTTCTTGTCCCGCATCATCGGTAACTTTGTCGATCGCGTGATTTTGCGCAACGAAGACGATGCACCGGGTGCCGGTTACTACATCACAAGTTTGGTTTTAGACATCGTCTTGGGTCTCTTGGGCTCGATGTTGGTGGCCGCTTTCTCTCGCTATCGTGAGTACCGCGCTGATGCCGGTGCCGCAGATGCATTGGGTTCACCCGCTCCGATGATCAACGCCTTGGCTCGTTTAGGCGGTCAAGCGCCGACGGAATTGCCCGGCAACGTCAAGGGCTTTGGTATCAGCGGTGGTATGGGTTCTTTGTTAGCCACGCACCCGCCGATCGAAGATCGCATCAAGGCTTTGCGTAGCTATCAACAAAATTAAGTTGAGTTGATTTTTTAAGAAGTCCGATCCTGAAGCAATTTGGGGTCGGATTTTTGTTATGTGACACTGCTAGAAGAAAATTTGGATGAAAAAAATGCTCGCCAACCTCAAAAAGGTTACGAGCAATTTTTGCGCTTAAAAGTTAGTGGGGTGGGAAATGGGACTCGAACCCACGACAACCGGAATCACAATCCGGGACTCTACCAACTGAGCTATTCCCACCACTAAATTTTTGGCCCGCCCGACAGGATTCGAACCTGTGACCCTCGGCTTAGAAGGCCGATGCTCTATCCAACTGAGCTACGGGCGGTTTGAATCTTTTAGGGCTATGGTCGGGGCGAAGGGATTCGAACCCCCGACATTCTGCTCCCAAAGCAGACGCGCTACCGGACTGCGCTACGCCCCGTCAAAAGCGCGAGTCGTCATTATGCAGACTTTTTTTAGAAATTGCAAATCCCGTCATTTAAAATTTCTTTCAATTTTTTAAAGGTACCGCTTAGGCTTTGATTTGAAAAGCAAATGAGTGTAAGGGAGCATTTTTTTGAAAACGCACAAAATCCGCTCTCGGTACAATTAGGTCATTGTTTTTCTCGCAGAGGTTTTCTATGAAATGGCAGTGTGGTGATCGGGTTTTAGATTTATCTCGCCCTCTCATTATGGGGATTTTGAATGTGACACCAGACTCTTTTTCTGATGGTGGTGAGCATGACGGTTTTGCTGCTGCCATTGCGCATGCAGACAAAATGATTGAAGAAGGGGCCGACATTATCGATATCGGTGGTGAATCAACGCGCCCGGGGGCGGCCGACGTTGCCGAAGAGGAAGAAGTCCGTCGAGTGGTGCCGGTGGTCAAGGCCTTGGTGGAAAAGGGCTACATCATTTCCGTTGATACGAGCAAAGCCTGCGTGATGCGAGAAGCGATTAAGGCCGGTGCCCACATCATCAATGACATTCGTGCTCTACGAGAACCCGGGGCTTTGGAAGCAGTTGCAGAATCGAACGTAGGCGTATGCTTGATGCACATGCAGGGGCAACCGCGAACGATGCAAGTGGCGCCTCACTATGACGATTTGATAGCTGAAGTGGAAGCGTTTTTATTAGAGCGGGCCCATGTGTGTGAAGAGGCGGGGATTGACCGCGCTCGTATTTGTTTGGACTATGGTTTTGGGTTTGGTAAGACCGTTGAACAAAACTTTAAACTTTTAGCCAACACCGATCACTTTGTTCGCTTACCTTATCCTCACCTGGTGGGGTTGTCTCGCAAATCGAGTTTGGGTGCCGTGACGGGACGCGAAACGAAGGATCGCATGGTAGCTTCTGTGACGGGAGCGTTGCTTGCCGCACAGGGTGGTGCACAAATTATTCGAGTGCATGATGTTGCAGCCACCAAAGATGCGTTTACAATTTGGCATAGTACGATTAACGCAAAGTAACGATCAAGGTGAATTCTTATGAGTCGTAAATATTTCGGTACCGACGGTGTTCGTGGTCTTGTGGGCGAGTTTCCCATTACGCCTGATTTTGTCATGAAGTTGGGGCAGGCGGCCGGTCGTGTTTTGAAACGCCACATGCAAGGTCATCGCCGTGTCCGTGTCGTCATTGGTAAAGACACGCGTGTTTCGGGTTACATGTTAGAGGCTGCCTTGCAGGCCGGCTTTTCCAGCTCCGGCGTTGACGTTGTTTTGTGCGGACCGATCCCAACGCCTGCCATTGCTTATTTAACGCGTGCGCAACGCGCCGATGCCGGTGTTGTTATCAGCGCAAGTCACAACCCGTATCACGACAACGGTATTAAGTTTTTTAGCGAATCCGGTACCAAATTCCCCGATGAAGTGGAATTGGAAATCGAAGAAGAGTTGGATAAAGGCTTTTCTTGCGTTGAAAGTAAGGATTTGGGAAAAGCTTGGCGCTTGGAAGATGCTGCGGGTCGCTACATTGAATTTTGTAAATCCACGATTGACAACAATGTGGACTTAAAAGGTTTACGTATTTTGGTCGATTGCGCCAATGGCGCAGCCTATCACGTCGCACCTGCGGTCTATCATGAGTTGGGCGCCGATGTCTTTACCGTGGGTGAGCATCCCGACGGTTTTAACATCAATGACGGTGTGGGAGCTACGCACACGGAAAACCTCTCTAAGAAGGTTTTTGAGCACGGGTGCGATGTCGGTATTGCCTTAGATGGTGACGCTGACCGCTTAATCATGGCAGACGCTCATGGTCACGTCTATAACGGCGATGAACTCCTTTACGTGATGGTGCGCGACCGTATGTTGCGTGAAGACGTCAAGGGCGCCGTGGGCACCTTAATGACGAACTACGCCCTTGAAAAGCGCTTTGCAGAGTTGGGTGTGGAGTTTGTTCGCGCAAAAGTGGGTGACCGCTATGTGTTGGAACAATTAAAGGCTCGTGAAGGTTGGATTTTCGGCGGTGAAAGTTCCGGTCACTTGTTGGTCTTGGATTGCCAAACGACAGGCGACGGTATTGTGAGTAGCCTTCAAGTGTTGGCCGCTATGCGCCGTCAAAACAAGTCCTTGGCAGAATTGACCGCTGACATTACTTTGATGCCACAAGTGTTGATCAACAAACGCATTGAAAAGGGCTTTGATTGGAAGTCTCATCAACCGATGATTGATGCGGTTAAGGACGCTGAAGATAAATTGACGGGACGTGGTCGCGTGTTGATTCGTCCATCGGGCACGGAACCCTTGTTGCGCATTATGGTGGAAGCCGATGATAAGGCATTGGCTCAAACGTTAGCGCAAACGATTGCCGATACGCTTTAATTGGTTTGCCTGATAACACGAAGGCCTGCATTTGCAGGCCTTTGGTGTTTCTAGGGAAGAAGTAAAGAGATAAGGGGAGGCGCAATCATCGGTGCAATGAAAGCGGTCACTAAGCCTGCCAACCCCATGGCAAGCCCCGCAAAAGCCCCAGCCTTATCACTAATTTGGAAGGCTCTGGAAGTCCCCATGCCGTGCGCAGAGACGCCCAAAGCAAACCCTTGGATATAGTCCTTTTTAATGCGGAAAAGTTTATAGAGGGGAAGCGCAATCATGGCGCCCGCAATCCCAGTTAAGACAACGATCCCTGCGGTGAATTCCGGCATACCGCCCATCTTTTCCGAAATGCCCATGGCAATCGGCGTGGTGACACTTTTCGGTGCCAAACTCATGATGGTTTCAAAAGAAGCCCCAAACAAGGCCCCTAAAAGGATGGTCGAGATAATCCCCGTGGCACAACCCACAAACACACCGATAAAGATCGGGGCCCAAAGTTTAGCCAAACGGCGGCGTTGATCAAAAAGCGGAACAGCTAAGGCAACGGTAGCCGGCCCCAACAAAAAGTGAACGAATTTAGCCCCCTCAAAGAACGTGTCATAAGGTGTATCCGTTGAAATCACCACCGTCATTAAAATCGCCACCGCAATCACAAAAGGGGAAAACACGGTGAGGTAACCGGTTTTGCGATAGACAACGATCCCGAGTTGGTAAGAAAGAAGCGTCAAGCAAAGCCACAAGGCGGGTTGAGCTTGCAAGTGATGCCACAAATCAACAATTGTCGTCATCATCCACTCCCAAGAGTTTGGCAGCCCACTGAACCGTTAACCCCGTTACCACCATCGTGACACCGGTACCCACGACCAAAATCAACGCAATCGCAACCCACTCGTCTTGGATACGATCAACGTGACGAATGATGCCCACACCGGCCGGTACAAACAAAAGGGCCAAGTGGGCCAAGAGGACAGAAGCGGTCATGCGCACTTTTTCAATCAAAGTGTCGCTCACGAAAAAACCAATCAATAAGAAAAGCATCCCGAACACGGGACCCGGTACAGGCAGCCCCAGCGCATAGGAAATCGCTTCACCAACGAGCTGAAGCAGTAAAAATAAGGCAATGGATAAAAGCATCCCAACGTCTCCGTACTAACCCTAAGAGTCAAGGTGGGAAATTGTGTCACTAATGGCAAAAGAATGCCAACGATTTTATGGGGTAAGGGTGCCAAAATTTTGTAACTTCGCCATCAGGTAAACACCTAAGGACTAATCCGAATTACCTATTTTTGAGGGTCGTTTTAGAGTTATGGAAGACATTAGTGTGTTGCTGATTTCCTGTGAGGAGGAGAAGCTTATGAAACAATCACGTTGTGCGATCGCCGTTGGGTTAGCGCTTTTTGCCGGTGCTGCTATGGCAGCTGCGGTTCCGCAAGTCTCAAGCGACGTTAAAAACTCTGCCGAGGCGATTTATAAAGATCCTGTGATGCAAAAGATGCTCAAGGAGTTAACGAGCAAGGAAAATGCTCAATTCCGTTTCAATACGCATTTGGAATTGGCTCGCATTGCATCACCTTCTCGCTTTGAAATGCGTCGTCAACAAGAAATTGCTCGTCGTATGGTCGAAGAATGGGGCTTTGATAAGAAAGACGTTATGGCCGATAAAGACGGCGTGATTAAGGGGGCCGGTATTCAGATTGTGGACGGCAAGCCCGTTTATAACGTCTGCGTTCGCTTCCCCGGCAGCTACTCTCAACAAAAGGGTGCCAAGACCTATAAGGGTCAATACCCGAAGGTCTTGTTAGAAGGTCACATCGATACGGTGAACCCTGCAGAGTTGCCGCCTGCTGAACGTCCCTATATGCCGGTGAAATTGCAAAAAGCAACCGAAGCCATTGTGGCTACGCCCGCAGCTTTGGCCGCTTTGAAGGATGAAGTGCATTTCGATAAGAAGGGCAAGATCATTCAAGATGCGAACTACAAGAAAGCTTATGTTCGCTACGCTGATGAAGCCGAAGCCAAGGCCAAGGGTGGTTATCGTATCTATGTGCCGGGCTTTGGTGATGCCATGGGTAACACGACGTCCGTGTTGACCGCTGCCATCATGATGAAGAAGTACAACATCAAACCCGTCTATGACATTTGGGTTTGCGGTACGGCCGGTGAAGAAGGTAAGGGTAACTTGGACGGTATGAAGCAGCTCTATGGCTACAACCAAGATACCGGTAAGGGTAACAATGCCTTGAATTTCGTTGCCAACTTCGGTGCTGACTCCACGCGTCCGGGCTCTGGCACGATGAACTACTTGGGTAGCTATCGCTTTGAAATTAAGTACACGGAACCTGCTGGTTACAAGCAAGGTGGCGCAGAAGCCCCGAGCGCTTTGATGGCCATGAACCGTTCAATTGCCAAGATTGCTGACGTGAAGTCGCCGTGGGATTTGGATAAGAAGGCTGAACGCACGACCTATACGGTTGGTGTGTCTCGTTGCGATGATGCCAAGCCCGGTGAACGTTCTCGTTCTTGCACGTTGATGGTTGATATGCGCTCGCCCACGCAAGGTCCTTTGAGTGCTATTCGTGCTCAAATCGAACCGACCTTTAAGGCCGCTTTGGACGAAGAAAATGCCAAGTACGGTCGCAAGACCGGTGACAAGGATGCCGTGTCGATGGAATTGGTATGGTTTGGTGACCGTCCGGCTTACCAACGTCCGCACTATAACGACATCGCTTCTCAAATCTATTGGCAAACCGCTCGCACGGTCAATACCGACATTATCAAGGAATTGTCCACGCGTGCTGCTAGCTTAAACGACAACGTGCCTGCAGCCGTTGGTGTGCCGACCGTGAACTTTAACGTTCATACGCCTGCTGTTAACGGTGGTGGTCACGCCTTTAACGAATGGGGTATCCCGGGTGACGCCGTTGCTGAAGGTAAGCGCATCTTCCGTATGGTGTTGATGGGCTTGACGGCCGCCGGTTACCACACGAGTTCTGGTAAGGTGATTGCACCGACCGCAGCCGATATGGGCAACCGTACGACTGAAGATATGTATTAATTGCACGCCATGAAAAGGAGTTCATGATGAAAGCAAAATTATTAGTGGCTTTGTTGGGTTCTTTGGCTGCCGGCGTTGCAATGGCTGAAGTCTCTAGCGTTTTAACGGTTGATATCGCCGGTCCCGGCGGTCACAGTAACGGGGCTTACGGTCGCACCAATGCGGTTCACGCTTCGGCTCGCGCGATTATGGAAATTGAAAAAGCCATTCCGTCGCAAAAGCAATGCGTGGTTTCTGCCTTAAACGGTGGTAACTCGGTTAACTCCATCGCTCAAGACGGGCATTTCAAGGTGTCTTTGAAAGCCAAAAACGCCAAGGAAATGGATGCGTTAAAGAAGAAGGTGGATGCGGCAGTCGCTGCTGGCGTGAAGGCTGAAAATGACTTCCGCGGTGTGAAGGAAGGCGATATGACGGGCGGTGTGCCTGCTCATGTTCGCTACACGATCAAGTAAGCGACTCAACTTTAAGTAGTGGCAAAGACCGCTGACGGGGAGACTCGTTGGCGGTTTTTGTTGGTGCATTTGAAATGGTATCAATGGTATCAATTGGGTGATACCATTGATACCATTCATTCTAAAAAACAATGAAAAAATTGTATTGAATATTCTGGCTATAAC
>DBFZTP010000037.1:0-2420 GCA_048520025.1 Candidatus Aphodousia sp.
GCCTTGATCCCTTGTTCGTTGCCAATGAAGGCAAGGTCATTGTGATTTGCGAGGCTGACAAAGCGCAAACCGTTTTAGAGGTGCTTCAAAGTCATCCTTATGGGAGGGAAGCGTCCATCATCGGCACAGTCACCAAAGAAAATCCTTCAACGGTTCAAATGCGAACGTTGATGGGCGGATTGCGATCGGTGGATTGGTTAAACGGTGAACAATTACCGAGGATTTGCTGAAGCAGTTGTTACAGTAATCCCAAAATTTCAAAGATTTTTGGGAACATAATCCCAAAAATTAACATTTTTTTACTGTAATCCAAAAATGTATTGATTTTTTTGGAACATAATCCAAAAAAGTTAAACTTTTGCTTCTTAGGAATTAAAACTTCACGCCGTGCTCTTGAGCCCAAAGTGCAGCTTGAGTACGACTTGTGAAAGCCATCTTCTTTAAAAGATGTTTGACATGGACTTTCACGGTACCCAACGTGATGTTGTGGTACTGTGCAATTTCTTGGTTTTTCATGCCGGCGGCTAAACACTTCAAAATGTCGCGTTCACGATTGGTTAATCGAGAAATGTTGCGACCCACTTCAGCCGTATCGTCTCGGAATGCGCGTGTAAGTGCTGCCATCAAGCGGTTACTCACCACAATCTGGCCGCTAGCCACACGACGAATTTGACTCTTTAATTCTGCCACTTCGATGAGTTTGGAAATATAACCTTCGGCTTGCAGATGCACCGAACTCATCAATTCTTCACTGTCATCGCGATCGGTCATCATGATGACGCGTGGAGGACGGCTAAACCCTTTCACATAACGCGTAATCTCCGTAGCGGCATCTTTTTTCATATGCATGTCCACGATAACCACTTGCGGATTTAAGCGCTCAATATAAAAAAGACCTAAGTGCTTATCACCGGTTTCAGCGATATTGCCAAACATTTCATCTTCGTGAATAAGGCGAGCGAGCGACTCTCTAAAAAGTGGAGACGCGTCAACGATAACCACATTGATCTTGTCGGCATCATAGGCGTCGTCAAAATCATCGGTTTCTTGAGAGAGTTTTTGTAGGTCTAGCATAGGGTTTAAAAAAATTTAAAAAGGGAGCGAACGCCTCCGCTCCCCTTTTCTCGGTTACGGATTAATTATCGAAATGGGACACAGCAGCCCAAAGAATATCCGTACCTTGCATAAAGTCCTTAATCTTCATGGCTTCATGAGGATTATGAGAACCTAATTGGTTAGCCACGAAAATCATAGCAACCGGAATACCGTTATTGCCCAAAACGGCAGAGTCGTGACCGGCACCAGAGGCTAACTTCAAGCAGGGGATACCTTCAATTTGTGCGCTTTGTTCAAGCGTAGCGCTCAATTGGGCGTCAACACCGGAGGGCTTCGTGATCAATTGAGCATCAAACTCAACCTTCACGCCACGTTCATCGGCCACTTCTTGAGCGGTCTTTTCCAAAAGTTCATGGAAGCGTTGAGCCGTCTCGGCGCTCAAACTGCGGATGTCCACGGAGAACGTTACTTCGCCAGGAATCACGGAAATGGCAGCGCTAGAAGCCATCTTCAAAACACCCACCGTAAAGACCAAGTCTTCACCCATGACCAACCACTTGTCCCAAGCACGATCCATGCGTTGCATGAGGTCGGTGAAGGCCATCAAAGCGTCATGACGATAGGGCTTGTCGGTAGCGCCAGAGTGAGCAGCTTCGCCCAAAATGCGAACAGCCTTATGACGGATGTTGCCACGAATGCCCGTTACCACACCGGCACGAGCTTCTGCTTGAGCGTCCAACGTCGGACCTTGTTCAATGTGCAATTCCACAAAAGCAGCAATCTTCTTAACGTCGACCAAGGGTTGACCGCCCATAACGTCAGCCAAATCAACACCCACAGCCTTCATGGATTCACCCAACGTGCAAGAGCCATCGCGGTGCTTGAGGTTTAAGTCTTTTTCGGTTAATTGACCGAACATACCCAAAGAGCCCATGTAGGCCTTACCGAAGAACGAACTTTCTTCACCGCGCATCATCAAAACGGTGTAGTCACGCGTCGGTTGGTATTGCGTTTGACGCATCCACCAAGCCACGGTCAAAGCAGCCGTCACACCGGCCAAGCCGTCATAGTTACCGCCTTGGGGAACGCTATCGACGTGGGAGCCGGAAACAAAAGCCGGCAAAGAACGATCCTTACCCGGCAACGTCATCCAAACGTTAGCAGCACGGTCGGTCGTAATCTCTAAATTGAGTTCTTCACCAATCTTTTTCAAATATTCGAGAACTTGCGTTTCTTTTTCAGAATAACCTTGACGAGAGACGCCTTGAACGTCACGGCTCATCTCACGAATATCATCAAAAATTTTTTCGGCAAAGGCTGCGCCCTTTAATTGCAAATCAGACACGATCTACACTCCATTTGAG
>DBFZTP010000038.1:0-5827 GCA_048520025.1 Candidatus Aphodousia sp.
AGCCTCTCACTTTTTTCTTTTAAGAAATAGCGCGTTTTTGCTTTTCTTTGTCGATTTGCTTGTTAACGTACCATTGTTGCCAGATTGACAAAACGTTATTCGTTAACCAGTACAAAACCAAACCAGAGGCAAAGAAGAAGAACATCACACCGAACACCAACGGCATAACCATCATCACTTTTGCTTGAACCGGATCGGTCGGTTGCGGGCTAAGACGCATTTGAAGAATCATCGTCACAACCATCAACAACGGAAGAATCAAGTAGGAGTCAGGGCTAGCCAAGTCGGTTACCCAGAACAACCATTCAGAACCACGCAATTCCACCGTAGCCAACAACACCCAATACAAGGCTAAGAACACCGGGATTTGCAACATGATCGGGAAGCAACCACCAGCCGGATTGATCTTTTCACGACGGTAGAATTCCACCATTGCTTGGTTCAAAGCTTGCTTGTCATCGCCATACTTTTCTTGGAGTGCCTTCATACGAGGAGCAACTTCACGCATACGGGCCATGGACTTATAACCAGATGCAGAGATCGGATACAAGATAGCCTTAACTAAGCAGGTCAACAAAACAATTGCCCAACCCCAGTTACCAACCAGGCCGTACAAGAAAGCAAGAAGCGTATAAATCGGCTTAGCCAAGAAGGTCAACCAACCATAGTCAACAACCAAGTCAAGATTCGGAGCAATGTACTCTAAACGGCGTTGGTCTTGAGGACCAACGTAGAGTTGGCTTTCGATTGACTTACTCGTACCTGGAGCCACTTCACCCATTGCAACGATAGAACCAATGGAGAACAAGTGCTTGTCCAATTGACGAGTATACAAATCACGCTTTTGACCTTCAGCGGTCGGAACCCAAGCCGTCAAGAAGTAGTGTTGAACCATAGCGATCCAACCTTCATTTGAGGTCTCCGGCAATTCCTTGTCACCATCAGAGATAGAGGCAAAAGAGATCTTTTGGTACTTTTCTTCGTCCGTGTAAGCCACAGGTCCCGTGAACGTGTTGTAGAAAGCGCTATCAGACTTAGCAGGATTATCGTCACGAACCAATTGCATATAAACAGAGGGATTAATGGCAACATTGCCCTTATTAATCACTTCGTGTTTAACTTGGATACCATAGTGACCGCGCTTCAAAATATAGGTCTTCACCAACTCAACACCACCGGCTTGAGCGACAAACTTCACAGACAAAACGTCTTGACCATCCTTCATCGTCAAGTCGTTGCTAGCCAACTTGAATTCGGTGCGGTGCGTCGGGAAGGTACCACCAAGAAGACCGGTTTCAGCTTTGTAGACATGTTTATCATTCGTGTCAAACAAAACAACATTACCGGGTTCATAACCTTCGGGTTCGCTCCCGAAAATTAAACTGGGAATACCACGCTTTTTCCAATCAGGCGTTTCGCGTTCGTTCAAAAGCTCTGCACGAGCGACAGAAGCGCCATTTGCATCCAACGTCAACTTAAATAAATCCGTCGTCACAACAACAGGATTGTTAATTGTCGTATTGACCTTAGAGGCAACAGGTTGTTGGCCAGCTACAGTAGTGGTGGCACCTTGGGTTTGCTGTGCATCAGCAACGATTTGCTCTTGCTGTTGTTCGGGTTGAGCAAAATAGGAAGGATTACCATTGCGGACTTGCCATGCGTCATAGAGCATGAACAAACCAAGCAAGAAAATAACCCATAAAAAAGCACGTTGTAATTCGCGTCCCATCTGGGGCTCTCTTTTCTATCGTTGAAATTAAAAAAATGGAAGCATTCGATTATTTTTTCCAAGGAAACCAGGAAAAAACCTCTGGGACTGGATCAACCCCCGCTCCTCCCCACGGATTGCAACGAACAATACGAGCAACCATAAGCCAAGAGCCTCGAATAAATCCGAATCGCTCGATCGCCTCAATGGAATAAGAAGAGCATGTCGGATAAAACCGACACTCTCTGCCCACGTAAGGCGATAAAACATATTGGTATCCTCGGATAAGGAAAATCATCGCTTTTGAGAAAAAGCCCATGATCCCTCCTATCTTGAGAGCTTGCTTATGAAGTGCTTCATAAGCTTTTCAATATCGTTTCTGAGCAAAACTTTACGTGCCTGTTTTGTTAATCCATTGGAACCACAAACAGGCAAACGACACTTCAAACGAAAATTTATGTCTAATCCATAATTTTTCTCTTGAAGTGCCTCAATCATCAGTTGGCGATTTGTACGAGAGGCTTCTCGCAACAATCGCTTAACCAATGCACGCTCAACCGAAAGGTGAGCATTATGTTTTCCGACGGTAAAGCCAAAACGAACGGTGTTGATAATTGGTGTTTTCTTCGCAGAGACCGAAAAGAAATCAGAGTAAGCTCTAATTGATTGATCCCTCGAACAAGACAAAACCGCCCCGAAATCCGCCGATTTAATCAAACGGATGGTTCGAGGCAGTCCATTGGGTTTCAAGACCGTCGTAGTCACGGCTCTTATCCGCCGTGATTCCCTCTAAGATTAGAGGGCAAGCACGTGACGACCCTTGGCGCGGCGAGCGGCAAGGACGCGACGACCGCCCTTGGTGCGGCTGCGAACCAAGAAGCCATGCGTACGAGCACGCTTGACCTTAGACGGTTGGTAGGTACGTTTGGTAGCCATGACTAATCCTTAAATTAGAATAATAAGTATTTGAAAATCAAATACTTTTGAAAATAGTTCAATAGCCCTATATGGGCAGGATAACACAGATAGTATGAAGTTTTTGAGAACAAAAAGCCTCACGTCTTTCCGTGAAAAACACGGTATTACACATCAAAACCCTATGT
The DNA here is from genome assembly GCA_048520025.1 of Candidatus Aphodousia sp. Taxonomy (GTDB): domain Bacteria; phylum Pseudomonadota; class Gammaproteobacteria; order Burkholderiales; family Burkholderiaceae_F; genus Aphodousia. The sequence goes on from DBFZTP010000038.1 coordinate 2,812, forward strand.
TTTGTCAAGTTTTTTCTACTTTCTGTTTCGATAAATCTCTTTTTAATAACTTGTACTAAAAACACAACTAATAGAAGAAAATATTTTTTATGCAATATCTTGTGGTTTTGTTCATAACTGTGTAGGGATTTTGCGACTGATATTTTATTTGCTTATATTTTAAGCAATCTAGAAAAACATGTCTGTCTTTTTACAGTTAAAATACTCGAGTTAATTACCTCAACTCCCCGTCGTTTGTGGGAGTTTTTTGTCTAACCCCTTTCTACTCTGTTGTCATGAATTTTTGGGAACAATGCATTGAAAAGTTGAAAACCATCGTAAATTCAAAGGATTTTGAACGATGGATCACCCCACTCGTCTTTGTCGATTGGGATGCGAATACGTCTACATTAATATTGGGTCAAAAGACCTTACAAGCCATTGAAGCTACAGAACGCAACTTTGGTGTCATTATTACAACTGTAGCCTCTGGCATCGCAGAAAAGACTGTCAATGTTCAATATCAAACGCAAGAAGACAAGATATCTTCATTACCTCAACTCGGTTTAGTCCCAGAAACACAACAAGTCGAAGAGGTAGAGGTCGGTAAGAATGCGCTTGGTCTACGTAAGCAATTGACATTTGATAGTTTTGTCTCTGGCACCTCTAACCAATTGGCCTTTGTTGCAGCGCAAAATGTCGGTGAAAACCCGGGGAAAAACTACAATCCCCTATTTATTTATGGCGGTGTTGGTTTAGGGAAAACTCACTTAATGCACGCTGTTGGTAATCGTATGGTTGAGCGAGATCCTAATGCTCGTATTTTGTGCACAAGCGCTCAAACATTTATGAATGACTTCACTGAAGCCGTTCGAACGAATAATTACGCGGGTTTTGATAATAAATACCAAAATATTGACGCCTTATTTATTGATGATATTCAATATTTATGTGGTGACAAACGCCAAACACAAAATAAACTATTCGATATTTTTGAAAAGTTGGTGCCCAACGGTAAACAAATTATCTTCACTAGCGATACATACGCTCGCAGTTTGAAGGATATGGATGAGCGATTAATTTCTCGCTTTACATCTGGCTTATCTGTCGAAGTTGAACCGCCGGAACTTGAAACTCGAGTGGCAATTTTGCAAAAGAAGTCAATCGTTCAGGATTTTGATTTACCTGAAGATGTTGCCTATTTCATTGCTAAGAACCTCAAGAGTAATGTTCGTGAGTTAGAAGGAGCTCTCAATACCGTGATTGCTTTTACTCGCTTTAGTAACAAGCCACACTTGACGATTGAAATGGCACGCGAAGCGTTGCAAAGCATTTTGGTTGCCTCAACGGCACAGTTAACCATTGAACGAATTCAAGGGGTTGCTGCGGAATACTTTAAAGTTTCATTAGCTGACCTCTATTCCCAATCTCGTTTAAAGTCGGTTGCTCTGCCCCGGCAAATTACGATGTATCTCTGCAAAGAGTTAACTAATAACAGTTTGCAAGAGATTGGTGATCGTTTCGGTAAACGAAACCACACAACGGTCATTCATGCCGTTAAAAAGATTGCAGATTTACGAAGCAAAGACAAGGATTTAAATTATAAAATCCACGTTCTAGAGCAAATGCTTAAAAATTAGCAAATAAGGTTTAGAGGATTTCGGCACATTTCACTAAAATCCTCTAAAATTGGATAGTTATCGGTGGGCTTATTCGGTCTTCCGAATAAGCTTATTTTGATGTTATAAGGATCTTGGGAATGCAAATCATTAAGAGCTCTCGTGAAGCTTTTGCCACCCCGGTGCAAGCCGTCAGCGGTATTGTCGGTAAGCAACGTCAAACTCTCCCCATTCTTTCGAATATTCTTATCAAAAAGGTGGGAACGCGCGTTGAATTTACCGCAACCGACTTGGATATCGAAATTAAAACGTTTGCAGATGTCGGCGCAGAAGGCCCGGATATGAGTGTTACGGTTGATGCTGCTAAGCTTCAAAGCTTAATTACCGCATTGAACCATGGCTCTGAAGTCACGCTTTCTCAACAAAATGAAAACGAACCGACGGTGGAACTCAAACAAGGTAAGAGTACCTTCCGTTTGAACACTCTTCCGGCCGAAGAATTTCCGAATCGTCAAGCTACATCGTTTGCTCAAACATTGGTTATTCCTGCCAATCAATTGCGCCACTTGTTGCAATTGGTTCATTTCTCTATGGCCCAACAAGACATCCGTTATTTCCTCAATGGTATGTTGATGTCTGTTGAAGGGGATGTTGTTCGCGTCGTTACGACGGACGGTCACCGCTTAGCCTACTGCGAATCCAAGCTCGAAGCACCGATTGCTGACACAATTCAATGCATTGTTCCCCGTCGTACGGTTTTGGAAATGATTCGTTTGATTCCCGATAACGATGAAGCAATTACTATCGAAATTTCTAACACTGAAATTCGAATTACTTGGGGTAATATCACATTGTCTTCTAAGCTTGTTGAAGGCAAATTCCCTGATTACAACCGCGTTATTCCGACCAATAACACTAATACCTTTACAGTTAAAAGAGAGGCTCTCTTGAGCGCATTAAAGCGCACAGCAATTTTGGCAAATGCCAAATTGCGTGGTGTTAAGTGGAATTTAACGACTAATTCCCTTACGGTTCAAAGCACCAACTCCGATCAAGAAGAAGCTAAGGACGTATTGGATATTCAATACGACGGTTTGGATATTGAAATTGGCTTTAACCTCTTGTACTTACAAGATGTGTTAAACAATCTCCGCAGTGAAGATGTGCAATTTGCTTTGCACAGCAACACGGGAGCTATGTTGGTTACGATGCCTGACAACAACTCATTTAAGTATGTTGTTATGCCGATGAGAACCTAATGATTATCACCTTGTATCGATAATCGTTCAACACCCGCCCTAATGAAGGTTAGAGCGGGTGTCGTGTCAATTAAGTCTTCGATTTTTTAGAAAATATTGGTAAAAAATACTCGCATTCAATAGGGCTTTGTATAGAATTATTGTTTCGAAATTAACTAA
>DBFZTP010000039.1:0-14997 GCA_048520025.1 Candidatus Aphodousia sp.
TGCGTGGCGACAAGGTGGAGAATTATGCCCAAGCACCTTTTCCCTTGTCAAGAGTTTTGAAAAATATTTTGCGAAATGTTTTTCAGACCCTTTTTTCCAACAGAGAAAGCTTTTCTTTCATCTATCTTCAACCCTCTGATATTTCAGTGAAATTCGAGAGAGGTTTTATCATCTTACTCACTAATTTTTATTATTTCCACTACTTTTTTCACCTCTTACTACCCCTTGCGGAAACTTTTTTTGCCTCCTCTATATATAGATTCATTAACAACTCCGATTCGTCTTTTTGTCCCTCTTCATTATCATTACCCCATGTCATCCTCTCTTTGGATCAAAGGATTTATTGTGAAGAAATTATCCCTTTTAGCCACGACTCTGGTTTTATTACCCACACTGGCATTGGCTAGCGCCGATACCGATCGTGTTAAAAACTTGGTCAAGCAACGCCTCAACATGGAACCGACCTCAGTGAAGGTGCTTCCCATCGGCCTTTATGAAGTGGTCACCTCCAACCACTCTCTTTTATATGTAGATAAAGACGTCAAATTTTTAGTTGCCGGCCACGTTTTCGATATCGCGACTCAAAAAGACCTCACGCAGGCTCGCTTAGACGAGTTGTCTCGCATTGACATTAAAACCTTACCCTTGGATCAAGCCTTAAAGACCGTTCACGGTAAGGGCACTCGCAACCTCTACGTTTTTGCCGATCCCTATTGTGGTTACTGCCAACGCTTAGAAAAAACGTTGAAGTCACTCGACGATGTCACGATCTATACGTTTGTGACCCCGTTATTGAATTCTGAGGCGATGGTTAATCGCATTCTTTGCGCCCCCAATCCGAATCAAGCTTGGGAAAACTGGATGCTTGAAAATAAAGAACCGCCGGCGCTCGATGCTTCATGCAAGAAAACGGGCAAAAAGAACTACGAGCTCTTTGAACGTTTAGGTCTAGAAGGGGCTCCGGCCATGTACTTCGATGACGGCAATCGCCTCGAAGGCGCAGCAAGCCTCGAAGAGATTGAAGCTCGATTTAAGCAAATTAAAAAGTAATTTCTCTTACAACAACGCCTCGCGAATTTTCACGAGGCGTTTTGTTTTGCGTTATTTCTTAGGCGGCTTTACACCGTGAGGTAACAAAACCCAAGATTTCACTTGGCTACTTTGTCGCCCTGCAGCTTCACCGGCCCCGTCACCACTTCCCCAGAAGAAGTCATAGCGAATCGGGCCTCGAATAGCCCCACCCGTATCTTGCGCGACCACGGCCTTTGTAAACTTCAACTCAGGGTTGGCCTGCGAGACATCGACCACCAAAGGCCATCCCATTTCATAGAAGCGGCGATCCACAGCAACGGTTCCTTCCTCAGTCAACGGGACGCCTTGTGCACCTAACGGACCTTCATCAGCCTTTTGATCCGTACGTTCAACAAAGAACACGTAACTCGGATTTTGATTTAAAACGTCTTGCACCTTCTTGGGATTTTTCTTAGCCCAAGCACGAATGCTTTGCATCGACAATTCATAAGGTTTCAAATACCCCTTTCTAACCAAGTAGCGGCCAATGCCTTGATAGGGATGGCCGTTAACATCACCGTAACCCACTCTCATGTATGACCCATCGGGTAAAACGATGCGACCCGATCCTTGGATTTGCAAAAAGAAGGCCGCTACGGGGTCTTCCACCCAAGCAATGGCGTATTGATCCAACTTTTTCTTCTTACGATCAAGTTGGGCACGCGTATCGTACGGCACCAGCTTATTGCCTTCAATCTGTCCTCTTAATCGCATACCTTTTAATTGAGGATAGATCGAGGACAAATCCACCGTAATCAAATCATCGGGCATGGTATGCAACGGGTGGATATAGGGTGACTTCTTCTTGCGACTACCGTAAAGAATCGGTTCGTAGTAGCCCGTCATCAAACCGGTATCGGTCACCTCAATCGTTAAATCTTGATTACGTTTAACGGAAACCGTTTGGTAAGGAACAAAATTAGCGGTAAAGAAATTCTTGGCTTGTCCTTTAGCAATACCATTGGCAGCTACGCAAACCCCTTGCCAACCTTCCTTTTTCATCATCTTTTTGCAAGACTCTTTAAAGGCAGCCAATGCCGGCTCCCAGTCTGCGTCGTTCATGGCAGGGAGCTTATCAAACGTTGTCGGTTCCAAAATCAATGAAGCCTGACCGGGATTGAGTTTCTTGGCGGCCACTTCATGCTCACTAATTTGCGGAGTCGTCGAACACGCCGCCACCAAAGCAGCGACGGTTGCCACAAGCAGACTGGTTCGCATTAAACGCATCTTTACCTCTAAGCTTTTAAAAAATTTAATAATTGTCTGATTGTACAAAACTCCCGATACGAAGGCTTTCTCGTTTACAATTACTCACGTCAAAACTTTAATTTAAAGGGTCATTATCATGGGTATTTTCGGTCGTCCTAAGGCTTCTGAAAGCTGTCGCATTGCGCCTTCCATTCTTTCTGCCGACTTTGCTCGATTGGGCGAAGAAGTCCGAGATGTGATTGACGCCGGTGCCGATTGGATTCACTTTGACGTCATGGACAATCACTACGTTCCTAACCTCACGGTCGGCCCCTTGGTGTGCGAAGCCATTCGTCCCCATGTCAAAGCTCCCATTGATGTGCACTTGATGGTTGAACCGGTCGATGCCATCATCCCGATGTTTGCCAAAGCTGGTGCCGACTACATCACCTTCCATTGCGAAGCGAGTAAACACATCGATCGCACCTTATCTTTAATTCGTGAGTGCGGTTGCAAAGGCGGACTCGTCTTTAACCCGTCAACCTCGCTTTCTTACTTGGATTACGTCTTGGATAAAGTGGATTTAATTTTGTTAATGAGCGTCAATCCGGGCTTTGGCGGTCAAAAATTCATTCCTTCCACTTTGGCCAAACTTGCTCAAGTTCGCAACATCATTGATGCTCATGAGCGCGCCACCGGCCACAAGATTCTTTTAGAAATTGACGGTGGCGTCAAAGTTGACAACATCGGCACCATCGCTCGTGCAGGCGCCGATACCTTTGTTGCGGGCAGCGCCATTTTCGGCCAAAAAACCAAAGCGGGTTACCGTGATGTCATTACGCAAATGCGTGAAGCCATTGATCGAGACATGGAAGAATTGCGCCGAGAAGAGGAACGTGAGTATGCTCGCACGCGAGGCTAAAGCGCTCTTATTTGATTTAGATGGTACCCTCGTTGACTCGGTTGACGATTTAGTGGTTGCCATCAATCAAACGCTTGGCGAAATCAACGCACGCCCACTCACACGAGACGAGGTCACGACTTTTATCGGTAAGGGCGCTCGTAACATGGTTGAGCGCTCTTTGCGTGCGGTTTTACCAACGCCACCTCAAGAAGATGAAATCGAGACCTGCTATCGAGCCTACGTTGGCAACATGAATGCATTGGACGCTAAGCACTCAAAACTTTTACCTCATGTGCTTGAGTCGCTGTCGTTGCTCAAAGCCTCGGGGTTTCGTATGGCGGTAGTCACCAATAAGCCCTCTGTTGTGATTCCTTCTTTATTAGAGCGTTTTGAGTTAAAAGACTTCTTTGACGTGGTTCTTGGCGCCGATAGTGTCGAACATCCCAAGCCCGCTCCCGATATGCTGCATTTAGCTTGTGAGCGTCTAGGTGTTAAACCTTCTGAAGCCTTCATGATTGGCGACTCGATGAACGACGCTTTAGCCGCTCAAAATGCAACAATCCCTGCATTGCTTCTGAAAACGGGTTATAACGAAGGTATTAAAATCGAAGATTGGGTCAAAATTAATACGCCAAATTTCCCCGTCTTTGATACTATGAGAGAATTAACTCAATACCTACTTCTTCCTAAACGGAGTTAATCGTGAAGAAACTTTTATGGTTATGCTCACTTTCAGTGTTATTTCCGGTTGTCGCCGGTGCCGCCGAAAGCGTAGATGAGTGCTACAAGAGTGCCCAAACCACGGCTGCCGTTCGCGAGTGCTTGAAGCAAGAGCTCCAGGAAACCCGAATTGAATACCGCTCCGTGATGGAAAAGTTAACCAATCAAGCCGGTGAACTCGATCGCGTCACCGGTCGAAGTGTGGCGCTTCCTGCTCTTGAAAAAGCCAATACCTCCTTTGATCGCTATGTGTCCGATCAATGCGCATTCGATGAAGCTCTCTTTGGCGGTGGTACCGGCGCCGGTGCAGCCAACCTTTCATGCCAAATCAACTTGTTGCGTATTCGCATGGGTGGCTTAGAAGCGCATCTGAACCAATAAACTTATGAACTTATCTTTTGATCAAGTGGCCAACGATTGGCAAACGCCCTTGGCCACTTTTTTTATGTCCGATATCGGACAATCACTCAAATCATTTTTAGACCAACGTCAAAAGGAAGGTGCGGTCATTTATCCGCCCAAACCTTTTTATGCGTTGGAGTTAACGCCTTTATCCCGTGTTCGCGTCGTGATTGTGGGACAAGACCCCTATCATGGCCCTAATCAAGCACAGGGTTTGGCCTTTCACGTAAACCCAACCGTTCGCATTCCGCCCTCTTTAAGAAACATTCATAAAGAGCTCAAGCGCGACCTAGGGGTTGCCTCTCCCTCGCACGGGGCGCTCACGGGTTGGGCCCAGCAAGGCGTATTGCTTTTAAATGCTGTTCTTACCGTTGAAGATGGGCACGCGGCCAGTCACGCAAAAAAAGGTTGGGAGACGCTCACTGACTCTCTTTTAAAGTGCGCCGCGGACGACGCTCACCCTAAAGTCTTTTTACTTTGGGGCGCCTATGCCCAATCGAAAAAAGCCTTAATTGAAGCAAGCGGTCAAGGTCACCTTATTTTGTGCGCAAATCATCCTTCACCCTTGTCGGCCACTCGTCCCCCCGTTCCTTTCATCGGTTGCGGTCACTTTTCTGAAGCTAATCGTTGGTTAGAGAGTCGTGGTGAAGCGCCTATTGACTGGGGACGCTTTTCGGATGAAGTGTGTGGACAAACTTCACTTCCTTTTTAATCAATGAGTTAGAAAAACCCTTCAAAATTCTTTCTGAAATATTTTGCATTTTGAAAAATTTGTGGTTAAAATGCGTAACTCTTGATGGCCAGATAGCTCAGTTGGTAGAGCAGCGGATTGAAAATCCGCGTGTCGACGGTTCGATTCCGCCTCTGGCCACCATTTTTGAACAGACCACCTTCGCGGTGGTTTTTGTTTATCTGCGATTTTTATCTCATCAAACTTCAATTCTTCTCAATTTTTCTCGCCAAGACGCCCCCATTGCGTCAAAACCTTTTTAGAATAGACGGTCAGAGGATGAAAAATCCCTACTCCCTAAATAAGAAAATGCGAGAAAACCATGTCCTTCGATTTCGAAAAAATTTATATTAATGGACAATGGATTGCCAGTCAGAGCAATCATTTCATTGACGTAGAAAATCCCTCTACGCTCGAGTATTTTGCCCGTGTTCCTGATGGGAACGAAAAAGACATCGACTTGGCTGTCAAGGCCGCTCAAGCTGCTCAAAGTGATTGGGCAGACGTTCCCTTAGCTACCCGCATTGAAATGATGCAGAAAATGCTTGATATCTTTAAGACCTATCAAGACCGCATCATTGATTTAGAAATTAAAGAATTGGGCGCGCCGGTCACCTTTGCCACGCAAACCCACTGTTTGTTGCAATTTAACCGAATTGCCTCTTACATCGAAGCTGCAAAGAAAGTGGTTGAGCAAGAACCTCATCCGCTCTCAACGGTTTACAGAGAACCGTTGGGAGTTGTAGCTTGCATCACGCCTTGGAACTACCCTTTGGGTCAAGTTGTTCAAAAGGTGATCCCCGCCATTTTGATGGGTAACACCGTTGTTCTCAAACCCAGTCAACACACGCCGTTGACCTCTTTCCTTTTGGTCGATGCCTTTGATCGTGCAGGCTTCCCCAAGGGTGTCATTAATTTGGTCACCGGTCGAGGCGCAGCTGTGGGTGATGCACTTGCCGGCCACGCGTTGGTTGATATGGTCTCCTTTACGGGTTCAACCAAGGTTGGCGTCAAGCTCTCCCAACGTGCGCTTGAAACCGTTAAACACATTAGTCTTGAGTTGGGTGGTAAGTCCCCCTTCATTTGGTTGAAGTCCAAAGACTACAGTAGAGCCATCCCCAAACTCTTTAGCTCAATCTTTCTCAATAGCGGTCAGACCTGTACGTCCCTTTCTCGCTTGTTGGTTCCCGAAGAAGACCTTGAAGCCATTGAAAGTCTTTTACTTGAGCACGTTAAAGCCTACACGGTAGGCGATCCCAACGACCCTGACACGCAAGTGGGCCCACTCTCGTCACGCTCTCAATTTGAAAAAGTCTCCAACTACATTCAAATTGGGATTGATGAAGGTGCCAAGCTTTTAACGGGAGGTGTCCCCGCGGATGCCGATCACGGTTACTTTGTCCAACCGACGATCTTTACCCACGTGAAAAATACGATGCGCATTGCCCAAGAAGAAATCTTCGGGCCTGTGCTTTGTGTGATTACGTATAAGACGTTGGAAGAAGCCATTGAAATTGCCAATGACACGCCCTATGGCCTCAACGCAGCCGTCTTTGGTGAGCGAGAAGAAGCGATCGCTGTTGCTAAAAAGATTAAGTCCGGAAACGTTTATATTAACGACGCTCCGCGCGACATCATGGCACCTTTTGGTGGCTACAAACAAAGCGGAATCGGTCGCGAAGGCGGTTTAGCGGGGTTGCTGGAATTTACGCAATTTAAGACTATTTACGACCATTCAACATTCTAAGTCAAAAGCGCCCAACCGGGCGCTTTTCTAATGAGCGAAAAAGTCGTTAAGCGAGTGAGAGTTTTTCGTGACGAGACTCACAGCGATAAAACTGATGACACTTACCAACATCGCAGGCGCCACCGCATGCCACCCAAAGGTCGGTATTTTGAGAATCACAATCGCAAAGTAAAGACACAGGCCGCAAAGAACGGAGGTCATGGCGCCCGCAAACGTAGCACGCCTCCAAAATAAGCCCCCCACAAGAGGGCACAAAAACGCCAACTCCAGCCCACCAAAGGCAAACATGTTGATCCAAACAATGATATCGATCGGATACATGGCAAGAACCAAAGCAACAACGCCTAAGATTAAAGTGGCGACTTTGGCAACGCTTTGAATGGACTTGTCGTCATCGGGTTTTCGGTTATAGCGACGAAGGAGCAAATCCTTGATGATGGCAGAAGACGCTGCAATCAAAAGGGAGCTCACCGTTGACATGGTGGCAGCCAGCGGGCCAATGAGCGTCACGCCTGCCATCCAAGGCGACATATGATGCGAAATCAAATACGGAATCATCGCATCGGTATTACCGCCAAAGTCTGCCGCATCCACAATGACACCACGTGCTAAAACACCTAAAAATGTCATCCCGATCATCAATGCGCCACACACCACGGTGCTCACAATCATCGCTAAGTGCAAGTCTTGTGTGTTCTTATAGGCCATGCAACGCACAACCGACTGAGGTAACGCCACCGTTGCAAAGCCCACCAAAATCCAAGCCGAGAAAAGTAGCGACAAAGGTAGAGCACCGGCGCTCGTTGGCGAGAGGAGTTTTTCTCCTTCAGGCGACTGACTGATCGTCGTCATGAGGTTCGTTAATCCACCGGCTTCGCTCAATAGGCCTTGCGCCAAAGTGAACATCCCCACCAACATCAAAATGGCGCAAAGCGTATCGGTAATCACCACGGCTCTAAAGCCCCCGAAAGCAGTGTAGAGCACCACAACGAGGCCGAAGATCAATAGCCCCCATTGATAGTCAATGCCCGCTGCTTGCGAGACAATCTGCGCCCCACCGATAAACTGCCCCACCATCATCGTGGTGAAAAAGACAAGAAGCAACACGGAGAGTAAAACCGCAAGGCTGTGGCTACGATAGCGGGCAAAAACAACGTCAATAACGGTCACAGCTGAAATTCGGCGACTCACAAGCGCCATTTTCTTACCCAACACCCCTAAAACTAAAAAGCCCGCAATGATTTGAGGTGCGGCAAAGACTACCCAACCGAGACCATGTCGCCAAGCCACACCGGGCCCGGAGACAAAAGAACTCACAGAACCATAGGTCGCGACCAACGTCATAGCCAACACAAAACCTTTTAAGTTTTGATCACCTAAAAAGTAGCTTTTTAAAAACTCTGAACCGCCGTTTGTTTTCGCCTTTAAAGACAAAAAGACGAGCGCCAAAAGAAAAAGAATAATCGGAATGAAAATTGTGATGGAACTCATTGATGTTCTCCATCACTGACATCTTGAAGGTCAAAGTTTTTGCAGCCAAAACGCACCAAAACAACGACTGCCATCACCGACAAAAGGTAACCCCCGATGCACGAGAGCCAAAACCACAAAGGAATGCCAAACCACGCTACTAAAGCGTCTTGGGTGAGAAAAATCGCCAACCAAAAAACAATCGTCACAAAGCACGCCGCTAAAAGCGTCAACCGTGCCTCGCGATCGGCTTGTGCGAGTTTTTCATGATAAGAAAGGGAAGAATTATTTGTACTCATGGCTTTGATTGTAAAGCGCTTAGAGAATAGATGTTCATCCCTTTGGATTACTCATAAAAAAACCCGACAGCCAAAAAAGGCATGTCGGGATCATCACTCAGAAAAAGTGACTATGAATTAGTACTCTTTCTTGGGCAACAAAGCAGGCGTCTCACCATCAACACCCACCAATGCCAAAGCCGTCAAACCGATCAATTGGGGACCCAAATGGGTATCGATCATTTCAAAGTATTCTTTGACGTTGTGAGCGTGTTCAGCGTGGCCGCCCGAGCACAAGCACGTTGACGGAATGTTAGCGCTCATCGGAGCGTTGGCATCGGTCGAAGAGCGTGCATAGTTCGTGCATTCAATGCCCAAAACCTTTTGAGCGCTACGAGCCGATTGCAACACGGGGCAATCGTGCGGACGGGTACCTGCCGGACGATCACCGATTGCGGTCTTCGTAACCTTCAAAAGACGTTCCGGATCTTCGATATTCCAAGAAGCGTTTTCTTCTGCAACGGCTTCATCAAATTTCGCCAAAATTTCGGCTTCCAAATTCAACAAGCACGTATTGTCGAAACTGCGCATATCGATTTCGACTTCGCAGTGAGCAGAAATCGTATTGACGGTCGTACCGCCCTTAATCGTACCCACCGTCCACGTGGTTTTCGGATCACTGGCAGGACGCAAGTCTGCAAACTTCGTCAATGCGCGGCCCATGGCGTGAATGGCGCTCGGGGTCTTGCCGTACTCAGCAAAGCTGTGACCACCCAAACCATCGATCGAGACGCGCCAACGGTGAGAACCCGTTGCACCGTAGAGCACACGACCCACGTCCGTGGAGTCAACAGCGATAAAGCCGTCAATCTTGTTGTTCTTCACCAAATGCTTAGAACCGCGGATGTCACCGTTACCTTCTTCGCCCACGGTACCGACAAACCAAATGTCACCTTGGGTTTGGATCTTGGCTTCTTCAAAGCAGCGCAAGATTTGCAAGATGCAACGCAAGCCAGAGCAGTTATCACCAATGCCAGGAGCAGAATAACGAATGCCGTCTTTTTTCACGGTCACATCCGTGCCTTCCGGGAAAACGGAGTCCATGTGAGCGCCCAAGACCAAAATCGGGCCATTAGCCATCGTGCCCTTACGCACACCGATGACGTTGCCGATTTCATCCATCTTTACATCCGTCAAACCATAGGCTTCAAGGCGTTGCATCAAACTGCGAGCACGCTTTTCTTCCTTAAAGGTCGGTGACGGGATTTCACACAATTCAACTTGCTCATCCATGGCACGTTGCACATCACGCTTGGCGATTTCTAATGCTTGGGCCACCTTCGGCAATTGAGCGACTTTTTGAACGTGTTCCAATACCGCTTCACTCAAAGCAGGAAGTTCTTTTGCCATTGACTATCTCCTAAGACAAATTCAGACCTGTCGTCCTTTTTACAAAGGACAACACAAAGAAAATACCCGACCATTTCAATATGGAGGCTATAGAAGAAATTTTAATTCAAATCCAACGTTAAGAAGGTGTGAAGATTTGCGCCAAAAGGTATTAATCAATCTTTTTTATGCTCAAGGTAATAAATCACCTGACGGGCAACTTTCACGCAATCGTCAATGTGTTTATCCCCCAAATAACGCAATGCGCCGTAACCTAAGGCAGCAGCCGTGGCCTGTCCCACCAAAGGTACCCAACGGGCGGCTTGCTTGGATGACATCTTAACGCCAACGCTTTTTAAAACGGTTGTGGCTAAAGGGGCAGAGATGACTTTGCCTGCCAAAAGCACCCCCACCCAATTAATCGCTTCATAGACCATGACTTTTTGTGCGGTGGGCAATTGATCTATTTGACTCGGTGTAAGGCCAAACTCCTGATTGATTTGTTCCATCATTTTGATAAGAACCGTCACATCTAAAAGCATGTCCACGCCCGGAATCGGAACAAAGGTGGTTCCTGCCGACAAAAGGGCTTGTCTGGCAACGTGGCGTTTGGCTCGCTCAACGGCGGCCAAAATACGCTCTTCGTTCGTTGGAATCGTAAGGTTATTTTGTTGGCCCATGGGAAATCAATGGAGATTAATCTCTTTAAATTTTAAGAATTTTTCCTCCCTTTCTCAGCCCTCGCTGCACTTTCCTTAGAAAAAATTTGCGTCACGTCTTAAGCTCAAGTAACATCAAGCCCGATTTATATTTTTGTTTGAAATTTCAATCGTTAGGAAACACCAGTGAAAGAGTCTATGAGAGCCAAATTAAGCCGCCTTGGTCGTCGACTAGAAGAAATCGACGCCATGTTGGCTGCCCCCGACGCCGCCAATGACATGAATCGCTTCCGCGACTTGTCCCGCGAGCGTGCGGAAATTGAACCTGTCGTTTTGAAAATGAAAGAGTACGAAACGACGGAAAGTGATATTGAAACGGCCACCGAAATGCTTGACGATCCGGACATGGCCGAATTCGCACAAGCCGAAATTGATAGCGGCAAAGAACACTTGCAAACGCTTGAGCACGACTTAGAAGTCATGCTTTTGCCCAAAGACCCCAACGACAGCAAGAACATTTATTTGGAAATTCGTGCGGGCACGGGTGGTGATGAATCCGCCATCTTCGCTGGCGACCTCTTCCGTATGTACACCCGCTACGCCGAACGTCAAGGTTGGAGCACCGAAATTGTCTCTGCCAACGAAAGCGACTTGGGTGGCTATCGCGAAGTGATCGTCCGTGTGATCGGTGCCGGTGCCTACTCGAAATTAAAGTTCGAAAGTGGTGGTCACCGCGTTCAACGCGTCCCGGAAACGGAAAGCCAAGGTCGCGTGCACACCTCGGCCTGTACGGTCGCCATTTTGCCCGAAATGGATGAAATCGGCGAAGTAGAAATCAACCCCGCAGACCTTCGTATTGACGTCTATCGCGCCTCAGGTGCCGGTGGTCAGCACGTGCAAAAAACGAACTCTGCCGTACGTATTACGCACATCCCGACGGGCACCGTGGTGGAATGTCAAGACGAACGTAGTCAACATGAAAACAAGGCCCGTGCCATGAGTGTGTTGATTTCTCGTATCACGGCCAATGAAGTGGCCAAACAACAAGCTCAAGAAGCCAGCACCCGTAAGAGCCTCGTGGGTTCCGGTGACCGCAGTGAACGTATCCGTACGTACAACTATCCGCAAGGTCGCGTGACCGATCACCGCATCAATTTGACGCTCTATAAGCTCGACTTCATTATGGACGGTGACTTGGACGAAATCATCTCTGCTCTTACCACCGAACACCAAATCGAGCAATTGGCTCAAATGGGTGAATAATTCGCATGGCAACGATTCGCCAAATCTTAGTAGAAGCCTCGCAAAGAATCGATCGCTTTGATGCGAGGCTTTTGCTTTGCTTTTGTCTGAATAAGCCACGTACCTTTCTCATTGCGCACGACCAAGACGAATTGGATGACGAAACGCTCAAAAGCTTCTTAGCCTTGGTCGCTCGTCGCGAAAAGGGTGAACCCTTCCCCTACATCGTCGGCACTCAAGAATTCTTCTCTCGCCCCTTCTGCGTCAATCCTAACGTTCTTATCCCAAGACCGGATACAGAGACCCTCATTGAGTTGGTATTAGAGGAAGTCAAAACGCACCCGGCTCAAACTCTTCTTGACATGGGAACGGGCTCGGGGTGCATTGCCATTACGCTTGCGCTTGAACTCCCCAACTTTCAAGTTTGGGCCACGGACTATAGCGAAAAAGCGCTTGACGTGGCTTCAACCAATGCGTCTTCTCTTGGCGCCAATGTTCGCTTCTCTCAAGGCTCTTGGTACGACGCACTACCCAACGGGCAACGCTTTGACATCATTGTGAGTAACCCCCCTTACATTGAAAGCACAGATGTACATTTGAACAATTTAACATTTGAACCTATCAGTGCTTTAACCGATGGGGCAGATGGCCTGACGGATATTCAAAAGATTATTGAGGGTGCTCCCGAGCATCTTAATGCTTGCGGACTTCTTGCCATTGAGCATGGCTGGGATCAAGGAGAAGCCGTGAGAAAACTCTTTTCTGAAACCATTTGGGAAAGTATTGAAACACTCAAAGACTTGGGTGGCAACGACCGCATAACAAAAGCGCGCTTGAAAAATTAATTTCCAAACGCGCTTTGATGAACTTTAAAACTCTTACAAGCAATAGCGAATCGATCGCGTCCACCACGTGGCGATTGTCAGCAATGCGGCGATAAACAAGAACGCCATCGCAATCGAGAAGTATTCCCCGATGAAACCCAAAATGGCGGGCCCGGCCATCAAACCAAAGTAACCGATCGTCGTCACAGCGGTCACTGCCGGCAACGCAGGCATACGCTTTTGACGAGAAGCGGCAGAGATGATCAAGGGGGCAATATTAGCGATCCCTAATCCCATCACGAAAAGCGCCACCAAGCACACGGTCAAACTCGGAATCATCACCATGGCCGTTAAGGCAGCGACCATCATCACGGCACCACCCCAAACAACCTTGACGGCCCCCCATTGCGTGACGATACGGTCACCAAACAATCGGGCAATGGCCATAGCAATCACAAACACTGTATAACCGACGCCGGCGTTTTCAAGCGGCATTTGGACGTGTTCTTGTAAGAAAAGTGCACTCCAATCGAGCATAGCCCCTTCAGCTAAAAAGACAACGGCACAAAGGGCTGCCAACATAATCACAGGGCCCTTAGGCATCGCAAAGGGAGCAGACTCTTGATTGACAAGCGTTGCTGAAGAGACATGAGGCAAAGCAAAGCTCAACAAGACGCTTAAAATCCCCATCCAAAAGGCCGTCGCCCACCACATATTAAAACCAAAACTTAATGCCAAACTCAAGCAAATGGCAGCCGAGACTTCACCAATACTGTAAAACGCGTGCATACCGGACATTTGTCGAGATTGGTGCGTTTTCTCTAGCGCAGCACCGTAAAGGTTCACGGAGACTTCTAAGCACCCCAACGCCACACCGTAGGAGAAAAGCGCCACGCACTCAAAGAGGTAACTTGGCGTCCAAGCCAAAAGCACCAAGGAAAGACAAGACCAGTAGCCAGAAATAGCAATCGCACGGCGACTTCCCAATCGAGAAGACAACCAACCTGCGAGCGGCATGCCTAAAACAGAGCCCACGCCCAACATCAACAACAAAAGACCGAATTTCATCGGACCGACTTGAAGCGCATCATTGACGAACGGAATAAGAGGTGCCCAAGCAGCGATAGTAAAACCGGCGGTGAAAAAGCCGGCATAACCCGCGTAAATATCCCAATTTTTGAACGACATATAAGCCTTAAACATGAATGACTTGCCGTCAATTATCTACCCAATTATTTGATATTACGAGATTGATTCTATCAATTTTTTGATACACTATAGGTTGATTCTGCCACTAGCCTAAATCCATCTATAGGGTGTAGGCAATGAAAACGGCGCAAAGTTGCTATCTGATCAATAGTGTTGCCCTTACGTCTCAATCTCGGAGAAAACCATGGGAATTGACATCGACGAATTGAAATCCTTTGTCTACGCAGCTCAAGAAGGTTCTTTCTCAGCGGCCGCTCGTGAACTCGGTCGTGCACAATCGGTGATTTCCACCCACATTGCCAACATGGAGGCTGAGCTTGGTTATCGACTTTTTGTCAGAAGCCACCGACCCATTCTCTCCGAACAAGGCGAACAACTGCTCCCTTACGCCAAACACGTCATTAAAGAGTACGCACGCTTTGATCTGCGCGCCAAACAAATCTATGGCGATGTACCTTTGAGCTTACACATTGGGTTAGACCACTCATTAGGCAACAACGCCATCATGGGGCTTTTTGAGAAACTTTCCGTCACCCATCCACAATTACGAGTGCAAATTGAAAGCTTGAATGCGTTTGATGTGAACTGGTTTTTCAAAAACACCGAAATGGCCATGGCCATTGTGTTTTCCAATGCCACTCAATTTGAGTGCCCTGCTTTTGAAATCGCACAATTTCCCGTATCGGTGATTGCCGGTCTCCAACACCCACTACAAACCCGCCAACCTGCAACGGTTAACGATTTAAGAACCTATCGCCAAATGGTTGTCACGGCGCGCGACCCCGAGTCCCCGCCTCCTGTCATTTTGAGTGACGACCCTTGGGAAGTGAATTCCGGTGCGTGGGCACTGTCGCTAGCGGCTAAAAATGTCGGTTGGACCGTTTTACCTCAACGACAACTTGCCTTGAACCCCAACTTGGCCCGTAAAGTCTCTGAAATTAAAACCGAAGGCATTTCAATGCCTCCCGAACGATTAATGCTCTTGGTTCGCCCGGATCAAACAGAATCGAAGCTTGTTCAATGGTGGAAAAATGAACTCTTGCGTATCGTCCCCACTTTTGAGAGAAGGCCAGCTACTTTTCCGTTATCCCCTTCGTCACAATCATGACTATTGTGTCATCAACATGACACTTTTCATCACGTACATTTAGAGCAATCATGAAT
>DBFZTP010000040.1:0-5959 GCA_048520025.1 Candidatus Aphodousia sp.
TTCAAGCGTTTAGTAACGTCCATTTTCATTCTAGTACCATCGATTCTCAATGTCTCTCAAAATTCATTATTCGTTACAAGAACTTAGGGAAAACAAGTATCAATCTAGAGAGAATGTCTTACTTATTTTGGGCTTTTAACCACTTCAAATCCGAAGCTGTGAGTTTTCCGTCTTGACGGGCTTTTTCCATCAAATCCGGTCGTGTCGTTTGCGTCAACGCCAAACTTTGCTCGCGCGTCCACTTTTGGATATTAGCGTGATGACCGCTTAAAAGAACTTCGGGCACCGGCATCTCGCGCCAAACTTCAGGACGCGTGTAGTGCGGAGCATCCAAAAGTCCGGTTGAAAACGATTCATCCAACGTAGAAAGCTCTTTGATAGCACCCGGAATTTGACGCACCACGGCGTCAATTAATGTCATCGCGGGCAACTCACCGCCTGAGAGCACAAAGTCACCGATGCTCACCACTTCATCGACGTAAGTATCTAAAAAGCGTTGGTCAATACCTTCGTAACGGCCACACACCAAAATAAGGTCTTCCCCGCTTTGAACCCAAGCACGAACCTTTTCATCGGTTAACTTTTCACCGTTGGGTGCAAAACTTACCACACGCCCGTGGTTTCCAGAAGCTCGGATACGATCAACCGTACGAGCCAAGGGTTCGGCCATCATCACCATGCCGGGGCCACCCCCAAAAGGACGATCGTCAATCGTGCGGTGATTGTCCGTCGTCTCTTCGCGAGGATTCCACGTATTTAAAGACCAAAGCCCGCGCTTTTGAGCGCGAGCCGTAATCCCATTATCCGTAATGGCGGAAAACATCTCCGCAAACAAAGTAATGACATCAAAACGCATGGCTTTTTTCCTTAGCGTTCATCAAGCCAAGCTTGAAGAATAGCCTCTAAAATCGCTTCATTGCTCTTTTCAGGATCGTCATCAAAATCGTCCAAGGCCATCACCAAGGCATGAAGTTCGGTAAAGCGAAGCTTTAAGGGATCCACGTCAGGGTGCTCGTCATAGAGGTTTTCTGCAATTTCTCGAGCATCTGTCCAGCGCATGACTTAATGTTCCTTTGCGTGGTTGCGGGAGTACTTCGGTAATTCAACCGTGATGTCTTCTTCGCCCATCACCGTTTGGCAAGACAAGCGACTCGTAGCCGTCACGCCCCAAGCGTGATCGAGCATATCCAATTCTTCGTCTTCGGGTTCATTTAAAGAATCAAACCCTTCACGGATAATGACGTGGCAGGTCGAACAAGCGCCGGAGAACTCACAGGCGTGTTCAATCTTGATACCGTTTGCCAATAACGCACGGGCCAATTTAGCACCGGTACGCACTTCGAAGGTCTTGCCTTCCGGGCAGATGGTTTCATGCGGTAAAACCGTTACTTTAGGCATAATTCTTTTCCTTTTTAAATATCATCAATGCTCTTACCCGAGAGGGCTTGGGCAATCGCACGATCCATACGACGTTCGGCAAAACTTTCCGTTTCCGTCGTGAGTTGTTCTTCAATACGTTTAATCTCGTCAAGCTCATGGCGTTCAATAGCGGCCAACAACTGCGTAATCAACGTACGAATCGTATTTTGTTCTTCCTCAGACAACAAATCGGCATCGCTTGCCAAGGCACTCACCGTGCTTTCAATCAAGCGACGAGCTTCCACCTCTTCTTCGCGAAGAGCGCGCAAGCGCATATCCTCTTCTGCCGATCCCGTACCTTCTTGAAGCATACGAACAATTTCTTCGTCCGTTAAGCCATAAGAAGGCTTCACCGTGACGCTCGCTTCAACACCGGTTTGCGTCTCACGCGCCGTCACTGACAAAAGCCCATCGGCATCCACCGTAAAAGTCACACGAATGCGAGCAGCCCCTGCGACCAAAGCTGGCAAGCCTCGCAATTCAAATCGGGCAAGACTGCGACAAGCATCAACAATTTCACGTTCGCCTTGAACCACGTGGATCGCCATTGCCGTTTGACCGTCCTTAAAGGTCGTAAATTCCTGCGCCATTGCAACCGGAATCGGCGTATTGCGAGGAATGACCTTTTCAACCAAACCACCCATGGTTTCAAGCCCCAAGGACAACGGCGTCACATCTAGGAGTAACCAGTCATCATCGCCCGTCGTGTTGCCAGCTAACATATTGGCTTGCTTAGCAGCCCCCACGGCCACAACTTCATCGGGATTAATGTTATCCAAGGGGTCAAAGCCCAAATAATCCTTAATCGCCTCACGAATAACCGGCATGCGAGTGGAGCCACCCACTAACACCAAGCCTTGAATCTCATCTCGTTCAAGTTTGGCATCTTTCATCACGGCTTCAAGCGTATCGATGGTCTTTTTCACCAAATGGCACGTAATGGACTTAAAGATTTCTCGCGTAATCGTTAAATCAATAACCGTTCCGTCTGAAAGCATCGTGCTCAAAGAAGCCGATTCGCTGTGACTCAAACCTTCCTTGGCTTGACGAGCCGCCATCAACAAACGGCGCTTATCATCTGCGGACAAGATGGCATCGATCTTGGCTTCATGTCTTGCCCAACAAAAGAGTCGATGATCAAAGTCATCGCCCCCTAAAGCGGAATCCCCACCCGTGGCCAAAACTTCAAACACGCCCTTCGTTAAGCGAAGAATCGAAACGTCAAAGGTGCCGCCGCCCAAGTCATAGATTACGTAAAGGCCTTCTGCTCCTTCATCTAACCCATAGGCCAATGCAGCGGCGGTCGGTTCATTTAAAAGGCGCAAGACATTTAAGCCGGCTAAACGTGCAGCGTCTTTGGTGGCTTGGCGTTGTGCGTCATCAAAGTACGCAGGCACCGTAATCACAGCGCCGACCAACTCCCCGCCCAACGTTTCTTCGGCCCGAGCCGCTAATGTCTTTAAGATTTCAGCCGAGACCTCAACCGGGCTTTTTTCCCCCGCACGCGTTTTAATGCGAAGCATGCCGGCATCATTGGTAAATTGATAAGGAAGGTTCCCGTGGTGTTCGATATCGGCTTGAGCTCGACCAACAAATCGCTTAACACTCACAATGGTGTTTTGCGCATCGTCGCTGGCTGCCGCTCGAGCTTGTTCCCCGACCACAACCGTCTCATCGGGCATATAACGCACAACTGAGGGCAATAATTTTTTGCCATCATGGTCGGCCAACACTTCCGTTTGAGCATTTCGAACCGTGGCCACCAAAGAGTTCGTGGTGCCCAAATCAATCCCCACCGCCAAGCGGTGTTGATGAGGATCGGCCGAGAGACCGGGCTCAGAAATTTGCAATAACGCCATAGTGAAATCTTTCTAATTCAATAACGGTTAGATTTGAGAAGCGAGCTTTTCAATAAACATCAATTCTCGAGTCAGTTCATAGGCTCGCGTCGTATCCGACGTTTCGTCAAAGGCTTGGGTCAACGCCACTAAAAGCGTTTCTCGTTCAGCCTTTACCTTGTAATCGAGTTCGCCTCGAAGCGTCTCATTGGCACTTTCTTGTGCTGCTTCGAGCGCTTCATGCCACATCATCTGACGCATTAAAAATTCAGGTGGCATAGCCTTACGGGCATTGACATCCAAACCCGCAAGTTTACAGAGGTATTGCGCACGTTTTAAGTCATCGGACAACGTTGCATAAGCTTCATTGACCTGTACCGTCAATTGCTGAGCAATACGCTTTTCAAGTGCCGAAGCATTGACAAAACGATCCGGGTGCAAACGCGCCAAAAGCTTCGTTTTCGCAGCCTCTAATGAGACAAAATCAACCGCGTAACGACGCGGTTGATTTAAGAGTTCAAAATAATCTTTTTGAGCCATCACAATTTAGACTTGGAAAGATTCACCGCAACCGCAGTGACTCTTTTCATTGGGATTATGGAACTTAAAGCCTTCGTTTAAACCTTCACGGGTATAGTCCAATTCGGTTCCATCAATATAAGGCAAGCTCTTAGCATCCACAATGACTTTGACACCAAAGGATTCCCAAACGTTGTCATCTTCATTGACAGCGTCAGCAAACTCAAGCTTATAAGCCATGCCCGAGCAACCCGAGGTCTTCACACCTAAGCGAAGACCGATACCCTTACCACGCTTGGTTAAATAAGAAGCAACGTGTTGAGCAGCTTTTTCAGTTAAGGTGATCGCCATGATTACTTTCCTTGCTTTTGACGATAATCTTCAACCGCTGCCTTGATGGCATCTTCAGCCAAAATCGAGCAGTGAATCTTCACCGGCGGCAAAGCCAATTCTTGAGCAATTTCTTCGTTTGACAATTGCATGGCTTCATCGAGCGTCTTGCCCTTGACCCATTCGGTCACAAGGGAGCTCGAAGCAATCGCAGAACCGCAACCATAGGTCTTAAACTTAGCGTCTTCAATGACGCCGGCGTCGCTTACCTTAATTTGCAAACGCATCACATCGCCACAAGCAGGAGCGCCCACCATGCCGGTGCCGACGTCCTTTTCGTTCTTGTCTAACGTACCCACATTACGAGGATTTTCGTAGTGGTCCATTAACTTATCACTGTATTCCATTCTTTTTTCCTAACTTGAAATTCGTTTTTAGTGCTCAGACCACTTCACTTGGTTGAGGTCAACCCCTTCTTGGTGCATTTCCCACAAGGGAGACATTTCGCGAAGCTTGGCAACTTTTTCCTTTAATTGGGCAATCACGAAATCAATTTCTTCTTCCGTCGTAAAACGGCCCAAGGTGAAACGAATGGAGCTGTGAGCCAATTCGTCATCACGGCCCAAGGCACGCAAAACGAAAGAAGGTTCCAAACTGGCTGACGTGCAGGCAGAGCCCGAGGACACGGCGATGTCCTTTAAGGCCAACATCAAGCTTTCGCCTTCAATGAAAGCAAAGCTCACGTTCAAATTGCTCGTAACACGATGTTCCCAATCCCCGTTCAAATACACTTCAGGAATTTCTTGGATACCCGCCCACAACTTGTCACGCAACTTCTTCAAACGTGCATTGTCTTCGTCCATTTCCAAGCGAGCCAAGCGATAGGCTTCGCCCATACCAACGATTTGATGCGTGGCCAAGGTGCCAGAACGCATACCGCGTTCATGACCACCACCGTGAATTTGAGCTTCTAAGCGCACACGTGGCTTACGACGGACGTACAAAGCACCGATGCCCTTGGGGCCATAGACCTTGTGACCGGACATACTCATCAAATCGATCGGGTCCTTTGCCATATCAAAGTGCAACTTGCCGATCCCTTGCGTGGCATCCACGTGGAAGAAAATACCGTGCTTGCGGCACATTTCACCAATGGCTTGCAAATCTTGAACGACACCGATTTCATTATTGACGGCCATCACAGAAATCAAAATCGTATCGGGACGAATGGCGGCTTCCAAAGCGTTCAAATCCAACAAACCGTTGGGCAAAACGTCCATATAGGTCACGTCATAGCCTTCGGTTTCTAGGTGACGCATACTGTCCAAAACGGCCTTGTGTTCAGTCTTCACCGTGATCAAGTGCTTGCCCTTATCTTTGTAGAAGTGAGCAATACCCTTAATGGCCAAGTTATCGGCTTCAGTGGCGCCCGAGGTCCAAACGATTTCACGCGGATCGGCGTTAATCATTTGTGCTACTTGGCTACGAGCCTCATCAACGGCAGCCAAAGATTCCCAACCGTAGGCGTGAGAATTACTGGCGGCATTACCGAACTTTTCATACAAGTACGGAACCATCTTATCGACTACACGGGGATCACACGGCGTCGTGGCACCATAGTCCAAATACACAGGCTTTTTCATGGAAATGTCCTTCCGATTTTCTGTGTCTTTCACCCTGAAAGGCGCTTAGAAAATCACTAATCAATCGTCAGGGATAAACCCTAATTTTTTCAAAACCGTCGTAGATATTACCGAGTCAATGTAATGAACGCAAGAAAGGCTGAGGCAAAAGCCTTCAGCCTTTCATTATAAAACGATGTAGTCCATTGTTTTATATCGACTATTTTAATT
>DBFZTP010000041.1:0-11327 GCA_048520025.1 Candidatus Aphodousia sp.
CTTAAAAAATGGGCTATTTTTTAGTTAAATAACCGCCACCTATAGAGTTTTTGACTACTTATCTCTATATGTTGTGCGGGATTGACTTTTTTAAAGCACATGAGGTGTAGGGACTTTTCCCAATCGACAAGCGTCAGATAATTGAGCTAAGGCTTCAGGCGTTCCCACGTTTTGCCAAAAACCTTCAAAGACTTCCCCCGTCACGCGCTTTTGATCAATCCATTGATATAACCACGGGAAAAGTTTCTGATGCGTTGGGGCAATACCCTTAAAAATTCGGGGCGAATAAATCCCGATACTGGAGAAGGTATAAGCCTTAGAGGTTCGTGTAATAAAGCCACCTTCTAATCCCATGTCACCCTCTGGATGAAAATCGGGATTGGGCACCAGCACAAGGTGGGCGTCAATGTCACCCTTGACGAGAGCATCACGTTTGGCCACCAAGCGCGTAAAATCGAAGTCTGAGGCAATGTCACCTGCGACAACGATAAAGGGCTCAACCCCATCAGTTAAAAGAGGAAATGCCTTGGCAATACCCCCTAGCGTTTCAAGGGCATCATCCCAAGTTTCACCTTCAATGGAGTAAGAAAGTCGGGCGCCTAAGCGACTCTTTCCTAACGTAGGTTCAAACTGAGAGGATAAATGCGCAGCGTTAACGACCAAGTCCGTCACGCCTGCACGAACCAATCCTGCAATGGCCCAATCAATTAAATGATGGTCATGCGCCATCAATAAGGGTTTGGGGTGCTCATAGGTAAGCGGTCGCATCCGCTTACCCAAACCCGCTGCCAACACCAAGGCTTTCACGATGAATTCCTTTTTAGAAGGTGTAGCCAAACTTGGGAACAGAATTTTCAATCTGATCCATTAAGTATAAAAGTGGCTTTAATTCATCATAGCGATTGGCCGTTTCACGCACGTAACCGATAAAGCGAGGCGTATCGGCCAAATACTTGGGCTTACCGTCACGGTAGTTGATTCGAGCGAAGATACCCAAAACCTTTAAGTGGCGTTGAATGCCCATCCATTCGACATCACGCCAGAAAAGACCAAAGTCCGCCGGGACGGGCAAACCGGCCTTACGGGCCTTTTCCCAATAGCGAATCGTCATATCGATCACGAAGACTTCGCCCCAGCTGATGAACGCATCACGCATGAGGCTTGCGATATCGTAGGCAATCGGGCCGTAGAGCGCATCTTGATAGTCCAAAATGCCGGGGACGTTTTCGCTTGTTGCCATCAAATTGCGAGGCATGTAGTCTCGGTGCACAAAGACCTTTTCTTGCGCAAGGTTACTTTTCAAAATGCGTTCAAAACACATTTTCATGAGCGCCGTTTGACGGTCATCCAACGTCATCTTGCGGTGTACAGAGACGTACCACTCGGGGAAAAGATTAATTTCACGACTTAAAACGGCGTGATCGTACTCGGGCAAAACACCGGGCTTGGAGATGAGTTGCCATTGAATCAAAGCGTCGATCGCTTTTTCGAAAAATTCACGGGCATTGTCTTCGTTAAGAACGTCCAAATACGTGTTCTTGCCCAAATCTTTTAAAAGCAAAAAGCCGTGTTGAGCGTTTTCTTCATAGATGGTCGGAACGTTTAAGTTCGCTGACTCAAAAAGATGCGTCACCTTCACAAAGCTTTCGATACTTTCTTGTTCAGGGGGCGCATCCATCACGATATAGCTTTTGCCTTTGTCGCCTTGCAAGCGATAGTAGTGACGGAAACTCGCATCGGCACTGGCCACCTCTTCGGAGTCCAGCTTTAAACCGTATTGGGGGGCAATGCTCTTGAGCCATTCAGAACGAAGCGCTTGACGATCAGACATTAACATCTCCACGAGAACAAAAATCAATCGGTTTTCGCAATAAAAAAGATCGAAAACACGAGAAAAAACAAAGATTGCCTAATTATATGCCAAGCCCTCTACGCTATAATGAACGGATCATTCTCATAACGAACAAATTTTAGATTCATGCCGGCTTCTAAACCGCACTCCAATACGCTTTTGCCGCCCTTGAAATTAATTGTTGTTGCCTGTGCTATGGCGACGACGGGCTTGGCATATGCTCAAAACGCTGTCTCTCTTCGATCGGCCCCTGCGCTTGATGACTCCTCTCAAATGATTAATGAGGAATCGGCAAGTTTTGTCACCGCCGATAGCATGGAGACCACCGATGACGAAATTATTCTGCGTGGTAACGCCGAAGTGCGTCGCGCAGGTACCGTCATTCGAGGCGACCAAATCAAATACGACCAATCCACCGACGTTGTTGACGTTGAAGGCAATGCAGTTGTGATTCGTGAAGGGGCCCGATTTGACGGCCCGAAGCTCACGTATCAAATCGAATCCGACGCCGGTGAAATGCAAGACGTCAATTACCAGTATGCCGCTCGTGGCATTCGTGGGAAAACGAGTTCTGCTCGCTTCATGAATGGCGTCAACACGCAATTTAAAAACGCAACGCTCACGACCTGTAAGCCCGGCAGCAAAGCCTGGTGGGTTGAAGCGGACTCCTTGGAAATGGACGAATCAAGCCAAATGGCAACGGCTCATAATGTCAGTTTCCATTTAGCCGGTATGCCCGTAATGGTGGCCCCGTGGGCCATGTTCCCGATGGGAACGGAACGTCAAAGCGGTATTTTGACGCCGACCTTGGGGATGAGTTCAACGCGTGGTGTTGATATTTCGTTGCCCATTTACTGGAATATTGCTCCGAACTACGACTACACCTTCACGCCTCGCGTAATGACCAAGCGCGGTATTTTGCTCGGTAACGAATTCCGCTTCTTAAATGAGAATTTCGGCGGTGAAGTCACTTACGACTACATGCCTGACGATAAGGAAACCAATACCCATCGTTACGGCAGCACCGTGAACGCTTGGGCAAAGTGGAACGGTATTCAATTCCGCACAAACTACAACCGCGTAAGCGATGGTCGCTACATTGCAGACTTCTCAGGCGACATTTACGACACCAGTGAGTCCGTCTTACCGCAAGACTTCTTCTTATCCTACGGCAAGGACTTCTGGCACTCTTCTTTGTCTGTGCAGAAAAACCAAGTGTTATCTCGTGAAGACAACACTTACTACGACAAGCCCTACGAAATTGTTCCGCAAATCGATTGGAAGGCTTATTTAGCCGACTACCATGGCTTTGAAATTTCCAGCGTCATGGAAGCTGCTCGATTTACGCACCCGGATGCCGATCGTAAGGCTCAAGGTAACCGCCTTTACATGCAACATAGCGTTGCCTATCCGATGCGAGGCGCCGGTTGGTTTGTAACACCTAAAGCCATGTTAACGGGTGTTCAATACAGCCTCACTGACATGAATAGCCTTAACACCAACTTACGCAATCGTTACGATGAAAGCTCTCGCTTTGTCGTGCCGACCGTGAGTTTAGACACGGGGCTTATCTTCGATCGTGACACGTCTTGGTTTGGGCGCGACGCCACGCAAACGTTAGAACCGCGTGTGTTCTATGCCTACACGCCCTATCGTGATCAGTCCAAGATGCCGACGTTCGATAGCTCTTATGCCGACTTGAGTTTCTCGAGCTTTTTCAGTGAAAACGTCTTTACGGGTCATGACCGTGTTTCTGAAGCCAACCAAGTGTCTTTGATTTTGACGTCTCGTTACTTGGATCGAAAGACCGGTTATGAATGGTTACGTGCTTCAGTCGGTCAACGCTACTATTTCGACGATCAACGCGTGGGTTTACACGGCACGGGCGGTACGGGTTCAACGGAAGAAACGCGAAGCGACTTCTTGGGCAGTATCTCGGCTAATGTGACGCGCGACATCGTGCTCAATACGTCGGCCCAATACTCCACGAGTGAGAGCGACATTACCCGCATCAATGCCGGTATCCGTTGGCACCCGAAACCCTCAGCTGTCATGGGCCTTTACTATCGTTACAACATTGACCCCAATGTACATAAGGAAGATCACATCAAACAGATCGACTTTGCCGTACAGTGGCCGTTAACGAATAACTTCTATGCGTTGGGTCGCTACAACTACTCGCTTTTTGATAAAAAGCCGGTGGAAATTCTGGGCGGTATCGAATACGTTGCTGACTGCTGGGCTTTGCGTTTGGTTGCACAACGTTACATCACCGACTCGGACAAGTATGACACGAGCTTTTATGTACAGTTAGAATTGACGGGATTAGGTTCCGTGGGCTCTGACCCCTTGGAAGAACTCCGCCGCAATATCCCGGGCTATCAAGCAGCCACTGCTATGCCGGGTCAAACCGGTTTGTATGACTACTATGAATAAGACGAAACTCATGGCGTTGCTTGCCGCCTTAACCGCAAGCGTTTGTTCTGCACAAACGAATAAGGCACCCGCCAATGATGTGCCCCAACTCATCAACCGTGTGGTAGCCGTCGTCAATAACGATGTGATTACTGCCAACGAACTTGAAGAGCGCACGCACACGACGGCTTTAAACCTTCGTCGTCAAAACATTAAGTTGCCAACGATGCCGCAATTGCAAGCCCAAGTGCTCGAACAATTGATTCTTGAACGTGCGATTGCTCAAAAAGCACAAGACTCCGGCATTCGTGTGGACGATGCATTGGTTAACGTCACCATCGAACAAATCGCTCGCCAAAATAAGATCAGCGTTGCCGAACTTCGTCGTCGTTTGAAGTTGGACGGCGTGGAATTCTCCCAATTTAGAGAAGAAATTCGCAACCAAATCATCACGCAACGTTTACGTGAACGTGAAGTGGATGAAAAGATCAATATTCCGGAAAGTGAAATTGATGCCTTCTTGGCCGACCAAGCAGGCTTTAATGTGAATGACCGCATTGAGTACAACGTTGCTCAAATCGTCATCCCCATTACAGAAAGCATGACGTCAGGCGAATTGTCTGACGCCCGCAATTTGGCTGAAGATATCGTTGATGACGCCAAAGACGGCAAGGACTTTGGTCAATTGGCCGCTACCTACTCTCGCTCCTCTGACGCCTTAGAAGGCGGCAAGATCGGTTGGCGTACGCTTTCTCAATTGCCGTCGACCTCTGCTGAAGCCGTTCGTGAAGCTTTAAAAGATAAAAGCCGTGTCGCTATGAGCGTAAGCTCTGACGGTTACACCATCGTGAAGGTTTTGGATAAGCGTGACGGCGTGCAAAATAAACTCGCCGGTGGCCCTGTCACCCAAACGCACGTTCGCCACATTTTAATGGCCGTGACCCCGATGACCGATGAAGCCACGATTTTGTCTCGTTTACATGACATCCGTAAGCGTTTGGTCGAAGGTAAAGAAGACTTTGCCACCTTGGCTCGTTTGCACTCCGTTGACGGCTCTGCCACGCGTGGCGGCGACTTGGGTTGGTTGCAACCGGGCGATACGGTGCCGGCTTTTGAAGAAGCCATGCAAAAGTTGCCTGTCGGTCAAGTGAGCGAACCCGTGAAGTCTCAATACGGTTGGCACTTGATTGAAGTGGTTGAACGTCGTCAAGAAGCAATGAACGCTGATCGTATGCGTTACATGGCTCGCCAAATGTTGCGTCAACGCAAACTCGCTGAAGCCACGGCGAACTGGCAACGCGAATTGCGCGATCGCGCCTTTGTTGAAATTCGTCGTGAATAATCTTCATACTCAAACCGCACCGGTTGCGCTCACCACGGGTGAGCCTGCCGGTATCGGTCCCGAAATCAGCGTCAGGGCGGTTTATGAAACAAACCGTCCTGTTTGCATGATTGGCGACCAAGATTTTCTTGAGAGCGTGCGCCAAAAGCTCGCTCTGCCGGCCTGGCCTGCTCATGTGAGCTTTCACCATGTGCCGCTTCACGCACCGGTGACTGCAGGCCAACTCAATGTCCAAAACGCTGCCTATGTACTCGAAACACTCCGAGTCGCAGCCCAAGGAGCGATGGACGGCACCTTCAGTGCCATTTGTACGGCACCGGTGCAAAAAAGCGTCATTAACGACGCAGGCATCCCCTTTACCGGTCACACGGAATTTTTCGCCGATCTTGCTCATGTGAAAAAAGTCGTCATGATGTTGGTTTCCTCTGACGCACAAGACGCTTTGCGAGTGGCTTTGGTTACGACTCACGTTCCGATTGCAAAACTCGCTCAGTGCATCACTCACGAAAACGTTGAAGAAACACTCAACATTCTTCACCATGATTTGCAAACGGCCTTTGCGATTGACGCACCTCGCATTGCAGTAACGGGATTAAATCCTCATGCAGGCGAATCCGGTCACATGGGCACGGAAGAAGTGGACATCATTGGGCCAGAAATTGAAAAAGCCAAAGCCAAAGGATGGATTGTGACGGGTCCGCACCCGGCCGATACCATTTTTGCGGCTTCAAAACTCACACAATATGATGCCGTATTGTGTATGTACCATGATCAAGGATTGCCCGTGCTCAAGCACATGAGTTTCGGTCAAGGTGTCAACATTACGTTGGGATTGCCCTACGTCAGAACGTCCGTTGATCACGGAACGGCACTTGATATTGCCGGTCAAGGCATTGCCAATATCGGAAGTCTTTTAACTGCGTTGCGCCTTGCGCAAACACTTGCTACGAACAGAGAACACCATGCATAACGGATTAGTTGGCCATCGCGCCCGTAAACGTTTCGGTCAAAACTTTTTGCACGATGAACACTGGATCACCCGCATTGCTCGCACGATCGATCCTCAACAAGGCGATACGATTGTCGAAATCGGGCCGGGCCAAGCAGCCCTGACTCGCAAAATGATGGAAGCCATCGGCCACGTCACGGCGGTCGAAATCGACCGAGACTTGGCGGCTTGGCTCAAAGAAACGTTCCCTGAGACGCTTTCCTTGATTGAAGCCGATGCTTTGAAATTGGATTGGGCCTCAGAGGTTTATCCTGAAAAGCGCTTGCGTATTATCGGTAACCTCCCCTACAACATTTCAAGCCCCTTGTTGTTTCACCTGACCACGGTCGCTGATCGCGTCATTGATCAACATTTCATGCTTCAAAAGGAAGTGGTTGACCGTATGGTCGCAGAACCCGGTAGCAAAGTGTATGGTCGCTTGTCTGTCATGCTCCAATACCGCTATCGCATGCAAAAGATGTTTGACGTCCCGCCCGGTGCCTTCACACCGGCGC
Source organism: Candidatus Aphodousia sp. (assembly GCA_048520025.1). Taxonomy (GTDB): domain Bacteria; phylum Pseudomonadota; class Gammaproteobacteria; order Burkholderiales; family Burkholderiaceae_F; genus Aphodousia. The sequence goes on from DBFZTP010000041.1 coordinate 7,113, forward strand.
CAAAAGTCACGAGCTCCATCGTCCGCATGATTCCGAAGAAGGTGGAAGACTTGTTGCCCGTTGATATGGAGCGCTTTTCGGCAATCGTCGCCGCGGCCTTTAATCAACGCCGTAAAACGCTTCGTAATGCGGTTTCCAAACTTTTAACAGAAGATGATATTCGTGCTGCCGGTGTCGATCCGACCGCACGTGCTGAAAGCTTAGATGTTGAAGCCTTTGTGCGATTAGCCAACATTAAGAGTTCTGTCGAAGAGTAGTCAAACAGTTTCGTCAGATTTAAGCGTCGGCCACCTCAAAAAGGTGGCCGTTTTGCTTAATTTTTAATCATTTTTGAACGATGGGTAATGCTTTGTTTTAATTAAGGAATTCACTTCTACTTTATAATTTGTCTATACTCTAATTTAGAGTTTGTCTATTTTCTACCTTAGATTTAATGACAAAGTAAATGATCAATTAAGGAAGATGTACCATGAACTCGATTCGTCGATGGACTGACAAATTACTACAATCAACTTTAAAAACTCATCGGGTTGCTTGTGTCATCGGTTGTCGTCAAACAGGAAAGACAACCCTCGTAAAACAGAACATTTCTACACCTACGATTTATCAGACCTTGGACTCCGATGCTACACGGGCTGCAGCAGAGCAAGATCCGACTTTTTTTGTTCGACGACCGCATGACACCTGTCTAGTTATTGATGAAATCCAAAAGATTCCAAGCTTAATTGGCGAAATCAAGATTGCCGTCGATAATGATCCGAGCAAGGGGCAATATATTATTACGGGATCAGCTGATTACCATAAGTTGCCCTATGCAAAGGAATCTCTTGCTGGTCGCGTGGGCTTTGTAAGGGTTCGCACTTTCACCGAAGGTGAGCTCAGAGGCATTAAAAACCATTTTTTGGACTCTTTATTCAGAGGACAAATCCCGTACTCCTGTCAATATGATGACTGCAATAAACCTCTCATCGTTAAACTTGCATTAGCTGGTGGCTTTCATGAAGCCCTACCCCTTGATGCTAACGGGCGGGTTCAATGGTTTGAATCCTATTTACAACAAATCATCCTCGATATGAGAGATCAATGGGGTGTCAGAAAGCCCTGCAGGATTCGAGAAATGTTTACACATGTTGCTTCCTTCTCGAGTAGGCCTTTTGTTGTTCGACGCCTCTCGCAACAACTCAATGCAGCTTGGCAAACGGTCAACTCCTATTTTTCTGCCATTGAAGCCATGTACTTAGTCGATACAGTACCTACTTGGGCCTTTAAAGATTATGACCGTCCTGGTCTTACTCCTAAACTCTTTATGACCGACTCTGGGCTAATGGGACATTTGTTGGGAATTTATGATGCAGAAAAATTAGTCAATGACCTTGAACTTTCTGCTAATGAAGGGGGAAAACTCGTTGAAACCTGGGCCTACAACCAACTGATTCCCGAAGTTGAACTTCATCTGCGATGGAAATTGCACCATCTTAGAACAAAGAGTCATGAAATTGATTTTTTGATTACCAATGAAGATAACAAAATGTTGGCCATCGATATTAAGTCAGGAGAAAGTGTTAGCAACACGGATTTCCGCCATATTCGTTGGTTCCAAGAAATGCTTGGGGATGATTCGTGTACAGGTATCGTCCTCTATGCAGGAAACGAAGTCAGGTCGTTCGGAAACCGTTGCTATGCTATTCCGTTAGCGGCAATGTGGAACTACCAACCCAGATTGAACTCTGTTCAACTTCAGTGATGAAATCTTGAGAGGTTCTTTTGGCAATCATTCGATCAAAACTGAAAAATTCTCTAGTTTACAAGAGATTTTTACAGTAAATTTCGCTAACGAACTAGAGAATTTTTCAGTTTTCGCAAAAAACGAATTTGCCATGACCTTGCCTGAAATTGGTTGACGCCTCTAATCCGCAAAATTCACCTTCTTTGGCAAAATTCTCGTTTGATGATACCAGTAGAGCCAACTCAACCCAATCGCTGCCACAATCCAACTGACCGGATAGACGGCCATCAATACTTCGTAATTCGGGTACATTTCAAAAACGGTCCACACCCACACGATACGAACCGTGCAGATTGATGCAAGCGTCATTAAGGCCGGTGGCAACGAGTAACCATAACCACGCATGGCGCCGGATACCGTGTCCATAATAACTTGGATAAATTGCGGACTTAGCACCCAAATCATACGAATGATTGCCAACTCGATAACGGCTTCACTATCGGTAAACAAACCCAACAACGGACGACAGAAGAGGAAAATCAGAATCGTCATTGAAATCGTTGCGACAAAATTCAATCCCAACGAAACCCACATCACGCGACGGCAACGTTCTAAATTGCCTGCGCCGTAGTTTTGACTGACGAAAGTGGTGGCCGCCAAAGCAAACGCATTAATGAAGCAGTAAACGTTGATTTCAACCGTAAAAGCGGCAACGGAACCGGCCATGACTTCCGGGCCCAAACTATTAATGGCCGCTTGAATGATTAAATTCGAAATCGAGAACACGGCCCCTTGCAGACCAGCTGGCCAACCGATACGAACGATCGAACGAAGCTCACGAGTGTCGACAGCCAAAAGATGACGAATATTAAGACGAAGCGGGCCATCGATATAAGCCAGACGTACAAAAAGAATCCCAGCCGCCAATACGTTGGCACCCACCGTAGCCGCGGCCACGCCACCGGCTTCCATGTCCAATACCATCACGGCAAAGAAGTTACCCGCAATATTGAAAATGGTGGCCGCCACCAAGGCCCAAAGAGGTGTTTGCGTATCGCCTTGGCTTCTGAAAATTGCCGCTAAGAAGTTATAAAGCGCAATAAAGGGCATCCCTAAAAGAAAGACGCGCAGGTAATTCTCTGCATGACCGATAACAGAATCAGGGACCGCTAAAAAAGACAAAATAGCATCGGTGAATAGTTCTCCCAAAAGGCTCATCACCGTGCCAAAAATCACAGCTGTTAAGAGAGCAGTATGAACGGCATTGTGCACTCGTTCATAGTCCTTCATTCCCAACGCACGTGCAACAACAACGTTAGCCCCTAACGCCAAACCCATACACAAACTAATGATGAGACCAATAACGGGAACGTTGCTGCCCACAGCAGCCATGGCTTCGTTTGAGACATAACGACCCAACACCGCAACGTCAGCGGCGTTAAAGAGTTGTTGCAACATGCCAGTCAGAGCCAAGGGCAAGGCAAAAAGCACCATTTTGTCCCAAATGGAGCCCGTCAGCATGTCAATTTTTTTAGCCATGAATGAATAAGTCTTTCGATGTTATTTGATTCTGAAATTATCGCCCGAAGCAATAAACAAAGATAGAGACTTTCGGGCTTTTCCTAGTGTCTTACTGGGAAAACAAAAATGCGATTTTCTTCAAAAAACGGCGCATTTGTGAAAATCACCCCTAAAAATAGTGGCGCAATTGTGAAAATTTGAATAAAAAATAGTGGCGCATTCGGGAAAAACGTGTTAAAAATACATGGCGCAATTGTGAAAAACCGGTGGAATACGAAAATGTTTGAACGAAAAATTTACCAAGAAATGCTTCGCTGGAAGGAAGAATATGCTCCCCAATATTCTCTCTTTTTAAAAGGAGCCCGACGCGTTGGCAAAACTACGTTAGCCGAGAAACTCGGCAAGGAAGCCTATCGATCCTACATTTTGATTCGTTTTGATCAGGTCGATCCAACCATCAAAGAATTATTTGTCAATAGTCTCAGAGACCTTGATACGCTCTTTACAACGTTAGAATTCATCTACAACACGAAACTCTACAAACGCCAATCGTTAATTATTCTTGATGAAATCCAACTGTTCCCGGCAGCACGTCAAGCCATTAAAACGCTCTTAGAAGATGGGCGCTATGACTACCTGGAAACGGGTTCTTTAGCCGGCATTACAAAAAAGAGTAAGGATATTCTCATCCCTTCGGAGGAGTACACCCTAGAAGTGCTTCCCATGGATTACGAGGAATTTCTTTGGGCACAAGGCAACCAAATCACCATGCCCCTCATCCGACAACATTTCGAATCCAGAAAGGCCATGGGAGCCTTACATCAAGGGTTGATGAAGTCGTTTCGAGAGTACATGCTTGTCGGCGGGATGCCACAAGCAGTAAAAGCCTTTGTTAAGGACAAAGACTTTGGCAAAGTCGACTTTGCCAAACAGCAGATTATTAATCTGTACAAAAATGACATGGAAGA
>DBFZTP010000042.1:0-13119 GCA_048520025.1 Candidatus Aphodousia sp.
TTTTTATGGCTTTGATTTTTTTGTAAAAGTTTTTCGAGGTTGTGATGAGCGAATCTGAAAAGAAATTTCCTGTGACCCCTGAGGTGAAGGAAGCGTTGGCAACGATCAAGCGTGGTGTTGATACGTTATTGGTCGAAAGCGATTTTGAACAAAAGCTTGCCCGCTCCATGGCCACGGGTGTGCCGTTGCGCTGCAAATTGGGCTTAGACCCCACGGCACCGGACATCCACATCGGTCACACGGTGGTGTTAAACAAGTTGCGTCAATTGCAAGATTTGGGCCACACGGTCATTTTCTTGATCGGTGACTTTACGGCTGCCATCGGCGACCCCTCCGGTCGTAACGTGACGCGCCCGCCCTTGTCCCGTGAACAAATTGAAATTAACGCCAAGACCTATTTGGATCAAGCCAGTTTGATTTTGGATCGTGAGAAGACCGAAATTCGTTACAACTCCGAATGGTCTGACAAGATGTCGGCAACGGACATGATCCGTTTAGCATCTCGTTACACTTTGGCTCGTTTGCTTGAGCGTGATGACTTTGCTAAGCGCTACGCAGAAAATGCTCCGATTGCCATGCACGAACTTCTCTACCCCTTGATGCAAGGCTACGATAGCGTTGCATTGAAGGCCGATTTGGAATTGGGTGGTTCCGACCAACGCTTTAATCTTTTGGTCGGTCGTGAATTGCAACGTCAATACGATCAAGAAGCTCAATGCATTTTGACGATGCCCTTGTTGGTGGGCTTGGATGGCGTCAATAAGATGAGTAAGTCTAAGCACAACTACATCGGTATTACGGACGCTCCGAACGATATGTTTGGTAAGGTGATGTCCGTGTCCGACTCCTTGATGTGGGACTGGTACGACTTGTTGAGCCTTCGCAGTAACGCTGAACTCACGCAATTGAAGAAGCAATGCAGCGAAGGCCGCAATCCGCGCGATGCCAAGGTGATGTTGGCTAAGGAAATCGTGACGCGCTTCCATGATGCAGCAGCTGCAGACGCCGCCGAAGTTGAATTTAACAATCGCTTCCGTGGTGGTGAAATGCCTTCTGACATTGCCGAAGTGACGGTGGCTTCAGATGGCGGTGAAATCGGCATTGGCAAATTGATTAAAGAAGCCGGTCTTTGCCCCTCTACGAGTGATGCAAATCGCAATATCGATCAAGGCGGTGTCCGTGTTGATGGCCAACGCATTGAAGATCGCGGTTTGAAGTTGGCTGTTGGCACCTACGTTTTGCAAGTGGGCAAGCGTAAGTGGGCTAAGGTGACGGTTCGCTAATTTTTCTCGAACCTAAAAAGAAAAGCCAAGACGGTTGCCTGAAGTTGCTGCCTCTTGGCTTTTTTCGCAAAAGGACGTTTTAATGATTGGATTATTGCAACGCGTAAGTGAAGCCCGAGTGACGGTGGATGGGAAGGTCATTGGCGAAGTCAGTAAAGGCCTTTTGGTTTTGGTCTGCGCACAACGCGAAGATACGGAAGAAAATGCCGAGAAATTGGCTAAGAAAATATTGGCCTATCGCATTTTTGAAGACGAAAACGGCAAAATGAATAAGAGCATCTCTGACGTCGGTGGTGAACTCTTGGTGGTTTCACAATTTACGTTAGCGGCTGACACTTCCCGAGGTTTGCGTCCGAGTTTTACGCCGGCAGCCGCCCCCGATGTGGGAGAGCGCTTGTATGAACATTTTGTGAGTGCTGTCCGTCAGTCGCCCTTGAAGGTTGAGACGGGAGAATTTGGTGCTCACATGCAAGTGGGGCTCGTTAATGACGGGCCGGTGACGATTTGGTTGGAAGTTTAGGAGATCGCTATGAAGTTAATGAGTCATGATTTTGAACACGGTCAGTGGATTCCGCCGGAATGCGCTTATGGTCGTTTAGTCAACGGTCAGTTTGCGCTTTCGGAGAATTTAAATCCGCACCTTGTTTGGACGAATTTGCCCGAAGGGACAAAGTCCTTAGTGATTGCCTGCGTGGATCCGGACGTGCCGACCAACCGTGAGGCTTTAAATGAAATGGGCGAAATCCCCGAAGATCAACCGCGTCGAGATTTCGTGCATTGGTTGGTTTGGGATGTCAGCTCGGAAGTCACCGAGCTTCAAAAGGGTGAAGCCAGCGTGGGGGATGAGACAACGGGTAAAACCTTTGCAAAACCCATGGGTATTGAAGCGCTTAATGATTACACGCGTAACGGTGAAATTCATCGTGGGTATGACGGTCCTTGCCCGCCGGGATTTGACGCACGCTTGCATGGCTATGAGTTTGCAGTTTATGCGCTTGATGTGGAAAGTCTTGGTTTGCCAGACACGGCCCGTTGGGAAGATGTACGTGCAACGATGGCCTCTCACATCTTAGGCATGGCTCTTTTGCAAGGGATTTACAGTTTAAATCCGCGTTTGCAAGAGCAATGATTTAAAAGTTTTCGTCGAATTTGAGGATTTAAAAATAATCAGTCGGCGGACTCAAGACTCGAATAAGCCTCTCTCAGAGTTACTCTGTGGGAGGCTTTTTTTTTCAGCGTAATACGATTTAAATACCAAATCTGTTATATAAAAATGCGTATTTACGCAAAAAAAATACGTAAATAAGGATATACTAGAGCTGAGATAAGATATCCTGCGATGTAAAAGTGCGTATTTACGCAAAAACATCTCGTAAAAAGAATAATGGAGGCGGTACATGGGTCTTTGAGTTGGAAGGACTTTTGTACCGAAACACATGATGATTAAAAGAGAAGTGCCTTTAAAAAAGTTGATTGCCGCTAAACATAACGGCATGATCAAGATTGTCACTGGTATTCGTCGTTGTGGAAAATCGACGCTCTTATTCGAACTTTTCGCTTCCCATTTAAAAGATAACGGAGTTGATGACAAACACATCATTAAGATCGATTTTGAAGATCGCCGAAATAAAGCCCTCCGAGATCCCGATGCTCTGTTAGCCCATATTGACAGCCATTTGTTAGACGATGAAATGCATTATGTGTTGTTGGATGAAGTTCAGCATGTTAAAGACTTTGAAGACGTTCTTAATAGCTATTTGAAAGTCAAAAATGCGGACGTCTATGTGACAGGGAGCAATTCAAAATTCTTGTCAAAGGACGTTGTAACGGAATTTCGCGGCCGGGGTTACGAGATTAGGATTCATCCTTTAAGTTTTAAAGAATTCTTTTCGGTTTTCGATGGTACTCGTGAAGAGGCGTTGGAAAACTATCTTACCTTTGGCGGGTTACCAAAAATTGTCGATTTTCAAGATGATCGAGAAAAAAGGGAGTATTTACGCAATCTTTTTGAAACGACCTATTTGAAGGATATTAAAGAGCGATACACCATTAAAAACGATCCTGAATTGGATGAGTTGATTGACATTATGGCTTCTTCCATTGGCGGATTGACGAATCCGACCAAACTGTCAAACACATTCAAATCGACAAAAAATGCGTCAATTTCGGCCCAAACGATCCAAACGTACCTTGAGATATTGCAAGACGCCTTCATGATCGAAAAGTCGGTTCGTTACGATATTAAGGGGAAAAAATACATTTCAACGCCGTCAAAATATTATTTTGAAGACTTGGGATTGAGAAACGCCCGATTAAATTTCCGTCAATTTGAAGTGACGCACTTAATGGAAAATCTCATTTACAACGAACTGCGTTTGCGTGGGATGTCGGTTGATGTGGGTTCTGTCATTTTTAATACAAAAAATGACAAGGGCGTCAGTCAACGGAAATATTTGGAAGTGGATTTTGTTTGCAACCAAGGCAGTAAGCGTTGCTACATTCAATCGGCATTGCGTCTGCCAACTCAAGAAAAGCGCGAACAAGAATTGCGTTCTTTAAACCTTATTGATGACAGTTTCCAAAAATTTGTTATTACTGAAGATCCCATCAAGAAGTACCAAAACGAAGACGGAGTGGTCTTCATGAATATTTTTGATTTCTTGTTAGACGACAAAAGTTTGGTGTTGTAAAAAGTTTGACCACAAAAGATGGTGAGGCGGTACAATGAAACATCGGTTTCCCGCAATATCTTGTGTTTTTAAGAATTGTCGGCGAGACATCTAACCGGAGAATGTTATGTTTTGTCCGTTTTGCAAACATGAACAAACACAGGTCATCGATTCGCGCACAAGCGAAGACGGTACGACGATTCGTCGCCGTCGCCGTTGTTTAAATTGTGAGAAGCGCTTTACCACCTATGAACGTGTGGAATTGTCCATGCCTTCTATTATTAAGCGTGGTGGCGGTCGCTGCGAATACGACCAAAGTAAACTTCGAGCCTCCATGATGTTGGCGCTTCGTAAGCGCCCCGTGTCCCGTGAACGTATTGATGAAGCCGTCAATCGCATTGAACAAAAGATGCTTGCTTTAGGGGAACGTGAAATTCGCAGTGATCGTTTGGGCGAATTGGTGATGGATCAGTTACGTATGTTGGATAAAGTCGCTTATGTGCGTTTTGCCAGTGTATATCGTAACTTCGAAGACGTGAAGAAGTTTGCCGACGTTGTTCGAGAAGTTTAATGACAGATATTGATTGGATGAGACAGGCTCTTCATCTTGCGGAGTTTGCTCGCCCCATAAGCCCGCCTAACCCTAGTGTGGGTTGTGTCTTTGTCAAGGATGATGTCTTATTGGGACAGGGCTTTACGCAAGCCGTGGGGAGCGATCACGCTGAAATCCAAGCGGTTAAAGATGCCTTGCGTCAAGGGCATAGTCTTGAAGGTGCTACCGCTTATGTGACGTTAGAGCCCTGCTCTCATTACGGGCGAACCCCGCCTTGCGCTTTACGCTTAATTAAAGAAAAAGTCGCTCGGGTGGTGATTGCTTGTTTGGATCCCAATCCGCTTGTGGCCGGGCGGGGCGTAGCCATGCTCAAAGACGGTGGCATTGAGGTGACGACGGGTGTTTTAGAAAAAGACGCTTGGCAAATGAATGCCGGTTTCATGACGCAGATGACGCAGCACCGTCCATGGGTTCGCCTCAAAGTTGCTATGAGCATGGATGGTTTTACGGCGCTTCCCAATGGTGAAAGTCAATGGATTACGGGGCCGGATGCCCGAAACGACGGTCATCGTTATCGCAGTTATTCAGGCGCCATTTTGACGGGGATCGGTACGGTTTTAGCCGACAACCCTCAAATGAATGTCCGCTTTAATGGTCAATTAGCTAACCGTCAACCTTTGAAGGTATTGGTGGATTCTCACCTTCGAGTCAATCCCGACGCTCGCATTTTTGACGACGGTCAAGTGCTCGTGGTCTGTGCCCAAAATAATGATGAGAAAGCTTTGGCGTTAACGGAGCGTGGTGCAGAAGTTTTGAGTTTCCCCAATGATGGCGGTCAAGTGGATTTGAAGGCCTTATTGATGGAGCTTGCAAAACGCAATATCAATGATGTGCACGTGGAGGCCGGCGCGACACTTAATGGGGCATTGTTGGCCGCGGATTTAGTCGACGAAGTGCTTCTTTACACGGCGCCCAAATTTTTAGGTCAAGGACGGGCAGCGTTTGGCTTACCCGTTGCGACCCATTTAAATCAAATTGATTCTTGGCATATCCAAAGCGCTGATAAAATCGGCGACGATGTGCGTTTAGTCTTAACAAGAAAGGAAAAATAGACGATGTTTACCGGCATTATTCAAGCCATTGGTCAGGTGCGTGAACCCGAAACGTTGGGTGACGGCGTTCGATTAACGATTGATGCACCGACCTTGGGTCTGGAAACGGTTCAAGTGGGTGACTCCATTGCTGTGAACGGCGCCTGCATGACGGTGGTGGCCATTGACGGTGATGCGTTTAAGATCGAAGTCTCAGCCGAGAGCTTGTCTAAAACGACAGGGCTTCATAAGGCGGGCGAGGTGAACTTAGAAAAAGCCCTTCGTGTGGGCGATCGTTTGGACGGTCACATTGTTTCCGGTCACGTTGATGGTGTGGGTCACGTTGTGGTGATGGAACCCAAGGCCGAGAGCTGGCATTTGGTCGTGCATGCCCCCAAACCCTTGAGTCCCTATTTGGCCTACAAGGGTTCAATCACGGTCAATGGCGTTTCTTTGACGATTAATGATGTCGTGGACACCGAAGATGGGACGAATGTTTCCATTAACTTGATTCCGCATACGGTCGAAGTGACGACGCTCAAGCACCTCAAAGCCCAAGACCCGATCAATTTGGAAATTGACACGATCGCTCGCTACGTTGAGCGTATGTTAAAGGTTCAAAATCAATAATCTCAAACAAAAGAAGAAGTTTGAAAGGAGAGCAGTGATGCGTACTAAGCTTTTTAGCCCCTACCAAATCGGTGGCATGGAGCTTCAAAACCGTATTTCTGTTCCGCCAATGTGCATGTACCAAGCCACTGACGGAATGCCTAATGTTTGGCACAACGTGCACTACGGCAAACTCGCTCAGTCGGGTGCCGCCTTAGTGTGCGTGGAAGCCACGGCAGTTTGTCCGGAAGGACGAATTACACCTTATGATTTGGGCCTTTGGACCAATGATCAGTGCGATGCCATGCGAGAAATGGTTGCGACCATGCGTCACATTGATGACAAAACGAAAGTCATCGTCCAATTAAGCCACGCCGGTCGCAAGGGAAGTTGTGCTTTAGGAGGCATCAATTTAAACCCGGAAGATGGCGGTTGGGAGATGGTTGCACCTTCAGCTATCGCGTTGAGTCCGTCTCACCGCGCGCCTCATGAGATGACAAAAGCCGAGATTGATAAGCTTATCGAAGCTTTCTCCATTGCGGCCTTCAGAGCCCAACAAGCCGGTTTTGACGGCATTGAATTGCACTGCGCCCACGGCTACTTAATGCATGAATTCCTGTCACCCTTAACGAACCATCGCACGGACGAATTCGGTGGCAGCTTAGAAAACCGTATGCGTTTGCCACTCATGGTTTTTGTTGCGATTAAAGAAGCCGCACCGCAATTGACGGTAGGTGTTCGAGTTTCGGCAACCGATTGGGTTGAGGGTGGCTGGAGTGTTGAGGAGACGATTGCTTTCGTCAAAGAACTTCAACGTTACGGCTGCGAATTCGTAGACGTTTCTGCAGGTGGCTTGTCACTTGATCAAAAAATCGACGTGCAATACGGCTATCAATTGCCTTACGCTCGTGCCGTGAAAGAAGCCACGGGGATGCCCACGCTGTGTTGCGGTTTAATTAAGTATGCTGCTCAAGCGGAAACCATTTTGGTGCAAGAAACGGCAGACATGGTCGATATCGGTCGTGCAATGCTTTTAAATCCTCACTGGGGGTGGCAAGCAGCGCTCGAATTGGGTGACGAGAGCGTGGTCTTTCCGCACTCTTATGCCCGAGGTATGCATTTGTGATTGCAATTGACTGATTTTCTTTGAAAAGAGGCGAAAGAGTCCTTGAAAATCAGTACAATATGCACAATTATTTTTTGGTAACGAATTTACAACTGGAGACGAAAGATGTCCAAGGATATCATCGAAAACTCTTTAGATGGTCGCGGTCTTCGTATCGGTATTGTTCAAGCCCGCTTCAATGACTACGCCGGTGAAGGCCTTTTGAAGGCTTGCTTGGCTGAATTGGCTCGTTTGGGTGTGGTCGAAGAAGATATCACGTTGGCCCGTGTGCCGGGTGCTTTGGAAATTCCCTTTGCATTGCAACAATTGGCTCAAACCGAAGAGTATGACGCTTTGGTGGCAATCGGTGCTGTGATTCGCGGTGAAACGTATCACTTCGAAATCGTTTCAAACGAAAGCGCCTCTGGCATCATGCAAGTGAGCTTGGAATGGGATATTCCGATTGCCAACGCCGTGTTGACGACCGAAAACGACGAACAAACCAAGGCCCGTTTAGAAGAAAAGGGCACGGACGCTGCACGCGTGGCTGTGGAAATGGCCAATTTCCGCAAAGAATACATGTTTGAATTTGAAGAAGACGAGGAATAAATGGCACAACGTCCCCATCGACCGAGCCGCGGTGCTCGCTCTTTGTCCCGTGAATTTGCATTGTTGGGCATTTACGAACACTTGGTCAGCGGCCTTGATGCCAAGACCATTGATACGACGCTTTTGAGTGTTTTAAGCGAAGACGGCGAACCCGTTGCCGGTGCTGCGATTGATGTTGCAGACTTTGAACGTTGCGACAAGGCTCACTACACGGAGCTTTTGACGGGTGTGATTGAAAATGCCCAAGAGCTCGAAGCCCTTTACGCTGCTCACGTTGACCGTGATGTCTCTCGCTTGTCTTTGGTTGAACGCTCTGTGTTGCTTTTGGCAACGTACGAATTGAAAAACCACATTGAAATCCCGTACCGCGTGGTCATCAACGAAGCTGTGGAATTGTCGAAGAACTTCGGCGGTTCTGAAGGTTTCCGTTATGTCAACGGTGTGTTGGACAAAGTGGCCGCTCAAGTGCGTGCGACCGAAGTTAACAACAAATAACGCCTATGGGCACACGCCCGTCAGAATTTGATCTCATCCACCGTTTCTTTTCTTTGGGAGTGACCAGTCACTGGCCCTCCCAAGGAATCGGTGATGATTGCGCCCTTCTTAAAGTCGGTGAGACGACTTTAGCCATCACAACGGATACCACTGCATTGGGTACGCATTTTTTACCCGATGCCAATCCCCAAACCGTCGGTTTCAAGGCCCTTGCTGTCAATCTGTCCGATTTGGCGGCGGCCGGTGCGACGCCTCGTGCGTTTTTTCTTGCAATTTCCTTACCCGAAGCCAATGAAGCTTGGTTAAAAGGTTTTTCTGAAGGATTAAAAAAAGCAGCGCAAACTTATCAATGTGCGCTTTTAGGGGGCGATACAACGAAAAGCACAACGGTGGGCCAGATTCGATCACCTGCCACCTTTACGATCACGGCTTTGGGTGAAGCAGAGCATAACGCTTTAACGCGCGCCGGGGCCTCTGTAGGCGACGATATTTGGGTAAGTGGTACGGTGGGGGATGCCTACGCAGCGCTTATGATGCGCACAAAAGTGTGGCCTGAAACCGTGACCGAGTACTTAGAAGGTCGCATGGATTGTCCAACGCCTCGAGTGGCTTTGGGGTGTGAATTGTTGGCGCACGTTGCCTCAGCCGCAGCCGATGTCTCTGATGGCCTTTATCAAGATTTGGGGCATATTTTGGAGCGCTCGAAAGTGGGTGCCAAACTATGGGTCGATCGTCCTGCTTTGAGTTCAGATTTAGCCAAAATGGATACCGATCGTCGCCGTCAGGCGCAGTGGGCCGGGGGTGATGATTACGAATTGGTGTTTACTGCTTCCCCTAAGCATCGCCAAAGCATTTTAAAATGGTCTGAGAATCATCAATTGCCTTTATCTCGCATTGGGAGCGTGATTGAAGAAGGCGTTTATTTTGAGAACGATAAAAACGAAGTGGTTGACGTGCAGTTTGCCGGTTTTGACCATTTCCGAGAGTAGAAATGTTAGAAAAATACAGTGCAGATAATCCTGTTAATAAAGTGCGCATGACATGGCACTTTGCTTTTTCTCGCTTGTCCCACATCATTGCAAGTTTCTTCGGTAGCGGCGTCATTCGTCCGGCACCGGGCACTTGGGGAACGTTGGCTGGGTGGTTGGTCTATGTGGCCCTGACCCCGTGGGTGACGCCTGCGATGTGGTTAGTGATTGTGGCGGCGACCTTTATTGTAGGTTCGTGGGCTTGTGAAGAAACGAGTAAAGATTTAGGTGTCCCCGATCACGGTTCCATCGTCATTGATGAAGTGTTTGCGATTTGGTGGGTGCTCGCCTTAGTTCCGGCAACACTGCCTTGGCAAATCGCTGGCTTTGTGGCTTTCCGATTCTTTGATATCGTGAAATTGCCGCCGGCAAGTTTCTTTGATCGTAAAATGAAAAATGGTGTCGGCATCATGCTCGATGATGCCGTGGCTGCGGTTTATGCGTTGCTTCTTTTATGGGGCATCCAATACGCATTAATGCTTTTTTAGGACAAATTTTTCGTGAATTCCCAGTTAGAAGCTTTAGCGAAAACGTTAGGCGATGTGGCACTGAAGGCCCATGTGATGGTAGCAACGGCCGAGTCGTGTACGGCCGGAGGCATCAGCTACACAATCACCGACATTGCCGGATCAAGCCAATGGTTTGATAGGGGCTTTGTGACCTACACAAATGCGTCGAAAATGGACCTCTTAGGCGTAAATGCTTTAACGTTGGAGGCGGTGGGAGCGGTCTCTTCTGAGTGTGCTTCGGAGATGGTTTTGGGAGCCCTGACTCGTTCAAATGCCGATATCGCTGTGGCGGTGACCGGCATTGCAGGGCCCGGGGGCGCCGTGCCCGGCAAACCCGTGGGAACCGTCTTTTTAGCCTGGGGTCGCCGAGGAGAAGTGCCAGAAGTGGTCAGAAAGGAATTCCCCGGTGATCGACAAGCCGTGCGCACGGCCACAATTCAATGCGCCATCGAAGGTTTAATTCAACGAATTTCTCAGTAGCGAGTTTCATCAGAAATGGAAAACTGGTTCAATATTTTTTGTCTTATCGCATTAATTCTCTTAAATGGCGCTTTTGCCATGAGCGAAATCGCCTTGGTGACGAGTCGCCGAGCCCGCCTTCAAGTCAAGGACGATGAGGGTAATAAAGGCGCAAAGGTGGCCATGGAACTCAATGAAGAACCGACGCGCGCTCTATCTGCTATTCAGGTAGGGATTACGTCCATCGGTATTTTGTCGGGTATCGTGGGGGAAGCGGCGTTAGCAGAACCGGTCGCTCATTGGTTAACGGAGAGCATGGATGTCGCACCCGTGACGGCTCGCACGTTGGGCTTAGCTTTGGTCGTGGTGTTGGTGACCTACTTCTCCATTATTTTGGGTGAGTTGGTACCTAAGCGTTTAGGTCAAATGAATCCTGAAGGCGTGGCATGCCAAATTGCTCGCCCCATCAATACATTGGCCATCATTATGGCCCCCTTTGTGAAGTTATTATCGGCTTCTACAAATTTGATTTTGAAATTAACGGGGAAAAGCGATACGCAAGAGCCTACCGTCACGGAAGAAGAAATCCATGCTGTGATTGAAGAAGGTAGCGAATCGGGGGTGATTGAAGAGCAAGAGCGTAACATGGCTCGTAACCTTTTCCGCTTGGATGACCGTACGATTGCAACGCTTATGACCCCTCGCAGTGAAGTTGAGTGGATTGACCTTCAAGATGAAGACGACTTGAATGTTCGTAAGATTTTGACGTCACAACACTCTCGCCTACCGATCGCTGATGGTTCATTAGATGACATTAAGGGTTTTTGCTCTACGCGTGTTTTGTTAAAGCAATTGTTAGAAAACGGTAGAGTTGACTTTACGAGCCAAGTCGCCAAGGCTTCTTATGTGCCAGAAACATTAACAGGGTTGGAATTATTGGAAAACTTCCGTGATAACGATATTCCGGTTGCCATTGTCGTTGATGAATATGGTACGGTACAGGGGTTAGTGAGCCCGCGTGACGTATTAGAAGCCATTGCTGGCGAATTTAAACCCAATGTTGGTGACGAGTCTTGGATTGTGGAGCGTGAAGACGGCTCGCTGCTTTTAGACGGTATGTTGGCCGTGCCTGAATTAAAAGACCATCTGCAACTCAAGAGCGTGCCTCAAGAAAATGAAGGTCGCTATAACACCTTGGCCGGCATGATTGTTTGGATCATGGAAGATATGCCTAAGACCGGTCAGTTTGTCACTTGGCAAGGTTGGCGATTTGAGGTGGTTGATATGGATGGGCGTCGAATTGATAAGGTTTTGGTTTCTCGCTTGCCTGAAGAAACCACTCAAAACGACGCCACGATTACGGCTTAATTGGGCAAAGTGTAGGTAATTTTTCTTCCGTCTCGGATCTTAAGTATCCTTTCATCATGTGTTAATTGGCGTAGTGCCACGAGGCAAGTGGCCTGTGGAAGTTTTAGGCCACTTTGAATTTGTTCTCGAGAGCTCTCTCCTTGCGTCTCGAGGTATTTTAGGATTCGTTCTGCGGCAGTTTCTGATGCACGAAATTGACGGCTTTCAGTAGGTAAATCAAGTTTTGGTAAGACCACCTTAAAGCCATGAGTGGATGCTGTGAAACTAGGTTTTGAACTGTTTTGACGATACAGTTTTTCAATCTCACGAATGCCTCGTCCCCATCCTTCCACTAAGCGTAATTTAACGAAGGTTGATGCGAGAAGAATATTTCTCGGTCTTGAGATCCCTAACATAACGTCATCCATATTAAGCCCTTTAACCAGTCCGCCAATCGAAATAATTTCGATTTCATCTTCGTAGACGTTAACAAGGGTAGGGCCATTTAAAGCGTAATCGCGATGAACAAGAGCATTGATGAAAACTTCTCGTAGTGCTCTTGGTGGGTAGTCGCGGTAATCTTTGCGGAAAAAACCAGAAATTTCGGCCCCCGTTTTGTTAACCAAGTTAAACCAATCTTCTGCCTCTAATAATTGTTTAAAGATGGAACCTTCGACCACTTTTTGATCGACGAAAAGTTCTTCCCCTGTTGTGGAATTCGTATTGAAGCGTCCAAATTTTGTGCAAAATGGACATTGATCGGAAAACAATAAACCTAAGTTTGTATATAAACCATCTGTGGTCATTGCACCAATGGTTTTCATTGTGGTTTCGTCAAGTGTTTTGCCGAGTTGTTCAAAGAAAGTATTGGCCGTATGAAATGTCAGTTGTTGGGAAAATGAGATTGTTTTCTCATAATCTTGACCACTTGATACTTTAATCATCTCAAGAATTTCGTTACTGGATGCACTGACAGTTTCTGAACCTTTACGGACAAAAACACCTTCAGGTCGAATTCCTTTCCCACTTATATAATAAGGACGTAAGGCACCTCGACGAATAGTGACCCTGACAATAGGTTTCTCATCTCGAAGCGTGATTTCTGCATAGAAAAATTGGGCAAGTTGAGGATGGACATTATCTCGGATTGAGTTAATGACTTGTTGAAGTGTGCTATCCGGATCCTGCAAACCTATGGTTTGTCCATTATCGTCTACGCCAATCAAAATTTCGCCTCCATCCGTATTCGCAAAGGCGACAAACGTCTTCTTTAACTCTGGCACAAACTCTGATTTATATTCCAAATTCGGGTTTTCAAACATGATGCGTCCTTAGGTGAGAAATTGATATTAATAATATTAA
>DBFZTP010000043.1:0-19783 GCA_048520025.1 Candidatus Aphodousia sp.
AAAAGACTTGCAATCTTTAAAAAACATCTGCATAATTCCACTTCTCCGATGCACGGAGATACTAAATGGAAAGCCGGTTTAGCTCAGTTGGTAGAGCAGCTCATTCGTAATGAGAAGGTCGGGAGTTCAAGTCTTCTAACCGGCACCATACTTCAAGACTCGTTCAGTTGAACGAGTTTTTTGTTTTCTGCTTCAAAGATCATCCAGTGCGTTTCTGGAAACTTTCTATTAGCTAATTACTAGCTCAAAGCACCTTTCTGTCCTTAAGTGTCCTTTTTTGCCTGACAGAATCACGGATTCGTGATAGTCTTTTGCTTTTCCTTATTATTTTGAAGCACGTCTCACAATGATTGAGATTGAACACTTATCCCAAACGTTTAAAGCACCGGACGGTAAAGACGTCCACGCGATAAAGGATGTCTCCTTGCATATCAATAAAGGAGAAATCTTCGGTATTATCGGTCGCTCCGGTGCTGGCAAATCGACGCTCGTTCGTACGATTAACTTTTTAACGCAACCCACGCAAGGCCGTGTGGTTGTCAATGGTCAATGTCTCAATGACCTTTCTTTAGCCCAATTGCGTCAAATCCGCACGAAAATCGGCATGATTTTTCAACACTTTAATTTGTTGAGTTCTCGTACCGTTTTCGACAACATCGCTTTGCCGCTTGAATTGCAAAAGACGCCCAAGGCTGAAATCGAAAAGAAAGTCACTCACCTCATTGACTTGGTGGGTTTAAACGATCATAAAGACAAATACCCATCTCAACTATCGGGCGGTCAAAAGCAACGTGTGGGCATTGCTCGCGCTTTAGCTAATGACCCGATGGTTTTGCTCTCAGATGAAGCCACGAGCGCCTTGGACCCCGAAACCACGCGTGCAACGCTTGAACTCTTGCAACACATCAACCGCACCTTGGGTGTCACGATTGTGTTGATCACGCACGAAATGGAAGTCGTGAAAGAAATCTGCCATCGCGTAGTGGTGATGGATCAAGGTCAAATTGTTGAAGCCGGCACCGTTTTGGACGTCTTCCGTCACCCGAAGCACCCCACAACGCGTGCTATGCTGGCTGACATCATGATTCACGATATGCCGCAACGCATTATCGATAAGGTGAAGACCTTGATCACTGCTGCTGAAGAAAAGGGACGTTTTGCCAAACTTTTGCGCTTAACTTTTATTGGCTCAGAAGTGACGCTCCCCGTTCTTTCCATGTTGACGCGCACCTATAACGTGGACTTCAACATTTTGCAGGGACAAGTCGAAGAACTCCAAGGTTCTAACTTCGGGATGTTGACCATTTTGGCTGAAAGCCCAGATCAACAAACCTTTGAATCTGCCACTCAATTCTTAGCTCAAAATCACGTTGAATTTGAAGAGGTGCCGTTATGAGTCCCGAAATTATTGCCCTGTTAGGCGACGGTTTTGTCGAAACGGTCATCATGGTGATCGGTAGCGGTATCTTAGGTAGCGTGATCGGTATTCCTTTGGGTGTCTTACTTCACGTCACTGATAAAGACGGTTTAATGCCTCGCTTAGGCACGAACGCCGTGGTGGGCGTTTTGGTTAACGCTGTTCGCTCCACGCCTTTTATCATTTTGCTGGTTGCCATCTACCCGTTAACGCGTTTGCTCGTCGGAACCACAATCGGGACCACGGCAACGCTCGTGCCCTTAGTCATTGGTGTGGCGCCTTTCATTGCCCGCTTGGTTGAAACGAGCTTGCGTGAAGTCGATCGCGGTTTGATTGAAGCCGCTCAATCGATGGGTGCCACCAATATGCAAATCATCAATAAGGTTTTGTTGCCTGAAGCCTTGCCCGGCATTGTTGCCGGTGTCACTATTGCCATTGTGACCTTGGTGGGTTACTCCGCTATGGCAGGCGCCATCGGTGGCGGTGGTTTGGGCGACATCGGTATCCGTTACGGCCATAACCGCTACATGCCTGATGTGATGTGGACCGTGGTGTTGATTTTGATCGTGTTTGTTCAAGTCATCCAAAGCTTTGGTGACTGGTGCGTGCGAAAAGTCTCTAAGCGTTAATCACACACAACACGCAAAAATTAAAAGAGGTTAGATTTCAAACAATCTAACCTCTTTTGCATTAGCTAAGAAAAACTACTCTGCCTTTTCTGTCTTTTCTTTTTCAGTGATCGTCACTGACTTGCCACCGGCCCAATCCACAAGCTGCGTTAAGCGATCTTCAACTTCACCGACGCTTGCCGAAATCGAATCAATCGTTACGCGAGTGTTGCTCTCTAATTCTTCTTCAATAGCCGTTAACTTCGTCGTTAAAGCGGCGTGTTGCTCACTGCTCTTATCTTGAAGCTTTTTGATTTGTTGATCGATGTCTTTTTTCAAATCATTAAAGCGGGAAAGTTCAGCCTTGGAAGCCAAATCTTGAGCGTTTTGCAATTGACGATGAACGCGGCGCAACTCCATAGCAAGTGCGGCTTGTTGGATAAAGCCATAAATTAAGCAAACGAAGATCAAAAGACCCGGTCCCAACAACAAGATCAAACCTAAAGGAGCTTGCGTTTCTGTGTAAAGCAGATTCACCGTCACCGGTGCCATCACCCCTTCCCAGTTCACGACGAGGAAGATGGAGCAAAAAATTAACAAAAGGATTAAAAAAACGGTTCGAAGATGCATTTTTAACTCTTACTGTTGAAGATCAATTTCCCTCTAACTTTAACACTCTCGAGGCTTTTTGGTCCCTTTTTTTAAAAATCGCTCACAATTCAGGATAGAAACCGCTAAGATAGTCAGGTTAACCTCTTCAATGGAAGGACATTTAAATGCGTCAAGATTCTCGTTTCCCTAATTTGGACATCATTGACCATCCGCTGATTCAGCACAAACTCTCCATCATGCGTAAAAAGGATACCCCGTCGAAAGATTTCCGCGCCTTGTTGCGTGAAATCACGGTTTTGATGGGCTATGAAGTCACGCGTGATCTCCCCTTAACGACACGCATGATTGAGACGCCGTTGTGCGAATACGATGCACCGTTCTTATCGGGTAAAAAGCCCGTGATCGTTCCGGTTTTGCGAGCCGGCCTTGGTATGGCTGACGGCTTTTTGGATTTGATGCCGGGTGCTCGTGTCGGTCACATCGGTATGTACCGTGATGAAAATCATCACCCGGTGGAATATTTGGTGAAGTTGCCCGAAGTGCAAGATCGTACGTTCTTTGTCGTCGATCCGATGATGGCCACGGGTTACTCTGCTGCTCACGCCGTGGACGTACTGAAAAAGCGCAATGTACCGGCCGATCGCATCGTCTTTATTTGCTTATTGTGCGCCCCCGAAGGGATGAAGACCTTCCAAGAATTGCACCCCGACATCAAGGTCTTTACGGCAAGCTTGGACGATCATTTGAACGAAAAAGCCTACATTGTTCCGGGTTTGGGTGACGCCGGCGACCGCTTGTTCGGTACGCTTTAATCATTGTTATTTCTCAAACCGAGAAATCAAGGGTTAACCCTAACGCTTTTGCATCATTTGATGAATATTTAAGCAACTATATAGGGTTATCCCTTATTTTTACTCTTTTGAAGCTTAAAATAATCTGAAAAAAGAGCAAAACTTCTGACATAACGCAAACCTTTTTACATGAAAATGGTGGATCATTCGTATGTCGGAATGGTAATCGTGTCCGTTCGGACATTTTTACTATTTGATAGAGTCTGATTAAATGCTTTGGACCGCGTTTAATTTAGGACATAACTTCTTATAAAGGTAAACTCTCATCATGTCGATGTATACCACTGACTTAGAAAAGTATTCCAACACCCCGACGTCTGAAGAAGTCATCGCCGGTGTGGAATTGGCTAACGCCAAGCGCGCAAGCAAGTGGCCGGCTTACTGTGACGTTGCACAATCCGTCACGGGTCTCTTGTTGGGCTTGTTCTTGTTCTGCCACATGGCTTTCACGAGCTCCATTCAATTGGGCAAAGACGTTTTCTGGAACTTGGTTGCTTTCTCCGGCGGTTATCCGATCTTCGGTGAAGAACAAGCTTGGATGCACGTTGTTTTCGTTGGCGCTATCACGCTCCTCGTTATCATCCACGCCTTGATGGCTTTGCGTCGTTTCCCGACGAGCTATCGCATGTTCCATAACATCAAGGGCCAATACCAATTCATCGCTCACCGCGACACCACGCTTTGGATCGTTCAAATCGTGACCGCTGTGATCTTGACGGGCATGGTTTTCCCGCACGTCACGCCGATGTTGCTTGACCCGCACTCCATTGGACCTAACCTTTCTTCCGTTCACACGTATCACAACGGTTTGGTCTGGACGTTCATCTTCTTGGTTGCTACCGAATTGCACGGCATGATCGGTTTGTACCGCTTGGCCGTCAAGTGGGACGTTTGCGCCGGTAACCGTGAAGCTCTCCGCAAGATCATGTACTGCCTCGTGGTCGCTATGATCGCTTGCGGTTCCTTGACGATGTGGACGTACTACAGCAACGGTAAGGAACTCGTCGACTCTGGCGAACCGATCGTTAAGTACGAACCGGTCAACAACTGGTGGAACTAATAATCCCTAATCGGATTTAAAAGTTACCAAACGCGAGTTCTTCGGAACTCGCGTTTTTCTTTGTCCATTAATTTTGATTAAACTTACCAGATACGAAATTTTTAATTAATCAATAATTATGAAAAAGATTCTTTTAGCTTCTACCCTTCCGTTATTGTTATTGGCCGGTTGCTCTGCCACCTCTGTGACCCCACAAGGGCAACAAGTCGTTATTGTCCAGAGCATGCCGCAAGAATACGCCGGCCGTTGCCAATTCGTCGGTGAAGTGGCCGGTTCTCAAGGAAATTGGATTACGGGCAACTGGACGCCCAATAAGAATCTCGCCTTGGGCGCTCGTAATGATTTGAGAAACGAAGCAGCTAAGCTCGGCGCCAATGTTGTCGTGCTGACGGATTCATTCAATAGCACCGATGATGACAATTCGTTAGAAAACATCACCAATATCGGTCGCGCTTATCGCTGTCGTTAATTTGAGTTAAGGAACGATGACGGTTCCTTTCTGACCGGCCACCATGGCTTCAATATCTTGAAGTGCTCCTATGGTGGCTGTTTTTCTGGTTTTTAAGACATACTGGCAAGCCGCTTTGACTTTCGGACCCATGGAGCCAGGTGCCCACGTCCCCTTAAGTAATTCTTCGGCACCAATGCGATCAATGCGCTTTTGATTGGACTGCCCCCAATCCTCGTAAACGCAATCAACATCCGTTGCGATAATCAAGCGCTCTGCCTTTAATTCGATCGCTAATAAGCTTGCTGCAAAATCCTTATCAATCACGGCTTCAATGCCTCTGTACGCCCCGTTCTCACAGATGACTGGGACGCCTCCGCCACCTGCGGCAATCACATTAAAACCATTGTCTAAAAGCGTTTTAATCGCAGATAACTCCAAAATCTCTACAGGCTCAGGGCTTGCGACTACTCGACGGAAATGTTCACCATCGGGCTTAATCTCCCAGCCTTTTTCTTTTGTTAAAGCGAGAGCTTCTTCTTTCGTTAAAACGGGGCCAATAAATTTAGACGGATGATTAAAGGCGGGATCCGTTGCACTGACAACGGTACGAGTGACAAGATTGACAAACTCTTTTTCAGGCAAAAAGTTTTTGAGTTCGTCGAGCATCATCACGCCAATCATGGCCTGACTTTGGGCCCCCAAAATATCAAAGGGGTAGCCTGGGACGGCTTTATAAGCATCGTTTTGCAGTGCTAATAGCCCCACTTGGGGGCCGTTGCCATGACTTAATACGACTTCGTGCTCGGCCATCACGCGTGCAATCGCCTCGCACGCTATATGGACATTGGCTTTTTGATTGGCAGCGCTTAACTGTTCACCTCGTTTTAAGAGCGCGTTGCCACCGACCGTAATCACTAATCTCACAATGTGCTCTCTTCGTCTAGAG
This sequence comes from Candidatus Aphodousia sp., assembly GCA_048520025.1. Taxonomy (GTDB): domain Bacteria; phylum Pseudomonadota; class Gammaproteobacteria; order Burkholderiales; family Burkholderiaceae_F; genus Aphodousia. The sequence goes on from DBFZTP010000043.1 coordinate 5,946, forward strand.
GTAAAAAGGCGGACTTATCGTTGCCGCAATTCGGGCACGTGAAATGCTCGGGCAAATCGTTAAAACTCACCCCCGGTTCAATATCAAACTCTTCGCACCCCAGCGCCTCATCGTAGACGTACCAACAGACCTTGCATTGCATTTTCGTGGTCTTTTGTGCACGTTCTCGATTCAAACGATCGAGCATCTCGTCAATGCGTTCCACTTCACTCATGGATTTACTCCCGGGTGTCGCGTTCCAAGTCCTCTTTAAGCCACCCGATAATTTCATCGCACTGAGTAATGGCGTCAGCCATCTCCTCTGGTGCGCTGGGGACTTCGGGCGGAACGCATGTCACCACATAAGAGTCTAACAATTCTTTGCCGGCATTATTCAAAATGGTGTTACGCCAAATACCTTGATATTGCGTACTTTGGATATTGGCATTAGCAAAACCTGAAAGTTCAATCGCTACATCGCCAACGCCTAGTGTTGCCGTCAAAAAATCTTTATCAATTTCAGATAACGGTTGACGTGTGAGTTCCACCATATAAGGCGGATCAAAGGAGATTTGATCGAGTTTAACGTTGCCTTGAGCGTGTTCTAACTCTTTTAAAACCGCAGGAGCAACAAACACACCTTCAGGGACTGCCTCAGGTGTCACTAATCGAGCACTGGAAGCTTTTAAAACATTGAGTAAGGGTGAGGGAAGGCTAGAGACTTCGAAGCGCTGTACCCCCTTTTCTTGCACTCGCCAAACACCGCTGATTCCGGTTTCTGCCATTCGAACATCATCTTTACGCAAAACAATGCGTGCTTCACCCACGCCTAGCGTTGCCAAAATAAAATCCATGTGCTTTGAATCAAACGTATCAAAGTCAATCGAGCAAAGATTTTCAGACTGTTGAAGTTCAACACCCGTTTTTAGAGCCCTTTTAATTTTTTCGACAAGCTCGATGGTTTCTTTAATCGCCGCCAATTCCGTTTCACGGTCTAAGTCAACATTGGCCCAACGGATGGAAGTGTGATGCATACTCATAATTCGTTTCCTTATTCCTCACAACCGCCCGAGGCGTCTTTATTAAGAACGGCAATCGTGCGCGGAGCGGGTTTTTCTTGCAACAAAATTTCAGGAATCAACCGACAATACTCTTCCCACGTTTTTAAACCTTGAACAGCGCCCCAAAATACGTCATCAATAAAGATCGCAACGGATGGCATTGAACGCAAGCCCCAGCGCGCGGCAAGGCTGCGAGCTACTTTAAAGTCAGCCCACGCCGTCTCAACGAGCGTACCCTCAAAAGCTTTTTTTAATTCCGGTGCAATCACCGCAATATCAAGCGTTGTTTTACGGTCATTGGGGTTATCGGCAAAGATCGCAAGCTTTAAACCTTCTTTTGCTAAAAAAGCGTCCAGATTTTCCTCATTGAGATGAGAAAAGCCTTCGATCTCAAATAAACGAAGCAAAGCCGGGTGCTTTTGATCGTCAATGTAGTTTGTTTTTACCGTTGCCATGCATTAATCCTCAAGCGTTTTCTTACCAACCAATGCCTTTAAGTGTTCGGGCAATTGAGGCTCTTCGTGAATAAGGTCACCAAAACCACTTTCAATCGTAGTGGCGTCACCTTCTCCTCTCATGACGGCATCCACACACTTTAAAGCTTCTGAAATTTGATTGGCTTCTGCCTCATCGATTTTACGCAAGGCAACTGAGCGGAAAACAAGAATGTAGTCTCCTTCCTTCACGGTATCCAAAAGGGAAATATCAATCTTTTCTTCGCCGGCATTGCCTTCAACCATGGCCACTTGGCCACCTGCCACTTTCTTAACGGATAGTACTTTTTTAGGAATGGCTATGCACATGATTTATCCTCTGTCTTTAAAAATCGAATATCCCCTACCCGACAAGCATCTGTCTCTTTCGGGCGTTCGGTTTCATAGGGATCAAGCTCCAAAGAGGAAAAGCCCAACGGCTCAACAACTTCATTGGCATCACGCTCTGTCAACTCAAAGCCCCACGCTTTGAGTTCCTCTCGTGCTAAATCCACCGCTTCGTTCACCCTTGCCTTAACAACGTCGGTCAAACTGCCACCGTAGTCATTGAGCTCTTTCGGTTGAACGCCAATAACGGTCAAGGCTTCAGGCTCATACCCGCCCAAAGCGGCGGTGACCAGCACATCATTCATCCCCGTTTGATGGGGCGAAATTTTAGTGCTCGACCAAAGCTTAATATCTTCGTCTCGAAGCACACGCATGGTGCCGGCTTGTGCCTTCAGATCGCAACAATCAAAAAGCAAAATACGACGCGAATCCGTGACATCATTGATGAGGTAGTTACCGAGCGTTCCACCATCCATCACACGAACGCCATCGATTGCTTTAAAGCGCTGATGAAACGCTTCGACCGCGCGAACACCAAAACCTTCGTCGGCCCATAAAATGTTTCCGATTCCTAATACCAACACTTCGGTTGGAAAGTTCTTATTCATTATTCTTCCTTTATCAAACCCACTGAGTTAAAAACGCCCGCCGATGATGAGAGGTCACATCGCGAGCGTTTCAGAAAGTAGGAAGCAAGTCCGCAAATTGTCCTTGCTTCCTTTACACCCAAATTAATGATGATTTTCTTTAAACATGCGCAGACCCGTGGACATGGAAGAAAGCGTGGTTGCTCCACCCATGACGTCTTCTCTAAAGGACATGTAAATGTGCGCAATCGAGAAGAGGATAAACACATACATGCAAGCATGGTGCACCGTACGCACGGTCTGTACATCGCCAAGCAACGAGAATACCCAACCGAACCAAATCATCCAATCCGTATCCCACCCCCAAGCTTGGGCGTAGAGGGCTAAACCGGTGATGATCACCACGAAGCTGCCGAGAACAAACATGGAGAACATCGCCAATTGCGCAAGCGGATTGTGGCCAGCATATTCAGGCGCCGTCTTTTTCAAAAAGAGGTAGTAAAGAACTTGAGACCAAACCCCTTTCCACCACTTCAATGACCACAAGGGCGGAATGAAAATCATGCGAGCGTAGCGATTGCCGACGATGGCCCAATAGAGGCGATAGACAAACAAAGCCGCAAAAATCATCCCGGCCACAAAGTGTGCCAAACGAATGTAGCCAAAGTCATACGTAACCCAAGTGTCGCCCAAATTGGCGACTAACGGTTCACCAATTAAGAAACCGGTCACGATCATGACAAACATGCACGCTGCCATTGCCCAGTGCCAGACTCGAACAGGAGCCTCCCAGACATAGATCGGTTGCGTGCCTTGCGAGGCGTCAACCTCAAAGGTGACGGGATCAATTTTCATATTGACCTCCTAGCGCACGCGAACGTCACAAAGTTCATGCCCTTCAGGGTCTAACAAGTGCGTGGCACAAGCCAGACACGGGTCGAAACTGTGAATAGTGCGAATAATTTCTAACGGGCGATGGGGATCGGCCATGGGCGTACCGATGAGACTCGTCTCAAAGGCGCCTTGTTGACCTTCTTCCGAACGCGGCGAGGCATTCCAAGTGGTGGGCACAATGGCTTGCCAATTGGCAATACGCGTGTCTTTAATCACGCACCAGTGACCCAATGCTCCGCGCGGTGCTTCACAGAAGCCCACCCCACGGCATTCCTTGGGCCAAGTCTTCGGTTCCCAGAATTCCATGTTGGCAGCAACTTCATCGCCTAAGCGAATATTGGCAACCAAGTCGTCAACGTATTGCACCATCTTGTGGGCAACCCATTGGCACTCCAAGGCGCGTGCCGCATGGCGACCTAAGGTTGAATAAACTGCTTCCAAAGGAAGGTTAAGTTCTTTTAACAAATCAAGCGCCGGTTCTTTAAAGTGCTTCACGTCTTTGGCCACCGAGACAATCAAGCGAGCCAAGGGACCGACTTCCATCATGTGACCCTTCCAACGCGGACTCTTAATCCAAGAATATTTACCGGCCTCACCCAACCAATCAAACTTAGTGTTCGTGCCGACGGAACCTTCGGACAATTCAAAGGCTTGATCGGTCACACCTTCCCACGGATGCAATCCCTTCTTACCCTCAGGGTACTTGTACCAAGAGTGATCCACAAATTCTTGAATTTGATTGAGATCGCGCAAATCCACGTCATGAACGTGCGTTAAATCGCCATCAATAATTGCGCCCGTGGGCATTTGCAACGACTTTTCAGACCAGTCGTTGGCAATTTCCGGGAAGTCGCCGTAGCAGAGCACGTTTTTCTTCACCAAACCGCCACCGTACTTAAACCATTCCGGATAAAACGATGCAATGGCCTTAATGTCAGGCAAGTACACGTTTTCAACAAAGGCCACGGTTTGCTGTGCGATATCTCGCATATAGTTCATGGTCACTTCATTGATCATGTTGCCCGCGGCACCCGTTTCATGCATATTGATCGGACAGGCAACACCGCCCACCAAATAATTCGGGTGAGGGTTCTTGCCGCCCAAAATCGTATGGATTTTGATGATTTCTTTTTGGAAGTCCAACGCTTCCAAGTAGTGCGTCACGGCCAACAAATTCACAGCGGCGGGCAATTTCATGGCCGGGTGACCCCAATAGCCGTTAGCAAAAATCCCCAATTGACCCGAGGCTACAAATTTCTTCAAACGGTTTTGTACGTCACGGAAGTAGCCCGGGGACGATAACGGATGATGCGGGCTGATTTTCTTTTGAAGTTCAGAGACTTCACGAGGATCGGCAGACAAAGCGCTCACCACATCAACCCAGTCTAAGGCAGAGAGTTGATAAAAGTGAACAATATGGTCGTGCGCATAAAGCGTTGCATTCATCAAGTTACGGATGATGTTGGCATTTTTAGGAATCTTGATACCAATAGCATCTTCCACACTTCTGACGGCAGCCAAGGCGTGAATACCCGTGCAAACACCACAGATACGCTCCACAAAGGCCCATGCGTCACGGGGATCACGCCCCTTTAAAATGACTTCTAAACCACGCCACATCGTGCCGGTACTTTGAGAGTCGGTAATTACATTATTGTTACCCAAGACGGCTTGAACACGAAGGTGACCTTCGATGCGCGTTACAGGGTCCACTACAATTCGACGGTCTGCCATTATTCTTCCCTCCCGAGATCTTTATTGGTCTTTTTTGCTCGAGCTTGAGCAACGGCTGAAAGTGCTGCATGGGCAATCGCCGCAGCACCGACAACACCCACTGTTGCCAAACCTACCTTATCGGCGGTCGCTTCAATGCCACCTAAGCCCGGTGGCAAAACAGTGGTTTCATGTTCATAGAATGAACCCTTATCAAAGAAATTGGGCTCGGAACAACCGATACAGCCGTGACCGGATTGCACAGGCCAAGACAGACCTTCATTCCAACGGATGGTAGAGCAAGCGTTATAAGTGGTCGGACCCTTGCAACCGACTTTATAGAGGCAGTAGCCAAGTTTGGCGCCTTGGTCATCGAACTTTTCAACGAACTGACCGGCATCAAAGTGAGCGCGACGATAGCACTTATCGTGAATGCGTTGACCGTAGAACATCTTGGGGCGACCCAAGCGATCCAATGGCGGAATACGATCATAGGTAAGGATATAGGTCACCACCGCAGACATCACTTCCGGAATCGGCGGGCAACCCGGTACCAAAACAATGGGTTTATCTTTAATGATTTCTGTAATAGGAACGGCATTCGTGGGATTGGGTTTAGCGGCCTGTACACAGCCCCAAGCCGCGCAAGACCCCCAGCCGATCACGGCTTTGGCGTCTTTAGCGACATGCTGGATTTTTCTCAAGAACGTTTCACCGCCCGGAATACAGTTCACTCCGTCTTCATTGAGCGGGATATTGCCTTCAACGGCCAAGATGTAGTTACCTTTGTATTTGGTGATGGTTTCTTCCAAGGCCGCTTCTGCTTGGTGCCCAGCCGCCGCCATGATCGTATCGTCGTAATCCAACGAAATCATGGATAAGACCAAGTCTTTGGCCACCGGATGGTAAGAGCGGATAAAGGATTCAGTACAGCAAGTGCATTCCAAGCCGTGTAACCACACTACCGGCATTCGGGGTTTGGTTTCAATCGCATGAGCGATCTCTTGAGCACCGGCCGTTCCAAGCCCAAGGCTTGCGGCGGTCAGTGAACAGTACTGAAGAAAGCTTCTGCGACTGACGCCTTGACGACGCAGAGCTTGGTATTGTGTTTCGTGCATAGGGGGTTCTCCTTCGCTCGCTTATACGAAAATTGAACGAGTCTTTATCGGAGCAGTCAATTGCTTCGACTTTTTCATTGTAGCCTTTAAATAGTCAGAGCATAACCCCTTCTTCTACCCGCTTTTCTACCACCTAGGTGGTACAAATTCACACTTTGACAATTGGTTGCAATTCATTTGGTGAAATACCCAAATTGACATGCTCTTATAGCTTAAATCTATTGAAATTGCGGTAACCTAAAAAATCAACTTCAGGATAAGGGAGCTCAACGTGACTACTTCCGATGTTTACGTCTGGCAACGCTCTCCGGAGCGACACTTCGAAGAAGGCTTTCGGCAAATTGCCCAAAGCCGTATGCGTGGGCTTCCCATCTGCAATCCGAAGATTCATGTTCGGGCACTTGGCTTCACACGCTACCATCAACATTGGATCGGAGCTGTTGTCACCCCTTGGTCTATTTTGGTGGTTTTTGCCTGTGGTGAGGCCAAAACGTGGCTCGATGTCCCCGTGACCAAAGTGACGGCCCTTCAATTGCCCGCTGGTCCCTTTAGCTTTATGGGTATTGATGACCCCGTATTGGGTAGGTATTTGGCTTGCAGTCTAATGAGTCCGCTCACAGACATTCCGGATCAAAAAACGGCAGAAGCCATTGCCTCGCAAGCCCTCTCATTGATGATGTCCAATAAGACGATCACCGTGAAAGAAGAAACCGGAACACCTTTAACAGCCGAAAAAACGCCCTTTGAAAAAACATCCGCCTCAAGAAGGGATTTCTTTACTACACCTTGGAAATAGAGAGAACTCAAATGAACAACGCCATCTCCCTCAAAATCAACCGTGCTCAAAATGACTCTCCGGCGATTGAATTGATCAATCACCGCACACGTGCGATTGCGATGGCGGTTGCCGGTAAAACAGCTCCCTTTGCCAAATCGATGCTTCGATCGCTTCTTGGCCTTTGCCCCATTGCTCAAAGCACAGCGTTTGACTTTGCCTATAAGGCTGCGTTTTTTCCTAGCCGTTTGAACTGCGAAACGTTCAGCTCTGTGAATCACTTCTTTGATGAACGTCAGATTCAAAACGCACAAATGCTTATTACGGTTGAAGCCATTTTGGAAACGCTCAGAGTCATCAGTTTGGACTTTAATGCCTTTGTTTATCACACCAAGGCTAGTGCTGAAACGCTCAAAACCTTAGGGGCATTAAAAGAACGTTTGTGGACGCTTTCTGCAAAGGACAATTTTGGACTCGCTGTTGACGATCTATTTGATGACACGCGCGCTTTTGCCACGCTTTGGTTTATGCGAGAAACGAAAGCCATTGGTGCTATCACGCAGGCCTATGATCGATTCAATAGCTTGCCCGCCATCTCGGGTAACGCACTTCTTTTACCCAGTGAATTGCAAAAGCCAGAGACGCTTGAAGTTCTCATGAACGCGCTTGTTACCCACCCTGGTTTTGCTTTAACGCCTGAACTTCAAACGCCTCGAATCACGGGCGCCATCGCTCGCCTTCGAGACCGTCGTGATGCGAGTTTGGCACGCAAGAGTTTTAACATCAAAAACCTCATTCAAGCGCGTCTTTTGGAGCTGCAGCACTTTGTTGCAGGCGAATTGCCGCTTTTTGATATTCGCGCCTATCATCATCCTAACGGCCACAGTCTTTGCCTTGTTGAAACGGCTCGTGGCACGTTAATTCATATGCTTTCGCTCGATAAAGACGAAGTTAAAAAGTTGCATATCATCGCTCCCACGGAATGGAGCTTTCAAAATCGAGGCCCCATGATTGAGCAGATGAATCTCTATGCTCGCAAATACATTAACGATGACAATGCGATGGAGAGCGGTTTATCCATGATGGCAACAGCGTTTGACGCTTGCACTCGTATTGACATTGTCAGGGAGAGCTCAAATGCATGAAGTCTCCATAGCCGAAGGCATTGTGAGCGTCGTTGAAAAGACCGCCACGATGCATGCCATTAAACGAATCAAAAGCGTGCGAGTGAGTATTGGAGAGCTTGCGGGCGTTGATATTGAAAGTCTTCGCTTTGCTTGGCTTTCTGTCACCAAAGGCACTGTGGTTGAAAACGCAGAGCTCGTCATCGAAAGACCTTCGGGGGAAGCCTGGTGCATGACATGCTCGAAAACAGTCCCACTTCATGCTTACGGCAACCCATGCCCAATCTGTGGTGGCTACCAACTCACCGCCACGGGCGGAACAGAATTAAAAGTGATCGACATCATCGCTAGCGATGATTAATAGGAGAAAATGAATATGTGTACAACTTGCGGCTGCTCTGACGGCCATCAACACACGCACACCCATGTGGATGAAAACGGTAACGTTATCACACACACGCACAGTCACCATGACCACGATCACCATCACGATCATGATCATCACCATGATCATCACTCGCATGATGCAAGCGTGTCCCACGAACGTGCCATTGCCATTGAAGAAGACATTTTGAGCCGCAACAACGAAGTGGCCAATGTCAATCGTGCCCTTTTCCGTAAAAATCGCATGTTGGCGCTCAATTTTGTTTCAAGCCCCGGCTCCGGCAAAACGGAATTGCTCTGCGCCACGATTCGTGCAGTCAATAACGAATTCCCGATTGCTGTTATCGAAGGCGATCAGCAAACGAGTAATGATGCCGATCGCATTCGTGCCACCGGTGCCGTTGCTCATCAAATCAATACGGGTAAAGGCTGCCACTTGGATGCCGATATGGTGCACCACGCCATCGGCCACATGACGCCTGTCGAGGGTTCTGCCCTTTTCATTGAAAACGTGGGAAACCTCGTCTGCCCCGCCGAATTTGATTTAGGCGAAGCTCACAAGGTCGTAATTTTGTCGGTGACCGAAGGCGAAGACAAACCCTTGAAGTACCCCGATATGTTTAGAGCAGCAGACATCATGCTCATTAACAAAGTGGACTTATTACCGTACCTTAATTTTGATATTGAAAAGTGCGAAGAATATGCCCGCCGCGTCAATCCCAAAATCCAAATCCTTCGAGTCTCTGCCACCAAGGGCGATGGCATGGACAACTGGGTGAAGTGGCTTAAAGCTCAGTTGATTCTTGCGGGGCTTTAGAGCACCGGAAAGTGAGTGAAATCATGCAAAAGAAGATTGCGAAATTTTTCCGTATTAACGGTTTGGTTCAAGGCGTGGGGTTCCGTCCGACCGTTTACCGTATCGCAATGGATTTGCATCTTAATGGTGAAGTCTTTAACGATGCTCAAGGCGTGGGCGTGGTTTTAGAGGGCGACGCCGATCGCGTCCTTCAATTCCCGGACAAAATGCGAGCGGAAAAACCACCCCTTGCCCGCATTGATTTCATTCACATTTCTGACGTCCCTTGGCGGGGCTATACATCCTTTACTATCACGGAAAGTCAAGGCGGACAGGTTAAAACTGCCATTACGGCTGATGCGGCAACGTGTCATGCATGTCTTGAGGACATGTTTGACCCCGGCAATCGCCGTTATCGCTATGCATTTACGAACTGCACACACTGTGGGCCTCGCTTTACCATTACGCGCCATTTGCCCTACGATCGCCCACAAACATCAATGGCCAAGTTCCCCATGTGTGAGGATTGTCTCACGGAATACCACGATCCCTTGGATCGCCGTTTTCATGCGCAACCTAACGCTTGTCCTGAGTGCGGACCCAAACTCACCTTTGCACGAAACAATCGCCAAGCCATTGAGGGCGACGCAATTGATTTAACGATTGAGGCGATTCACCGTGGCGAAATCGTGGCCGTTAAAGGTCTGGGGGGCTTTCATCTGGTTTGTGATGCCAAAAATCCCAAGGCCGTCGAACGACTCAAACAAAAAAAGCGTCGTGAAGAAAAAGCGCTTGCCGTTATGGTAGCCAATGTAGAGAGTGCCAAACTTTTTACGGAAGTTTCTGACAAAGAAAAAGAGGTTCTCACAAGCGTTGCTCGACCCATCGTGTTATTGGCGAAAAAAGCCGGTGTTGAACTTGAAGGCATTGCGCCCGGCCTCTCCGACTTAGGTGTGATGCTCCCCTATACACCGGTGCATTGGCTCTTATTTCATACGCTCGCAGGTAAACCTGACGGTGCTCAATGGACTGAAGATCTCGCCCTAAACGAAGCTTTAGTGATGACCTCTGCCAACCCTTCGGGTGAACCTTTGGTCATTGACAATGAGGAAGCCTTCGAGCGATTGGCTGGCATTGCCGACGCTTGGCTTATTCATAATCGTGACATTGTCACGCGTTGCGATGATTCCGTGGTTCGCGTGATCAATGACACGCCCGTCTTTTTGCGTCGATCGCGCGGCTATGCGCCCGAAGCCATTAAATTCAAAGATACAGTTCAAAACGCTTTAGCAACGGGGGCTTACTTAAAAAATACCGTGGCCGTGAGTCGCGATCAAGACGTCTTTTTGTCTCAACACATCGGTGACTTGGATCACCTGAAAACCATCGATGCGCATCGCGAGGCGCTCGCTCACTTAGAGAGCATTTTTGAAATAACGCCAAGCGTTGTCGCCAGTGATACGCACCCTGATTTTGCAAGCACACACTTGGCCATTGACTACGCCCAAAAGCACCATCTTTCTTGGTACCCCATTCAACATCATGCCGCGCACATTGGTGTTGCGATGGCTGAACTTGATCGCAAAACCCCTACCTTAGGTCTAGCGTTAGACGGTGTTGGCCTCGGACCCCATCGTGAAGCTTGGGGTTCCGAACTTCTCTTAGTTGACGCCACAGGCTACCAACGGCTGGGGCATTTACTTGAACTTCCCATGCCGGGAGGCGCTGACAAAGCAGCACGAGAACCACAACGGATGGCTGCTTCCGTCTTAACGCTTTTAGGGCTAGATAACGAAATTTCTAAATGTTTCCCTCGCTTAGCCTTTGCTGAACACTTTGCAGAACTCGTTAAAAACCCTGCGTTGAGTCCCACGACAGACGCCATGGGGCGTTGGTTTGATGCCGTAAGTGCCCTTCTTGGTTTATGTGAAGTCCAACACGATGAAGCCCGTGCGGCCATGCTTTTAGAGTCCTTGGCCACGCAAAGAAATGGCGTTGCCCGAGCAGAACTCATGCCCATTGAAAAGGGCATCATTAACCCGCTACCCTTTATGAAAGCCATGATTGAAAGTGATAATGATCGTGCGCAATGGGCGGCAGACTTTCATGCAACCGTAGCCCTCGCATTGGCGACTTTGGTCAGAAACGTATGCGATGAAATCGACTATCAAGAGGAAATCGCTTTAACGGGTGGTTGCATGGCCAATCGCCTTTTAACGAAAGCGCTCATGGATCAGTTGCAACGCTTGGGGCTGACGGGCTATTTTCCAAAGAAAGTCCCGGCGGGCGATGGGGGATTGGCCTTAGGGCAGTTGTGGCTTGCCACATTAGCTAAAGAAAACGGTGTCAACGATTTTAGTTATCGCGGTGACGCCAATGAAAGGAAATCATCATTATGTGTTTAGCCGTTCCAGCGAAAATTTTGAAAGTTCAAGCCGAAGACATTGCCCTTTGTGACTTTAACGGCGTGGAAAAAGAAGTCAATGTGGCCTTAATCGACAATCCGACACCGGGCGACTGGGTCATTGTGCACGTGGGCTTTGCGCTTAACCGCATTGATGAAAAAGAAGCCCAAACAACGCTTGAAATGCTAAGCACGCTTCAAACGCCCAACGTTGCTTAGAGGATAAGTTATGCAATACGTCAGTGAATACCGTGATCAGGAAAAAGCGCAAAAAATTTGTGAAGCGATCCGAAAAGAAGCCCTCCCCGATCGTCAGTACCGTTTTATGGAATTTTGCGGAGGTCACACGCACGTTTTATCGCGTTGGGGTTTGAGTCAATTGTTGCCTGCCAACGTGCGCATGATCCATGGCCCCGGCTGTCCGGTTTGCGTTTTACCGATCGGTCGTATTGAAATGGCCGTTGAGTTGGCGCTTAAACATCACGTCATTTTGTGCACCTACGCTGATACCTTGCGCATTCCTGCCGCTAAAGGTCAATCGCTATTTAATTGTCGCGCCAATGGCGGTGATGTTCGCATGGTTTATTCCCCCATGGATGCCATCACCATTGCCAAAGACAATCCGCAAAAAGAAGTCGTCTTTTTTGCTATCGGCTTTGAAACCACAACGCCTCCCACGGCAGTAGCCATTAAAACGGCACAAAAACTGGGATTAAAGAACTTTTCGGCACTGGTAAGCCACGTCTTAACACCGGCGGCCATGGAGCATATTCTCAAGACGGCACCCGTAAGAGAAGCGGCACCTAAACTGCACGGACTCGTGGGCCCGGCTCACGTCTCCACCGTTATCGGTTCCAAGCCCTATGAAACCTTCGCGTCCGACTGGGCCATGCCCGTGGTCATCGCAGGCTTTGAACCCTTAGATATGCTGATGGCGATCCTCATGCTCATTCGTCAAAACAATGAAGGGCGACACGAGGTAGAAAACGAATTTATTCGAGCTGTAACACCCGATGGCAATCAAGTGGCGATTCGTTTGATGGATGAAGTCTTTGAACGACGAGAATCGTTTGAGTGGCGTGGTTTGGGAGCAGTTCCCTACTCAGCTTTAAAACTCAAAGATGAATTTTCTGCGTTTGACGCTGAAAAGCGTTTCAACTTAATTGAACCGCACATTGAAGACAATCGCGCTTGTGCTTGCGGAGAAATTTTAAGAGGCGAGAAAGAACCCAAAGATTGCAAACTCTTTGGCAAAGTCTGCACGCCGGCTCGCCCCATGGGCGCCTGCATGGTCAGTTCCGAAGGCGCTTGCGCTGCCTATTGGCGTTATGCCCCAAAAAATCAGTAAAGGATTAGATAATCATGAGCACACAACCGAAGTATTTGAAGGCACTCAATATCAAAACTGAAAAAGTCGAAATGACGCATGGCGCCGGAGGCCTAGCCACCGCTCAACTCATTGACGAAGTTTTCGCAAAACACTTCACCAATGATTGGCTCGATGAAGGGCATGACGGCGCAACGCTTCCCGCACTTCAATCACCCGTTGTCGTCTCTTGTGATGCTCACGTGGTCTCGCCCCTCTTTTTCCCCGGAGGCGACATTGGAAAGTTGGCAATTGCAGGAACCGTTAATGACGTTGCCATGTGTGGCGCCAAACCTTTGTACATTGCCGCTTGTTTTATTCTTGAAGAAGGGTTCCCGTTGCAAGAGCTTGAAGCAATCGTATCCTCCATGGCGCAAACCGCAAAAGAAGCCAACGTGGCGATTGTGACGGGCGATACAAAAGTCGTTGAAAAGGGCCATGGTGATGGGATTTACATCACAACCACAGGGATTGGGGAGAAAATTACTCCTTTTGCCATTTCCGGTAAAAATGCACGAGCGGGCGATGCGGTGATTATCTCCGGCTCCATGGGGGATCACGGCACAACCATTCTTTCTAAGCGTGAAAACATGACGTTCCTTACCGATTTAGAAAGTGATACGGCGCCACTTGCTCAGATGATTGAAAGCGTTTTAAAGGTCGTACCTGACGTTCATGTGCTTCGCGATCCGACTCGAGGCGGATTGGCTGCGACACTCAATGAAATTGCGCACCAAAGTGACGTGGGCATTCTCTTGGAAGAAAACAAAATCCCTGTGAAAAATGAAGTGGCAGCGGCTTGTGAATTCTTAGGCC
>DBFZTP010000044.1:0-48064 GCA_048520025.1 Candidatus Aphodousia sp.
AGGATTAAGGAGTTTTGCAATGACCAACGTCGCTTTTGTTGCCTTGGCTGCTGGCCTCATCATCGGTCTCGGTGCTATTGGTGCTTGTCTCGGTATCGCTATCATGGGTTCTAAGTACCTCGAAGCTGCTGCTCGTCAACCGGAATTGATGAACGCCTTGCAAACCAAGATGTTCTTGTTGGCTGGTCTTATCGACGCCGCTTTCTTGATTGGTGTCGGTATCGCTATGATGTTCGCTTTTGCTAATCCGTTTGTCGGCTAATAAAAGCTTTAAAAACTCTTTTATTAACGGCGTTAATTAGCACTCACCAAGGGTGGTGAGCGTGCTGATTAACTTAACGGGGTTCAAATAATGAACATCAATGCTTCTCTGTTTGTACAGATGGCCGTGTTCTTCTTTGGTGCTTGGGTCACCATGAAGTACATTTGGCCGCCGCTCATTCGAGCAATCGAAGAGCGACAAAAGAAGATTGACGGAGGTTTGGCTGCTGCCGATAAAGGTGAAATGGCCTTAGCGGAAGCCCAAAAGGAAGTTCAAGCTATTAAGGCTGAAGCTCGTGCTCAAGCTTTGGGTATCGTCAATGACAGCGAAAAGCGCGGTCAAACGATCGTTGAAGAAGCTAAGGCTCAAGCTCAAGTCGAAGCAGATCGTATTATCGAATCTGCCAAGGCTGAAGTTGCTCAAGAAGCTCAACGCGTTCGTGAGCAATTGCGTGCAGAAGTTGCTCGCTTGGCTATCGCTGGTGCTGAACAAATCCTTCGTCGCGAGGTTGACACTAAAGTTCATGCAGACATGCTTGAACAATTGAAGGCTAAGCTTTGATTATGGCTGAACTTTCGACGATTGCCCGTCCCTACGCGCAAGCTCTTTTGTTAGCTTTGCGCGATGCTAAAAAGGGACCTAAGGAAGCTGCCGATTTGGCTGCTGTTATGGATGGTATTGCCCAAGTGGTGACCGCTCCTGAACTCCTTTCCCTCATTGGGGAACCGAAGGTCAGTTCTGAGCAAATCTGTGAGTTGATTTTGACCACCATCGGTCAAGAAGTGCCCGCAGAGGCCGCTAATTTATTGAAGGTGGTCGTTGAGAACGGTCGCTTGGAAGCTGTGCCGGAAATCGCACGTCAATTCCGCGAACTTAAAAACCAATCCGAAGGTGTCGCAGACGCGTACATTGAATCTGCTTTCCCGATGAGTGATGCAGAAGTCAATGCCTTGGTCTCCGCTCTTGGAAGCCGTTTCCCCGGACTTAAGTTGACGCCGATCGTGACCATTAATGAGGGTTTGATCGGTGGTGTCCGTGTGAAAGTCGGCGATAAGACGCTTGACGGATCGATTCAAACGCGCCTTGCTCAAATGCAAGAGGCACTCACCGCATAAATTTCGGAGCTGTAAGAAATGCAACTCAATCCTAGTGAAATCAGCGAATTGCTGAAAAAGCGCATCGAAGGCCTTGGGGTCTCCGCTGATCTTCGCACCCAAGGTACCGTGGTTTCTGTTACCGACGGTATTTGCCGCGTTCACGGTCTTTCTGACGTGATGCAAGGCGAAATGTTGGAATTCCCCAACAGCACGTATGGTTTGGCTTTGAACCTTGAACGTGATTCCGTGGGTGCAGTTATTCTTGGTAACTACGAGCACATTAGTGAAGGCGACGTCGTGAAGACGACGGGTCGCATTCTCCAAGTGCCCGTTGGTCCGAAGTTGATTGGCCGCGTGGTCAACGCTTTGGGTCAACCGATCGATGGTAAGGGTCCGATCGACACCGACGAATTTGACGTCGTTGAAAAGGTCGCTCCTGGTGTTATCGATCGCCAATCTGTTTCTCAACCGGTTCAAACCGGCTTGAAGTCTATTGACGCAATGGTGCCGATCGGCCGTGGTCAACGTGAATTGATCATTGGTGACCGTCAAACGGGTAAGACCGCTGTTGCTTTGGATACGATCATTAACCAAAAGGGTAAAGACCTTATTTGCGTTTATGTCGCTATCGGTCAAAAGGCTTCTACGATTGCCAACGTTGTTCGTAAGTTGGAAGAGCACGGCGCAATGGACTACACGATCATTGTTGCTGCTAGTGCTTCTGAATCTGCCGCTTTGCAATACATCGCTCCGTACTCCGGTGCTACGATGGGCGAATACTTCCGCGACCGCGGTCAAGATTCCTTGATTGTTTATGATGACTTGACCAAGCAAGCTTGGGCCTATCGTCAAATCTCCTTGTTGTTGCGTCGTCCGCCTGGACGTGAAGCATACCCTGGTGACGTGTTCTACTTGCACAGCCGCTTGTTGGAACGTGCTGCTCGCGTGAACCCGACCTATGTCGAACGTTTCACGAAGGGTGCTGTTAAGGGTAAGACTGGCTCCATGACCGCTTTGCCGATCATTGAAACGCAAGCTGGTGACGTTACGGCTTTCGTGCCGACCAACGTGATTTCTATTACCGACGGTCAAATCTTCTTGGAAACTGACCTCTTTAACGCTGGTATTCGTCCGGCTATCAACCCGGGTATCTCTGTGTCCCGCGTGGGTGGTGCCGCTCAAACCAAGGTTATTAAGAAGCTCGGTGGTGGTGTTCGTTTGGCTTTGGCTCAATACCGTGAATTGGCCGCTTTCGCTCAATTCGCCTCTGACTTGGACGAAGCAACCCGCAAGCAATTGGAACGCGGTAAGGTTGTTACTGAATTGATGAAGCAACCGCAATACCAACCGTTGCAAGTTTGGGAAGAAGCTTTGGTCTTGTTCTGCGTTGAAAACGGCATTTATGATGATGTCGAAGTCAAGGATGCATTGCGCTTTGAAAAGGCTATGCGTGACTTCCTCGCTGAAAAGCACGCCGACTTAGTTCAACGTATCGAAGAGAAGAAGGAACTTGTTGCTGAAGACAAGGATCTCCTCTTGAACGTTGTTACTGAATTTAAGAAGAACGGCGCCTACTAAGTAGAAGTCGATTAACACCAAAGGGGACCAAATGCCTAGCACCAAGGAAATTCGCGCCAAGATCAAGAGCGTACAAAATACGCGCAAGATCACTAAGGCGATGGAAATGGTTGCGGCATCGAAGATGCGTAAGGCGCAAGATCGTATGCACGCCTCTCGCCCGTACGGAGAACATATCCGTACGATTGTGGCTCACTTAGCCACGGCACAGACGAGTTACGATCATCCGTATTTGCGCACGCATGACGCGAGTGCTGCTAAAGTTGGTCTGATCATGGTGACGACGGACAAAGGCTTGTGCGGAGCTCTTAATACCAACATTCAACGTTTGGTATTAAACAAGATTAAGGACTGGAACGCTGAAGGCGTGGAAATTCAAGCCACCGCTATCGGTAATAAAGGTCTCGGTTTCTTGCAACGCTCCGGTGTGGAATTGATTTCCAATGTTGTACAACTTGGCGATCGTCCGCAAATGGAACATCTGATTGGCGCCATTGGCGCTCAATTGGAACTTTATACGGCCGGTAAGATCGATAAGGTCTATCTCGCTTACTCTCGTTTTGTAAACGCGATGAAGCAAGAGCCGGTTGTTGAGCAACTTTTGCCCTTGTCGAGTGATCGACTTGAAGAGATTGGCGAAAAACGTCGGGAATATTCGTGGGATTATCTCTACGAACCCAGTGACGCCACAGTTCTCGATGTGCTCTTAAAGCGCTACATCGAAGCATTAATTTACCAAGCAGTTGCAGAAAACATGGCATCTGAGCAAAGTGCACGTATGGTGGCTATGAAGGCCGCTAGCGACAATGCTAAGAAGCTTATTGGTGATTTGCAATTGGTTTACAACAAGACCCGTCAAGCGGCCATCACGAAGGAAATTACTGAAATCGTGGGTGGTGCTGCTGCCGTGTCTTAAAGAGGATAACTCCCATGAGTATCGGACAGATCGTTCAGGTCATTGGCGCTGTGGTGGACGTTGAGTTCCCGCGCGATCAAATGCCCAAAGTTTACGATGCCCTTATCTTAGAAAAAGATGAGAACAACAGTCTTGCCGAAGAAGGCTTGACCTTCGAAGTGCAACAACAGTTGGGCGACGGCGTGGTTCGTACCATTGCTATGGGCGCCTCTGAAGGCTTGCAACGCGGCATGAAGGTCAAGAGCACCGGCGCTGGTATCTCTGTACCTGTCGGCCCGAAGACCTTGGGTCGTATTATGGACGTGTTGGGTCGCCCGATTGACGACTGCGGCCCGATCGGCGAAGAAGAACGCCGTGAAATTCACCGTCCCGCTCCGAAGTTTGACGAATTGAGCCCGTCTGTGGACTTGCTCGAAACCGGTATTAAGGTGATTGACTTGATTTGCCCGTTCGCTAAGGGCGGTAAGGTCGGTCTCTTCGGTGGTGCCGGTGTGGGTAAGACCGTGAACATGATGGAATTGATCAACAACATTGCTAAGCAATATGGTGGTTATTCTGTGTTCGCAGGCGTGGGTGAACGTACCCGTGAAGGTAATGACTTCTACCACGAAATGGAAGAGTCTCACGTGTTGGACAAGGTGGCCATGGTGTTCGGTCAAATGAACGAACCTCCGGGTAACCGTTTGCGCGTGGCCTTGACCGGCCTGACGATGGCTGAAGCTTTCCGTGACGAAGGCCGTGACATCTTGTTGTTCGTTGACAACATTTATCGTTACACCTTGGCTGGTACGGAAGTTTCCGCATTGCTCGGTCGTATGCCTTCTGCCGTGGGTTATCAACCGACGTTGGCTGAAGAAATGGGTCGCTTGCAAGAACGTATTACGTCTACGAAGGTTGGTTCTATTACCTCCATTCAAGCCGTTTACGTCCCTGCTGACGACTTGACTGACCCGTCTCCGGCTACGACCTTCGGTCACTTGGATGCTACCGTTGTGTTGTCTCGTGACATCGCTGCCTTGGGTATTTACCCGGCAGTTGACCCGCTTGACTCCACGAGCCGCCAAGTTGACCCGTTGATCATCGGTGAAGAACACTATGGCATCTGCCGCCGCGTCCAAGAAACGTTGCAACGTTACAAGGAATTGCGCGACATTATCGCCATTTTGGGTATGGACGAATTGGCTCCGGAAGATAAGTTGACGGTTATGCGTGCTCGTAAGATTCAACGCTTCTTGTCTCAACCCTTCCACGTTGCTGAAGTCTTTACTGGCGCTCCCGGTAAGTACGTCCCGTTGAAAGAAACGATCCGCGGCTTCCGCATGATCGTTGACGGTGAATGCGATGCTTTGCCTGAACAAGCTTTCTACATGGTTGGTACCATCGACGAAGCTTTCGAAAAGGCTAAGCAAATGCACTAATGATTTTGGCCAAGGGAGAGTGATCTCCCTTGCCAAAACACGACCACGGAGCAACTATGTCTACGATTAAGGTTAACGTCGTTAGCGCTGAAGAGCAAATCTTCTCTGGTGATGCCGAGTTCGTTGCCCTTCCTGGTGAAGGCGGTGAATTGGGTATCCTGCCTCAACATACTCCGTTGATCTCTTTGATTAAGCCGGGTTTTGTGCGTATTACGCTCCCGGAAACCAAAGAAGTGAAACAAGTGTTCGTTGCGGGTGGCGTGATTGAAGTGCAACCGCACCTTGTTACTGTTTTAGCTGATACCGCTATTCGTTCTGAAGAAATGGATCGCGCTAAGACGGAAAAGGCAATTGCTGAAGCTCGCGAAGCTCGCAGCAAGGCAACGAGTGAAGTCGACTTGGCTAAGCTCGATGCGGAATTGGCTGTCTTGGCTGCCGAATTGGCCGCCATCGAAAAGCTCAAACGCAATCACTAAGCGTTCATGGACGTTTAAAAAGGCAGATGGTTTCATCTGCCTTTTTTATCGCCTAAAGTTTTCTGCCATATCAAGAGATAAGTAGAAAAACAGTACACTTTCAAGATAATTCGTTGTAGGATAAAAGTGTCTAAGCGCTTTTCTAAAACGAGAGAGAAGCGCACAAATTTGAAAAACACAATCGATAATGTTGGAGTGGTCTATGAAAGTTATGGTTTGTACCGACGGTACGGAATTGAGTCGTAAAGCTATTGAAACGGCAATTGCAGTTGCAAAACCATTAAATGCCGAATTAATTGGAATGACGGCTGTAAAAGGCGAAGTCCCCTCAGATGGGTTAGCAGGGGAAGCTTCGGAGATTCAAGAGCGTCTCGGTGAAATCTATGAAGCTGCCAAAGCAGCAGAAGTCCCGTGTCGAGTTATTGCCGAACACGGTCAAGCTCCTTGGATGTGCATCACGGAATTGGCAAAGCGTGAAGATGTTGATTATGTGGTGATGAGTAGTCGTGGTATGGGTAGTTTGGGTAGTTTGATTATCGGTAGCGAAACTCAAAAAACCTTGGCTCAGATCGATCGTCCTGTTTTGGTTGTACGTTAAAAAGACAGTCCCTAAAAATAAGAAGAACTTTTAGGGACGCGATCACTGCAATTTGGTTACGCATTCATCGGCAGTAATGCCTTGGATGCGTATTCTTTTTTCTCGACTTGTTTCCCCGCTGATGAGAGTCAGTTTTGACTTAGATAGGCCTAGCGTTTTGGCTAAAAAAGCGATAATTGCTTGATTGGCTTTACCATCGACAGGCGGTGTCGCTACGGCAATTTTTAGCTTATCGCCATAGAGCCCGACAACAGAAGTACGTTTTGCCCCTGGTTGGGCGTGAAGGCGCAAAATAATCTCTTGATCTTTTTCGCTAAGCCAAACAGGAAGTGTCATTAAAAGCTATTCCTACAAAATACAAATGAAGCTAGCCAATGATAGCGAAGAAATGAGACTTTCTCGAACAAAAACAAAGATTAGGGAATTATCAACAGACTTATCAACAAATTGGATTAATCGTAATTTTTTTGATTTGTTGTTTAAAATCCGATAGTTAATAATTTAGAAATTTTGTAACTATTTGAATATTAAGGGAAATTTATTTTTGCCACTTTTTCTCTCATTTTGCGTAGATAACGGGCAAACTGTATAAAAGACAGGCATAAACCAAGATATACACAAAGTTATGCACAATTTGTTGAAAGCCCAATGAATACGGGAGATTGATGAAATCTAACCTAAGCGAGTCACCGTCTTGATAAAATCAGCTCATCAATACGAGGATCTTTTAATGTTGCCGTCAGCATCCTTTGCACAAGTCGTTTTAGATATTCCTTTATTACCAGTCTTAACCTATAAAGTGGAAAAAGACCAGGCGGTTGCCGTTGGTCTTCGTTGTGTTGTGCCTTTAGGACGCAGAGAAGTTGTGGGCATGATTGTTCAGCTCACTGAGGTCTGTGACATTGAGCCCAAAAAGCAAAAAAGTATTATTCGTGTATTTGACGATGTCGATCCTGTAGATGAGAAGTGGTTGCGTTTAACAAAATTTGCTAGTGACTATTATCAACATGGGTGGGGTGAGGTCGCTCTGAGTTGCCTTCCTAATTTTTTCCGAACAAAGCCAGGCGTTCGTTATCAACAATCGCTAGATCGATTGCGAAAACAAGGAAAACGTCCAACGTTTTCGCCGCAAGTCAAACATGACTTAAATGAAGAGCAGACTCAGGCTGTTGAAACACTGAAAGAGAATTTGGGATTTTCTCCCATGGTCTTACACGGCGTGACGGGTAGTGGGAAAACGGAAGTCTACCTCAATATGATGGAGTCTGTTTTTGAGCAAGACTCAACGGCTCAAGTTTTGTTTCTTGTTCCTGAGATTAACTTGACGCCGCAACTAGAAAGTCGTGTCCGATCCTATTTCCCAGACACTTCCGTGGTGTGTTTACACTCAGGACTTTCACAAGGTGAACGTGCTCGTTCTTGGCTAGCAATGCATGAAAGGCGTGCACAAATACTCATTGGCACACGCATGTCTGTCTTTGCGAGCATTCCTAATTTAAAGCTCATTGTTGTCGATGAAGAACACGATCTTTCTTATAAAGCTGGCGACGGTATTCGCTATTCGGCCCGAGATTTAGCGGTGAAGCGTGCGCAGTTAATGGATATTCCCGTGGTTCTAGGGTCTGCCACACCGTCGTTAGAAACATGGGCCCATGTGCGAGCACAACGCTATCGACTGTTGACGTTGCATCATCGTGCGGTTAAAGATGCGGTTTTACCGACCTTGGAAGTGATTAATCCTAAAGAGGGGAAAACGGTTTCCGGACTGGCTCAATCCATTGTTGATGAGATAACTCAAACGCTCGAGCGTAAAGAGCAGGTGATTGTGTTTTTAAATCGCCGTGGTTATGCTCCGGTATTAACTTGTCCGAGTTGTGGGTGGTTATCGACGTGTCCGCATTGTTCAACGTATGCGGTTTACCACAAGTCTCATCGACGACTGATGTGCCATCATTGTGGTTGGTCAGCTCCTGTGTATTCCAAATGCCCCGATTGCGGGAATGTGGATTTGATGCCACTAGGGGCTGGAACTCAACGCATTGAAGAGCAATTACAAGAGCTTTGGCCGCAGGCAAAGATTCTTAGAATTGACCGAGACAGTACCCAAAGGAAAAACGCCGCTCAGAAGGCCTTTGACGCTGTGCATGCCGGAGAGGTCGACATTTTAGTCGGAACTCAAATGGTGGCTAAAGGACACGATTTCCAAAATGTTTCTTTAGTGGTTGTTCTAAATGTGGATGCACAATTGGTCAGTGCCAATCCTCGTAGTGAAGAAAGAGCGTTTGCCAATCTGATGCAAGTGGCAGGTCGAGCGGGGCGTGGCGGGCTGACTGCGAAACTGATGGTTCAGAGTCGTTTTGGTGATCGACCAATTTTTAAGGCATTAGCACAACAAAACTACGAAATGTTTGCTGATGATTTGTTAGCGACGCGAGAGATGGAAGGAACGAGTCCTTTCGTGTCACAAGCATTGCTCTTAGCGGATGCACCAAGTATTGATAAGGCGATTGAATTTTTAACAACGGCGGTTTCGATAGGGGAAGCAATTCGAGACCGTTATGAATTTAACGAAATTGCCATTTTTGACCCTATTCCAATGGCGGTGATGAGAGTGGCAGATCGTGACCGGGGGCAATTGTTGATTGAGGCACCGTCGAGAGCGAAGTTGAATCAATTTTTGTCTGCTTGGATGGAACAATTGTCTCAATTAAAAACCTCCGTACACTGGGTCATGGATGTTGATCCTATCGACGTGTAATGAGGGAGCAACAAAACCGCTTTTAGTTCTTTATAATCAATAGCCCTGCCTCCGTGGTGAAGTGGATATCATGCGACCCTCCGAAGGTCGCGTCACAGGTTCGATTCCTGTCGGAGGTGCCAACTTTTTCTAGTCTTTAAGCATGCAATCACCATCAAATATCATCTATCACAACCAATCGAAAGTTTTAGAGATTGTTGACTATGATGGTCGCCAAATGTTGCTTTCTGCTGAGTACTTGCGAGTCATGAGCCCGTCGGCAGAGGTTCAAGGTCACTCTCCCGAGCAAGCTCAGTTACAGGTCGGAAAGCGAGATGTTGGCATTGTAGGCATTGAGCCCGTGGGTTTGTATGCAATCCGAATTATTTTCTCCGACGGTCATGATTCGGGTTACTATGATTGGGATTATTTAAGGCTTTTGTTTGCGGAAAAAGAGAACCGTTGGCAAACCTATTTAAACGAATTACAGGAACGTGGGGCGTCGCGAGACCCCGATGATCCTAAGAACGAACCTTTTAAAGCCAAGCCCAAAAAGGCTTGTCATCATTGATATGTCTGATAAGCAAAATCAAAAAGAAACCGACTTCGGGTTTCAACGTGTCGCTGAAGATGATAAAGCACGTCAAGTACGTGAGGTTTTTGACTCTGTTGCGCCGAAATACGATTTAATGAACGATGTTTTGTCTTTTGGTATGCACCGTCTTTGGAAGTGCTATGCCATTCATAAGGCCGATATTGATCGTGGAATGAAGGTGCTGGATTTGGCTTCCGGTACGGCCGACTTGTCTTTAAAGTTTGCCAAGCTTGTCGGTAAGGACGGTGAGGTTTGGCCGACTGACATTAATCGCTCGATGCTTTCTCTGGGTGCCCAACGCATGCGCCAAGCTGGTTTTGATATGCCGGTGGTTCAGTGCGATTGTGAAGAACTTCCATTTCCGGACAATACCTTCGATGTCGTGATCGTTAGTTTTGGTTTGCGCA
Source organism: Candidatus Aphodousia sp. (assembly GCA_048520025.1). Taxonomy (GTDB): domain Bacteria; phylum Pseudomonadota; class Gammaproteobacteria; order Burkholderiales; family Burkholderiaceae_F; genus Aphodousia. The sequence goes on from DBFZTP010000044.1 coordinate 10,085, forward strand.
ATATGACGCACAAGGATCGCGCTTTGGCGGAAATGCAACGTGTGTGTAAGCCGGGCGGTAAGGTCATGGTTTTGGAGTTTTCCAAGGTTTACCGATTCTTCGCACCTTTCTATGATTTTTATTCTTTCCACTTAATGCCGTGGTTGGGTGGAAAAATTTCCGGTGACAGTGAGAGCTACCGCTATTTACCGGAGTCTATTCGTATGCATCCGAGCCAACCGGTTTTGGCCGGCATGATGCGAGAGGCTGGTCTGGAATCGGTTGATTGGCACAACCTGACCTTTGGTGTTTGTGCATTACATATCGGTCGAAAACCGTTGGTGTAAAAGATTGTTGAAAGCCCGTTTCTTGGTAGCGGCTTTTTGTAAAATAAGAACTATTCCATTATTTTCTCGGAGTTTTTAATCCATGAAAAAGTTGATTGCCGTATTAGCAATTGGTTTAACGATGATGTCGATGTCTATGACGGCTGATGCCGCCCGTCGCTTTGGCGGTGGTGCAAGTTTTGGTCGTTCTGCACCGATGTTGCAAAAGAGTACGCCAGCACCTGCCGCTCCTACCTTGCAAAAGGCGGCTCCGGGCCAACAAAAGGGCCAACAACAAGCTGCCCCCAACCAAGCTCGTCCGAATCAACCGGCAGCCGCTCCGAGCCCCATGCGTAATATGTTGATGGGTCTTGCTGGTGTGTTAGGTATTACGGCTTTAGCTCACGCTTTGGGTTTTGGTGAAGGTTTTGTTAATTTCTTGATGATGGCTGTTTTAGCCTTTGCTGCCTTCTACTTTATCCGTATGTTGATGGGCTTGTTCTTGGCTAAACGCATGGCGGGCGGTGCCTCCATGCCGGGTATGGATCGTTCTGCAACGAGCAATCGTACGGCTAAGAATGAAGCTTCTTACTACAGCCAACAACAAGCGCAAACCCCGGCTCAAGAGCCTTCTTATCAAGCTCGCCCCATGAGTGGTAGCCTTTTGGATGAATTGTCCTCTGGTAACGGCTCTGCTAAGGCTGTGGATTTACCGGCCGGTTTTGATGTTGAAGGTTTCTTGAAAGTCGCTGAAGAAAACTTCGTTAAGATGCAAAAGGCTTGGGATACGGGTAACGTGACGGCTTTGTCTGACTTTACGACCGATGACGTCTTCTTGACGATTACGCACCAATTGCGTGAACGTGGTAGCCAAGATTACCAAACGGAAGTGATCAGTTTGAAGTCGGAATTCCGTGGCATTATCCAAGATGGCGAGGAATATTTGGCAGGCGTGACCTTCCAAGGTACCCTCAATGTCAGTGGCGAAGCTGAAGACATCAATGAAACGTGGATTTTGTCTAAGCCCGTTCATGGTGATCAAGGTTGGTTGCTCTCCGGTATTCACCAAGAGCAAGCCAACGCTTAAGGTCTGCGTTCTAGTATGACAGACAGGGGAGTTCAGGTTTGTTGAGCTCCCTTTTTTCTTTAAGTTGTAGGCGAGTCAATTTCGCTACAATTAGAGAGTTATTAATTTACTGAGATGCTGCTATGTTAAACATTGTTATTTTGGCTGCAGGAATGGGCAAACGCATGCGTTCCCGTTTACCTAAAGTGCTTCAGCCATTGGCAGAAAAACCTCTTTTGTCTCACGTGTTGGATAAGGCTCGTGCCGTTGATGGCGAAAAGCGTTTAATTGTTGTCGTGGGGCATGGAGCCGAAGCGGTCAAAGCGCATTTGAAAGAGGCAACCGATGTGACGTTTGCCTTACAAGAGCAGCAATTGGGCACGGGGCACGCTTTAATGCAAGCCTTGCCTTACTGTGACCTCGCAGCACCGACCTTGGTGTTATTGGGGGATGTTCCCTTGATTGAGACGCAGACATTAGAAAACTTGCGCCAAAAGGCCGGTGACGATCTTGGTCTTTTGACGGTGAAGTTAGACAATCCTAAGGGGTATGGTCGCATTGTTCGTGTAAACGGCAGTGTCGAAGGTATCGTTGAAGAAAAAGACGCAACCGACGAACAAAGAAAGATTGATGAAGTCAATACGGGCATTATGCTTTTGCCGACGCGTCGATTAGAGGCTTGGTTGTCTTCATTGTCCAATAGCAATGCTCAAGGTGAATATTATTTAACGGATGTGATTGCTAAGGCTGTTGAAGAGTCTATCCCTGTGCATACGGCTTTTGCGACGTGCGCCAATGAAGTTGAAGGCATTAACAGCAAGCCTCAATTGGCAGCACTGGAGCGCGCTTACCAAGTCACACAAGCCCAACGCCTGATGCAAGAAGGCGTGACCTTGATTGATCCGGCTCGCTTTGATTTGCGAGGAGAGCTCATCTGCGGCAAGGACGTGACGATTGATGTGGGTTGCGTTTTCAGCGGTCGCGTTGTTTTGGCCGACGGCGTCCGTATCGGTGCCTACTGTGTCCTTAAAGATGTCGAAATTGGCGCGGAAACCGAAGTGCTGCCTTATTGTCACTTCGAAAATGCAAAGGTTGGGGCAGAGGCTCGCCTTGGACCTTACTCTCGTTTGCGTCCGGGTGCTAATTTGGCCGATCAAACGCATGTCGGTAATTTTGTAGAAATTAAGAAGTCCAATATTGGCTTAGGTAGTAAGGTTAACCACCTCTCCTATATTGGGGATACCGATATGGGCGCTCGAGTCAATATCGGGGCTGGAACCATCACCTGTAACTATGATGGTGTGAATAAGTTCAGAACGACGATCGGTGATGACGCCTTTATTGGTTCTGACACTCAATTGGTCGCTCCCGTTTGCGTTGGAAATGGTGCCACGCTTGGAGCCGGTACGACCTTGACAAAGAATGCGCCAGAAGGGGAGTTGACGCTTTCTCGCGCTCGTCAGGTAACGATTCAAGGTTGGAAGCGTCCGACCAAGAAACAATAACTTCAGAAAAAAGGAAGTGAACTATGTGCGGTATTGTTGCTGCGACGTCGAAACATCGTGATGTCGTGCCGTTGTTGGTCCAAGGTTTAAAGCGTTTGGAATATCGTGGCTATGACAGCTGCGGTGTGGCTGTGTGGGATAAGGGCTTAAAACGTGTTCGAAGCGTTTCTCGCGTTGCAGAACTTTGTGAACAAATTGAAAAAGACCATTTGGCCGGTCACTTAGGGATTGCGCATACGCGTTGGGCAACGCACGGTGAGCCGCTGGTTGTGAATGCTCACCCGCATTTTGCCGGTGATGAAATTGCTTTGATTCATAACGGTATCATCGAAAACTACGAAGAAATCCGCAAAGAATTGGAAGCCAAGGGTGTTCAATTTAGCGGTCAAACCGATACGGAAGTGTTGGCCTATTTGGTTCGTGACTGCTATAGCGGTGATTTGTTGGGCGCTGTGAAGGCTGCGTTAAACCGCGTGCGTGGCGCTTACGCCATTGCAGTGTTCTCTAAAGACGATGATAAGCATGTCGTTGTAGCTCGCCAAGGCTCTCCCTTGGTGTTGGGGTTGGGCGATGGTGAAATGTTTGCTGCGTCCGATACGATGGCATTGGCCGGTGAAACGAATCGCTTCATCTATTTAGAAGATGGTGACGTGGCTGAATTAACACCTGAAAGCTACCAAATTTATAAACATGAAGGGATGGAGTATCTGCCGATCGAACGCGAGGTTCGTGAAGTTGAGGCTTTCTCCAATGCAGTGGACTTAGGGCCCTATCGCCACTACATGCAAAAGGAAATCTTTGAACAACCGCGAGCCATTGCCGATACGTTAGAAGCGGTTGACGGTATAACCCCGATGCTCTTTGGTGAAAAGGCCGAAGAGATCTTTAAGGGTATTGAACGCATTTTGATGATTGCGTGTGGGACGAGCTACTACGCAGCACTCACCTCTAAGTATTGGTTAGAGGGCATTGCCGGTATTCCGTGTGATGTGGAAATTGCGAGTGAATACCGCTATCGCAAGAGCGTGCCCAATCCGAAGACGTTGGTCGTGACGATTTCTCAATCCGGTGAAACGGCCGATACGTTGGCCGCTTTAAAGCACGCTCGCGCGTTGGGCATGGATAAGAGCTTGACGATTTGCAATGTGGCAACGAGTGCCATGGTGCGTGAAAGCGTCTTGCACTTCATTACGCGTGCCGGTGTGGAAATCGGCGTGGCCTCTACGAAGGCCTTTACGACGCAGTTGGTGGCTTTGTTCCTTTTGACGTTGACGTTAGCCAAGGTCAAGGGTCATCTGACCGCAGAGGAAGAGGCCGAATACATGAAGCAATTGCGCCATGTGCCGCAAGCAGTGAGCGCCGTGTTGGCGTTAGAGCCTCAGGTGATTGCTTGGGCCGATCGTTTCGTGAGCAAGCAACATGCCCTTTTCTTGGGTCGTGGTGAACACTATCCGATTGCCTTAGAGGGTGCGTTGAAATTAAAGGAAATTTCCTACATTCACGCAGAAGCCTATCCGGCAGGTGAACTTAAACACGGCCCGTTGGCCTTGGTTGATGAGTCGATTCCTGTGGTGACGGTTGCTCCGAACGACCGATTGCTTGAAAAATTAAAGAGCAATATGAAGGAAGTGGAAGCTCGCAAGGGGGAATTGTATGTCTTTGCCGATGCAGATACGGGGATGGAAGCAAGCGAACACATTCATGTGATTCGTATGCCAGAAAACTACGGAGCCTTGTCGCCGATTTTGCACGTGGTGCCGTTGCAACTTTTGGCTTATCACACTGCCTTTGTTCGAGGAAACGATGTTGATAAACCGAGAAACTTGGCTAAGAGTGTGACGGTTGAATAAAGTTTTTGATTCCTAAAAAGAATTGCCCCTAGGTATGTCATCTAGGGGCAAATTTTATTGTTTGGGTTTAATTACGCCCCCAGCATAAAAGCGCGGATGCCGGAGCCAATGAACTGTATACCGATACAAATCAGTAAAAAGCCCATGCACTTACTCAGAATAATGGTGCCGGAAGGCCCTAATTTTTTAGCACAAAAATCAGCAGATCGCATAACAGCCCAACAGACCATAGAACAGAAAATGATGGCCAGTGTCATCATGAAGAACGTCCCTGCTTGATCTTGCCAGCTGGGAAACTCCGCAATTTCCGTTGAGAAGCCGATAATCACGGCCATGGTCCCGGGACCAGCAATCATTGGCATGGCGATGGGAAAGAAGGCGTAATCTTCACGATTGCGTCGAACAAGAGGGGCCTGATTAGGAGAGGCAGTTTGTTGGCCGAAAAGCATTTGATAGCCGATTACCGCTACCACCAAGCCCCCAGCGATACGAAGTGCCCCATATGAGATACCAAAAAAAGCCAACAAGAGATTACCGGCCAAAAGACTGATAAACATAATGATGGCAGCATAGATCGCAGCCCATAACGCTTGGGACTTGCGTTGAGCATCATCCATGCCTTGGGTGAGGCTGATAAAGAGTGGGATTTTAGACGGAGGATTGCAGATCACAAGCAAACTGACCAAGCCGCCTAAAAAGTATTGAAGGTGAAAAATCTCTAAAGGCATTTTTCTCTCAAAATCGGTACATGAAAACCTCACATTGTTCTCTTTTGTGAGACAAAGGTCAAATAGGGGTAAACCCTATATACGGGTTACAAATATTAATATTTTGTTCGTATTTTTACTTATTTAGGACTGCTTAAAACCCCAAAATTCTGACATAATGAACGGACATTCACCATTTTATTGAACGATCGTTCACTAAAATGTTAAAAGTTTATTATTTATCAGTTGCTTACAGCATTTTGTAAGTCTAATTTGGAGTGTTTAATGATGTCTTCGAAGTTTGTTCCGAAGTATGCGGCGCTCACGATGTCTGTAATGGTCGCCTTCGCATTGGTGGGATGCAAGGATGATGCTGGCCAAGTTCAACGTCCCCCGCAATCCGTTACCGTTGTGACGGCAGAGGTGTCTTCTCCTGTTTTGAGTAAAGAGTTGAATGGTCGCACCAGTGCTTATGAGATAGCAGAAGTTCGTCCGCAAGTGGCCGGGATTATTCAAAAGCGTACTTTTGAAGAAGGCCAAATGGTGAAGGCTGGTGATCAGCTTTTCCAAATTGACGACAGTCTCTATCAAGCCGCTTATGAAGAAGCGCAAGCTAACTATAAGTTAGCACAAGCCAATGCACGTCGTTTTGCTCAATTGGTGAAGGTCAATGCCGTCAGTAAGCAAGAAAATGACCAAGCGCAAGCTCAGTTTAAAACGGCACAAGCGGCATTGAAGACCGCAAAGACCAATCTTGAATACACCAAAGTGGCTAGCCCGATTTCTGGTCGTGTAGGTCGTTCTGAAGTGACGCCGGGCGGTTTGGTGAGTGCTTATCAAGCTCAGTACTTGACGACGGTGCAACAAATGGATCCGATTTACGTCGACGTGCGTCAAACCAGCAACGACTTGATCAAACTTAAGCGCGATATTGCTAGTGGCAAAATCCAAACCAAAGATGGTGCCGTGGAAGTCACTTTGATGGGTGAGGATGGTTTGGTTTTTGAGCAAAAAGGCAAATTGATTTTTACCGGTGAGTTGGTTGATGAAGCAACGGGCATGGTTAACATGCGCGCAGTTTTCCCCAATCCTAATGGTGAATTGATGCCCGGCATGTTTGTGCGTGCTCGCATTGAAGAAGGTGCTCGTCCTAACTCGATTCTTTTGAGCCAACGTTGTGTGATGCGTAATCCTAAGGGTGAGGCCTATGTTTTTGTCGTCACGCCTGACAATAAGATTGAGCAACGTATCGTGGTTGCTAATCGTACCGTCGGTACGGATTGGCTCATCGAAGATGGCCTCAAGCAAGGTGAACGTGTTGTGCTAGAGGGGATTCAAAAGGTTCGAGCTGGTGCGACGGTTCAAGTTGCTAATGACAATAAAGAATCTGCTCAAGAAGCGGCAAAGTAATCCACTGGTCGAGTAAAGGAAATCTTTTATGTCTCGATTTTTTATCGAACGTCCCGTATTCGCGTGGGTGATCGCAATTGTGATCATGTTGGCGGGGCTTTTGTCTATCAATATCTTGCCGGTCGCTCAGTATCCGCAAATTGCGCCTCCTGAAATTCGAGTCACGGCAACGTATCCGGGTGCCTCTGCTGAGACGATTGAAAATACCGTCACGCAACAGATCGAACAAGCAATGACGGGGTTGGACGGCTATATGTACATGGTCTCTAACTCTGACAGTTCTGGCATGGTTTCGATCAAGATTACGTTTGAGGCTGGTACGGATCCTGACATCGCTCAAGTGCAAGTTCAAAACCGTTTAAAGACGGTGGAAAACTCTTTGCCCCAAGTGGTTCAACAATTAGGTGTTGACGTTGAAAAGTCCGCCGCCAGCTTCTTGATGGTGGTGGGTTTCGTTGATGTTAACAACAAGATGAACAGCGCAGACTTGTCTGACTACTTGGTTAACAACGTCAAAGAACCGCTTTCTCGTTTAAGTGGTGTGGGCTCTGTCGAATTGTTCGGTAGTTCTTACTCCATGCGTATTTGGTTGGATCCGAGCAAGTTGGAAAAGTACAAGCTCTCAACCGATGAAATTGTTGCTGCTATCCAAGAACAAAATGCTCAGGTTTCTTCGGGTGCTATTGGTAACATGCCTTCGACGGCACGTTATGAACTCAATGCAACGGTGAGTTCCCAATCCTTATTGCAAACGGTTTCTGACTTTGAAAACATCATGGTCAAGACCGCTACCGACGGTTCTCGCGTTTTGATGAAAGACGTGGCTCGCGTGGAAATGGGACAAGAAAGCTACAACATTGTCGCTCGCTACAATGGTCACGAATCCGCCGCTATGGCAATTAACCTCGCTTCTGGGGCCAATGCCATGGCAACGAGTACTTTGGTTAAGGAACGTTTGGCTCAGTTGGAGACGGCTTTCCCTGAAGGGATGCAATGGGTGGTGCCGTATGACACGACACCTTTCGTGAAGATTTCCATCGAAGAAGTGGTTCGTACGCTTTTTGAAGCCATTGTCTTGGTGGTGATCGTGATGTTCTTGTTCTTGCAGAACTGGCGTGCCACTTTGATTCCGACGATTGCCGTGCCGGTGGTTCTTTTGGGGACCTTTGGTGTGTTGGCAGCAATGGGTTATTCCATCAACGTGTTAACGATGTTTGCCATGGTGCTCGCTATCGGTTTGTTGGTGGACGATGCCATTGTGGTGGTGGAAAACGTCGAACGTGTGATGCGCACGGAAAAACTAAGCCCCAAGGAGGCAACGAAAAAGTCCATGAACCAAATTACCGGCGCTTTGGTCGGTATCGCTATGGTTTTGGCGGCTGTGTTCGTGCCGATGGCTTTCTTCGGTGGCTCTACCGGTGTGATCTATCGTCAATTCTCCGTAACGATTGTGGCAGCCATGACTCTGTCCGTGTTGGTCGCTTTGATCTTAACGCCTGTGCTTTGCGTATCTTTGCTCAAGCCCATTACGGAAGACAATCACGAAACCAAACAAGGTTTCTTCGGTCGCTTTAACCGTGGCTTTGAACGCTTCTCTTTGTGGATTCGCACAAAGGTGGGTGTTTTGATTGCCAATACGCTTCGTAGTATTTTGATCTACGCGATCATTGTCGGTGGTATGGTTTGGGGCTTCCAAAAGTTGCCGCAAAGCTTTATGCCGGGTGAAGACCAAGGGATGTTATTGAGTATGGTGACGTTGCCCACGGGGACGTCTCAACAACGCACCAACGAAGTGTTGGAACGCATGACGACCTACTTCCAAGAAAAAGAAAGCGATACGGTTGAATCTGTTTTGACGGTGTCTGGCTTCTCATTTGCCGGTTCTGGCCAAAATACGGGCTTACTCTTTGTGCGCTTGAAGGATTGGAGTGAGCGTGAAGAGGCTGGGATGGATGTGAATTCAATCGCAGGCCGCGCCATGCGTGAATTCAGTCAATACCGCGATGCTAATGCTTACGCTTTTGCGCCGCCTGCTGTGCCTGAATTAGGTATTGCCGATGGTTTCGATATTTACTTGCAAGCTCGAGCCGGTCAAACGCACGATGAAATTATGCAAGCTCGAAATCAATTCTTGGGTATTGCCAATGCCGATCCGGTCTTGACGATGGTTCGTCCCAACGGCATGGAAGATACGCCGCAATTGCATTTAGAAATTGATACTGAAAAGGCTCGTGCTCTTGGTGTTTCTATTAGTTCCGTTAATTCGACCTTGGCAACGGCTTGGGGTAGCTCTTACGTGAACGACTTCTTGGATCGCGGTCGTGTGAAGAAAGTCTATGTTCAAGGTGATGCTCAATTCCGCCAAACGCCTGAAGATTTGGGTAAGTGGTATGTGAAGAACAACCAAGGCGAAATGGTTCCCTTCTCAGCGTTCTCTACGACGAGTTGGACGTACGGTTCTCCGCGTCTTCAACGTTTCGATGGTTTGTCTGCTGTGAATATTCAAGGTAGTCCGGCCGAAGGTTATAGTTCTGGCGACGCTTTGGCAGCCGTGGCCCGTTTGGTTCAACAGTTGCCCGCTGGTTATGACATTGCTTACACCGGCGTGTCTTATCAAGAAAGACAATCCGCAGGCCAAGCGGCTCCCTTGTATGCAATCTCCATTTTGGTGGTGTTCTTGTGCTTGGCAGCTCTTTATGAAAGCTGGTCCATCCCGATTGCTGTGATCTTTGTGATTCCGATGGGCGTGATTGGTGCTATTGCATTGACCGCTTTGCGTGGCATGAATAACGACATTTACTTCCAAGTCGGTTTGATTACGACGATTGGTTTGGTTAGTAAAAACGCCATTTTGATTGTGGAATTCGCAAAAGAATTGCATGATAAGGGTGAAGACATTGTGCACGCCGCCGTGGATGCCGTTCGCTTGCGTTTGCGTCCGATCGTGATGACGTCTTTAGCTTTCGGTCTTGGTGTGTTGCCTTTGGCTTTGGCAAGTGGCGCCGGCTCCGGTGCTCAAAACGCCATCGGTTGGGGTGTGTTAGGCGGTATGATTACTGGGACGTTCTTATGTGTCCTTTTTGTGCCGATCTTCTACGTTGGCGTGATGCGCATTTCTGGTAGCGCCAATGAACGTAAAATCGATGTAGCTTCTCTTGTTGAAACAACGAAGATGGAAGCTGCGGGTCTCAAGGAAGGCGAGATCGTTTACTATGAAGAAGGCGAAGATCGTCACTTGAAAGAAAAGAGCACTTCGACAGATAATGTGAAGTCGACAGAGCAAGATAAGAAGGGGAATTAATATGCCGAGTTTTAAGTTGTTACCTTTGGTAGCGGTTTTGGCTCTGACGGGGTGCGTGTCCATGGCACCTAGCTACGAGCGTCCGGTGGCGCCAGTGGCTAATGAGTGGCCGACGGGTCCTGCCTATGCTAAGGCAAAACTCAATCAAGAAGCCCTTCCGGATTGGCAAGAGTTCTACACGGATAATCGTTTACGTGAAGTGATTCAAATGAGTTTGGATAACAACCGCGATTACCGTGTGGCTATGCTCAATGTTGAAAAGGCGCGTTATGCCTACAACATCCAACGATCCAATTTTTTGCCGACTGTGAGTGCAAACGGTAGTGGTCAACATCAAGGCACGCCGCGTACGTTAAATACAACGAGCCAAGACACCGTTTCTCATGTCTACTCTGCGAATTTGGCGATGGCCTCTTATGAGCTTGACCTTTTTGGTCGTGTGCGTAGCTTAAGCACGGAAGCTTTGAACGAATACTTTGCTACCGATGAAGCTCGCAAATCTGCTCGCGTGACGTTGATTGCTGAAACGGCGAATGCTTGGTTGCAATTGGGCACTAGCCGTTCGATTTTAAGCTTTACCAGGGAAACGTTTGAGAGCCAAGAGAAAAGCTATAGGTTGATGAAGGCCAGTTATGATGCCGGCGCCATTAACTTGTTAGAACTCAATCAAGCTAAATCACAATACGCCGCAGCCAAGGCTTCTTACTTAGCTGCTCAACGTGATGAAGCACAAGCTCTCAATACCTTAACCACGTTGGTTGGTGCAGATGTGCCGGCTAAGTGGTTGCCGGAGCGAGTCGAAGTTGTCACGATGGATGGCGTTCTTCCGAAGGGTGTGCCCAGTGAAGTGTTGTTGAATCGTCCTGATATTGCTCAAGCCGAGTTTGCCTTGAAGGCGGCTAATGCCAATATTGGTGCGGCTCGTGCCAACTTCTTCCCCCGCATTAGCTTAGTGGCTTCCGGTGGTACGGGCTCGACCGAAATTGATGATCTCTTTAATTCCGGAACGCGTATGTGGAGTTTTGCCCCGTCGGTGACGCTGCCGATTTTCACGGGTGGTGCCAACTGGGCTACGTTACGTGTAAGCGAAACGGATAAGAAGATTGCGGTTGCCAATTATGAAAAGAGTATTCAAACGGCATTCTCTGAAGTGGCTAATGCGTTAGCAACGGAAGGCACGATTGAAGAAGAATTGCAAGCTCAAACCGAATACGCTGATGCAACGAAGAAGGCCTATGAGTTAGCACAACAACGCTACAAGATGGGTTCTGAAAGCTACTTGTCGGTGCTTGATTCTCAAAGAACGTACGTGGCGGCTCAAACGCAATGGGTGGTGGCTCAACAAGCACGTTCCATGAGTTTGGTGTCTCTTTACAAGACCTTAGGCGGTGGCGCCATGGATCTTGCTAAGGCAGAGAGCTCAACGAAATGACAAAGTCGAGTTCGCTTTCACAACAGCGCCGTGAAGAAATTTTCCAAGCGGCGCACAAGTGTTTCCTCTCTCGTGGCTTTCATGCTACGAGCATGACGGATATCGCTCGCGAATTTGGTATGAGTGTTGGCCATGTTTACAACTATTTTCCGAGTAAACAGGCCATCATCGAAGGGTTAATTGAGCAGGGGATTGAAGAGTTTTATGTTAATTCTCGAGAATTACTCTCCTGTAGTAGTGATTTTGCGAAGGCACGCGAGGCGATTAAGCGAAGCATGTCGCCCAATCACAATCCGGATCAAATTCGCTTGACATTGGAGCTCTTGGTTGAGGCAACTCATGACCCCAAACTCAGTAAGGTCATTGAAGAGGCTGACAGAAAGGTTCGCACTCACTTGATGGAGATGCATCACATTACGATTAGTAACCAAGAAGAGGAAGCTAAACTCGAGGTGATGATGGCCATGTTTGAAGGGCTTGGGATGCGAATCTTGCGTCATCCTGGTATCAATATGGAAGAAATCTATGACGAGATGGCTCGTCGTCTCTGTAAGCCTCGTTATATGTTAGAGCGTCAACTCTCCGAGGTGCTTGCTCGCAATGCCGCTTTGGAAGAGGAAGTGAAAAAACTCAAAGCCCAATTGCAGTAATTGCCAACAACAAAAAAAGCGACTCGGTTGAGCCGCTTTTTTTCACCCTAAGGATTTATTTTTTAAGGTCGATTGCAATAAAGATACGGGATTGTTGGCGTTGGACCAACAAAGCGACTTTGTTGCTCTTTTGAATGGCCTTGGCTAAATCTTCAGCGGCCTTAACGGGTTTGCCGTTGGCACTTAAGATTAAGTCTCGCGGCAGGAGACCGGCACGTGCAGCAGCACCACGGACTTCCGTGACCAATAAACCATGTTGCAAGTCGAGCTCTTCGAGTTCATCCTTTGATAACGGGCGAACAGACACCCCTAATTTGCCAGCAGAGGCTTTCTCTTGAACCTTCATACCGTCTTCGCTCGGCGTTTCTGCAACAGTGACAGAGACATTTTCTTGTTTACCGTTACGCAAAATCGTCATCGTCGTTTTGGTGCCGGGGCGCATGGTCGAAATCTTGACCGGAATATCGTTGGCGTTCTTCACTTCTTGACCGTTAACGGCAATCAAGATGTCGCCCACTTGTAAGCCAGCCTTATCCGCAGGGCCATCCTTGTCAATTTGTGTGATGACAGCGCCCTTAGGCGTCTTCATACCGAAGGCTTCTGCCAAATCTTGGGTAACCGCTTGGATGCCCACACCGATACGACCACGAATGACACGACCGTTTTTAATCAATTGGTCTTTGATTTCGATGGCCAAGTCAATTGGGATGGAGAAAGAAAGCCCCATAAAGCCACCAGAGGTGGAGAAGATTTGGGAGTTAATCCCCACCACTTCGCCCCTCATGTTAAAGAGCGGGCCACCGGAGTTGCCGGGGTTAACAGCGACGTCCGTTTGAATAAAGGGAACGTATTGTTCAGACGGTAATTGACGGCTCTTGGCAGAGACGATACCGGCCGTTACGGTGTTATCCAAACCGAAAGGAGAACCGATAGCGGCGACCCATTCGCCAACCTTCAAGTTTTCAGAAGAACCCATCTTCAAAACGGGCAAGTCTTTTGCTTCAATCTTGACAACAGCGATGTCCGTCTTTTTATCTAAGCCAATGACTTTGCCGGAGAATTCACGATTGTCCGTGAGACGAACTCGCAACTCGTCAGCGCCTTCAACAACGTGGCAGTTCGTTAAGATGTAGCCGTCAGACGAAACAATAAAACCGGAACCCGTACCGCGTTGTTCAGGAATACGTTGTTCTTGAGGGCCAAACGGAATGATGGGAAAACCAAAGCGGCGGAAGAGTTCTTCGGTGCGCTTATCCAACAATTCGGGAAGTGGATTTTGAACGGTTTGTGTACGAGCGTTGCGAATGGTTGAGATGTTCACCACACCCTTGCCGTTTTCTTCAACGAGTTTGGTGAAATCGGGCAATGCTGCTTGGGTTTGCGTGTTATCGCTAGAGAATAACGAACCAACTTGAGCGTTAGCTACACTCGTCACACTAAATGCGGCCGCCATGGCAACCACTAAGGCCGCCGACTTAAAGGCACGACTTTTCATAATGAATTCCTATCTCCGAAAATAATCGAGAAAACTGTAACGTTAATACCGAAACAATAACGAAAATTCGTTCACTTTTGTTTTGCGGGTTGTTTCGGTACACCCTAATTTGTAACAAAGCTATTTTTCGATTGAAGGAAGGGTGATCTGCATGGACGTTCCCTGTCCATCAAGGCCTTCGGTAACACGGATCGTACCGTGGTGAAGTTCAACGGCCCTTTTGACAATGGCCAATCCCAAACCATTACCTTGAGTTTTGGTGCCAAGAGAGCGGTAGAAGCGATCAAAAATCCGCTCTCGCTCTTCGGGGGCAATACCTGGGCCATTATCACTCACGGCAATAATGACTTGATTGTTTTCCTCTTTTGCACTTAAAACGATACGACCTTGGGGTTGGGTATAACGAATAGCGTTGTCGCAAAGATTAATTAGCAATAACTTTAAAACGTCTTCAATACCAGAAACCGTCGTTGCCTTGGCATCGACTTCAATCTGAATGTCTTTTTGGTGAGCTAAAACCATCAATTCTTCCGAAACGCTTCGCAAAATATGCTCTACATCCACACTGACAAAGGGTTTGGAATGTGCGTCAGGATCCAATCGAGCAACGGTTAAGAGCTGTTGCACCAAACCAGTGGCTCGATCAATGCCTGCGTGCAAGCGTGAGAAAGCCTTTTGTTGTGCTTCGGGCGTTTTTGCGCGCTCAGCCAATTGCACTTGGAGTTTGAGGGCCGTTAAAGGCGTGCGCAATTCATGTGCGGCGTCAGAGGCAAAGCGCTTTTGAATTTCTAAGCTTTCATTAAGACGAGCTAAGAGTTCATTGAGAGCTTCGACGAGTTTTAAGACTTCGTTGGGAAGACCTTGTGTTGGAATGGGCTCAAGCGAAGTGGGAGAGCGTGTTGCAACGATTTTAGCCGTGCGATTAAGTGTGGCCAAACCTTGCGTTACCAATAACCAAATGGCGATCGCAAGAAACGGCAACAAAAGAATCAACGGCTGAAGGATGTGCAGGGCCGTTGTAAAGGCCAATTTCACCCGAACACTAGCGGGTTGAGCCGTAATCACGGAGAGTTCATTACTGATGTGATGAACATAGGCTCGCCACGCCGTTCCTTCATGCAAAATATTGGCATAACCAGAGTTTTGAGGCACTGGAATAGGTTCTGTTAGCCCTTCAGAAAATTTAATTTGATTGGTTTTCTCGTTATGAATCTGAATGACCACGGGGTTATCTGTGGCTTGATTGATTCGTAAGGGGTAGGCTGCCCAATCTTTGTTAGAGCCAACGGAAAGTGCGATTTGGCGCAATTCAATATCCAAAAAGCGATTGACTTCAGAACGAGCCGAAGTAAATGTCATGTAGGTAGCAGCAATGCCAGCTAATACAAGGCAAATACAAAACGTCCATAAAAGTCGATCGCGAATGGAATACATGATTAGGCCTCAAGGATGTAGCCTACGCCACGAACCGTTTTAATCGCGTTTTCGCTGAGTTTTTTGCGAAGGTGGTGAATGTGCACTTCGATGGCGTTACTACCCACAGACGTATCCCAACTGTAAAGACGCTCTTCCAATTGAGCACGAGAAAGAACAAGACCTGGGCGTTCAGCTAAGGCCAATAAAAGGGCAAATTCTTTGCCGGATAAAAGTACTTGGTTGCCGTCATAAATGACTTCGTGCGTGGCCGGTTTAATTTGAAGGCGTCCCCGCTCGATGGAGGGGGTTGCTCGACCGGCCGAGCGACGCAATAGGGCTCTGACACGGGCAAAAAGCTCGTCTAAGTCAAAGGGTTTAATGAGATAGTCATCAGCACCTGCGTCAAGCCCCTTCACACGATCTTCCACCGTATCACGAGCGGTCGTAACTAAGACCGGTGTGAGGTTGTGGTCTGCACGCAACTCTTGCAAAACACGAATACCGTCTTTGCCGGGCAATCCCAGATCCAAAACAACAAGAGAAAATTCTGTCGTTCGCAAAGCCAAGAGGGCAGAGTTGCCGTCTTGAACCCAATCCACAGCGTAGCCTTCATCGCTTAAGCCGTCAACAACGCCTTCACCGATCATCGGATCGTCTTCGACTAACAAAATTCTCACGGGACTGCTTCCTTAAAAAGACTTACAAAACGTAGGGTATATTTTGCACGATTGGTGCACTTTTGTGCTACCTTTGTTACATGGATGTTTTTGTTTTTTAAGGCCGAAAAAGAATGTCAGATATTGTCCCTCAACAAAATCAAAGTGGTTCGAACAATAGTTTGTTGTTCATTACTCAATTGGTCTACGTGCTTCATGGTTTGAGCATTGTGATCGGATTGATGACGGGTGCAACCATTATCTCCGCCTTTTTGTTTGGTTGGCCCTCCATTGCGGCCGTGGTGCTCAATTATGTGAAGGCACCCGATGCTCGTGGAACCTTTTTAGAATCCCACTTTTCATGGCAAATTCGTACCTTTTGGTACGGAATGGCTTGGACGGGCTTAGTGATGATCGCAGGTGTCGTACTGACGCCCTTTGTGGTCGGTCCTCTTATTTGGTTAGGCGGCTTTTTGGTGCTGAGTATTTGGGTCGCTTACCGCATTATTTTTGGTTGGATGCGCTTGCGTCAATACCGACCGGTTTTCTCCGATTAGTGATCAAATAAGGATCAAACCTCGAAAAACTCCACCGTTTGGTGGAGTTTTTTCGCAAGTAGATTAGGCTATTCAGGTTAGTATTAGGGTTTCTACCTAATTTTGATGTCGTTTTTAGCTATTGAAAATCAGCAAAATGCATAACGTTTTTCATTTAGTGCATTGATTGCAAAGCAAAGACGCATCATTGCACCCTAGCTTAATTCTTATTTTCTCTTGGAGAGAGTCAAATGTCTTTGATCAAAAAGAGTGCTGCCGGTTTAGTGTTGACTGCTGCCGCTGCTGCTACGTCTGCTGCTTTTGCAGCCGGTTTCCAATTAACAGAACAATCTTCTTTGGGGCTCGGTCGTGCTTACGCTGGTGCCGGTATCGTGGGTGATGACTTGTCTGCTGTTCACTACAACCCCGCTGGTATGGTGTTGTTGCCGGGCGTTCAAATGCAAGCCGGTGGTGTTTGGATTGCTGTTGACGCTCCGTTTAAGGGTAAAGATTTTGCTGGCAATAGCGTTGAAGAAAACGGTCGTTTGAAAGGTCAAATGATTCCGGCCGGTTACATCACGCGTCAAGTTAACGACCAATTGTGGTTGGGCTTTGCCATGACGGTTCCG
Source organism: Candidatus Aphodousia sp. (assembly GCA_048520025.1). GTDB lineage: Bacteria > Pseudomonadota > Gammaproteobacteria > Burkholderiales > Burkholderiaceae_F > Aphodousia. The sequence goes on from DBFZTP010000044.1 coordinate 27,043, forward strand.
TTTGGTATGGGTACGCAATATGACGAAGATTGGGCTTTCAATCAACGTGGTACGGACTCCAAGATCTACACGTTCGATATGAACCCGAGCTTTGCCTATAAGATGAATGATTTCATCAGCTTCGGCGGTGGTATTTCCGTTCAATACGCAAAGGCAGAATTGGGTATGCGTATGAAGAATCCGCTTGATGGATCCGACATTGCACAGGCAGATGTTGAAGGTGATAGCTGGGATTGGGGCTACAACTTCGGCGTGATGATTAGCCCGACGGATAAGCTTCGTTTCGGTTTGTCTTATCGCTCTTCCATCGAACATGACGCTTCTGGTACAACGGATGTTTCCCTTAGTAAGACTTTTGTAGAAGGACTTAACCCAGCATTGCAATCTATTGCGGGAGCTGGAGTTTTTACCATGAACTCAGATGTCACGATTGAAACGCCCGATACCGTCATGTTAACGGGCACGTGGGAAGCTACGGAAAAGTTACGTCTTTCTGGTTTGATTCGTTGGGCAAATTGGTCTAATTTCAAGAGCTTGAAGTTACAAAATAGCGGAGCCATCGTAAATTTAGGGCCTACCTTGGGTATGCCTATCGATGAAGTTGAAGTTAAAAACAACTGGGAAGACACTTGGCTTTTCTCTGTTGGCGCCGACTATAAGTTGAACAACAGTTGGACGGTTCGTGGGGGTATCGCTTACGAAATGGATCCGATTGATGATCAAACGACGCGTATGGCCGCTATTCCGGATACCGATCGCCTTTGGTTGACGTTGGGCTCTACCTACAAGTACAACGATGATTTGCAATTTGACGTTGGCGCTGCCTACTTGAAGGGTATTGGTGACAAGGATCTCTACAGCCATCAAGGCGCTGGTGCTATCAAGGTTGGCGAATACGACAAGTTGGACTGCTACATGGTTGGCGTTCAAATGCAATATCGCTTCTAATTGCACCTAAATTAAGTCAGACGGCTTAATCGTAGCCAGGTTCTTCGAAAGGGGAATCTGGCTTTTGTTTTACTAAGCGACTAATATAGCGACGGATTTAAAGGAATTTTCTCTTATGGCTCTTGGCGCAACCATCTATAAAGCATCCATCGATATCTCGGACATTGACCGCAGTTATTACGGCAGTCACTTGTGCACGCTTGCTCGTCACCCTTCGGAAACGGAAGAGCGATTGGCTGTGCGCTTATTGACCTTTTGTCTTTTTGTGGGTGAAACCGATATGCGCTTGGAGTTTGGGCGAGGCCTTTCCACGGAAGGCGAGCCCGCTCTTTGGGAAATTGATGATACGGGTCGTGTCGCTCGCTGGATTGAAGTGGGAGTGCCTGATATCAAACAAATCCGAAAGTCAGCCGGTCGTAGCGATGAAGTTATTGTCGTAGCCTACGGAGAAGACCGTTTAGAGCCTTGGTGGCAACAAAACATGAGCGATATGCGTAAAGTTGCCAAACTGTCTGTTGCTAAGGTGTTGGATCATGAAGTGGCAACGCTTGCCAAACTCATGAGTCGCACAATGCAATTATCCGTCACGGTGCAAGACGGGGTTGTGTGGATTTCCGATAGCGTCAATACGGCGCAAATTCAGCTTCATTGGCTTTTGCGTCGAGATTGATCGGTTAGAAGAAAATTTGAATCGTGCCGATCGCAATCAAAGGCCAAGCCACGATCGGAGAAAAGATAATTTTGAGGATCGGGTGTTGGGGAACGAACCCAAACCCATAAACGTAAGCGGCGCTCATTCCCATCAATAAGCAAACGAGCCATCCGTGCGGGACCGAGTGCATATCAAGGGCAATCGCTCGAGGGTAAAGCGTTACCCCCACCGTGACGGCAATGGCCGCCACGATGGAAATAAAGCGAGCGAAAAAGATTCCAATCCCTTTCATTACTTGTCGTGTTTTTCTTCACTATGGGTGAATTCATAGTGAGAGGCCATCATGACACTTGCGACGATGGCTAACATCAGACCGACAAACCAGTAAATGTAAAACATGCATTTCTCCTCTTAGTAGAGCGTCTTGTCGTTTTCTTTAATGTATTGAACCGTCAATTTGCCACTCATGACCTTATAGGCCCAGCTCGTGTAGATGAGCACCAAGGGTAAGAAAATCAACGTCACAATAAACATCACTTGTAAGGTGAGTTGAGAGCTTGTGCAGTCCCAAATCGTTAAAGACGACACTAAGTGACTCGAAGAAGGCAACACGAACGGGAACATCGCAATCAAGGGCGTGAGCACAATGCAAAGGATGCTGATGGCCGAGCTAATGACGGCCGTCAAAGGTTTCCAAACATATTGGCTCAAAGTACCGAGGCCTGCAGCAATAATGGCTAAAGCAGGCACGGCATAAAGGGCCGGGTATTGTCTAAAGTTCGTAAACCAAGCGCCTTCTTCCATGACCACCGACTTTGCCAAAGGATTGGCAACACCAGCCGGATCCAAGTGAGAAGCGATGTAACCCGGGATGCCGTAGTAAACCCAAATGCCACCAATGGCAAATAAGAGCAACGTGACGGCACCGGCAACAATCCCCACTTTGCGAGCACGGGCTTGTAATTCACCCGAGGTGCGAAGCAAAAGATAGTTGGCGCCGTGAAAGACCGTCATCGCAATGGAAACAACGCCGCAGAGCAGGGCAAAGGGATTTAACAATGCCCAGAAGCTTCCCGTATAGGTCGAGCGCAAGGTTTCATCAAAGTGAAACGGTACGCCTTGGAGCATATTGCCAAAAGCCACACCAAAAATGATGGGAGGCACAAAGCTTCCGATGAAAAGTGCCCAGTCCCAAGAGGAACGCCACTTTTGTGCGGGTACCCGGCTGCGATAATCAAAGGCAACGGGGCGCAGGATTAAGGCGGCCAAGACGATAAACAAAGCCCAGTAAAGGCCGGAGAAGGCCGTTGCGTAGACCAAGGGCCATGCGGCAAAGATGGCACCACCACCCGTCAACAACCAAACTTGGTTGCCGTCCCAGTGGGGAGCTACGGTATTGATCATGATGCGGCGTTCGGTATCCGTTTTGCCCAAGAAGGGTAAAAGGGTACCCACCCCCATGTCCTGACCATCCATAACGGCAAAACCGACCAACAATACACCGATAAAGAGCCACCAGATCAGTTTGAGAATTTCATAATCGATCAACATTTGTGTTTACTCCTTATCAGCACTGACTTTTTGTTCAAAGTAGTAGCGGCCCGTGCCCAACAAACTGGGGCCGGTCTTAACCAAGCGAACCATCAACCACATTTCTACAACCAATAAGGCGGAGTAGAGCAAGACAAAACCAATCAAAGAACCGGTAACGCTCGCCACGGAGAGCGTAGACGTTGAGAGGTGAACCGGCAAGACTTCATAGATACTCCAAGGTTGGCGACCGTATTCGGCCACCATCCAGCCTAATTCACAGGCAATCCACGGTAAGGGCAATGCCACAAAGGCGGCACGAAGCAACCACGTGCGGTTGGCAATGACATCTTTGAAGGAATAGTAAAGACTCAAACCAAAGATAAAGAGAAGGGCTAAGCCACAACCCACCATGGCACGGAATCCCCAGAACATAATATTGACGTTCGGGATCGTATCAAGGGCGGCCTGTTCAATCATCTCGGGCGTTGCACGACTGGGTTCATTGGTGTACTTATGCAAAAGCATGCCGTAGCCCAAGTCTTTTTCATATTGCTTGAAACGCTCCTGTAAAACCAGTTGCGAGGGATCACGGCGAAGGGCCGAGAGCGTTTCTAAGGCCACGATACCGTTTTGGATGCGGGCTTTATTTTGAGCAACGAGCTCTTTGATGCCGATGATTTCAGTATCCAAGGAGCGAGTCGCAATGATGCCAAAAAGCCATGGGATTTCGACATTGGCGCGCGTGATTTGTTCCTTTTCATCAGGAAAACCGAAAACGGTCATCGGAGCGGGCGCGGGGTGCGTTTCCCAAACAGCTTCCATTGAGGCCATCTTTGCGGGTTGATCGCGAGCAACCAGGTAACCGGATTCATCACCTAAATGAATGGTGAAGATGGAAACGATTAAACCAAAGGTGGCTGCCAAACGGAAAGAGCGCTTAGCAAATTCCATGTCACGACCTTTGAGGATGTACCAAGCAGAAATGGCTAAAACAAAGGCGGCACCGGTCATGTAACCAGCAGAGATCGTGTGGCCGAATTTCGCTTGAGCCCAAGGACTCAAAATGACAGCGAAAAAGTCCGTCATTTCCATACGCATCGTTTGGAAATTAAAGGAAGAACCCGTGGGGTACTGCATCCAAGCGTTAGCAATCAAAATCCATAAGGCGGACAAGTTGGAGCCGATGGCCATAAAGAACGTCACTAAAAAGTGAGTCCCTTTCTTTAAGCGCTTCCAACCAAAGAAGAAAAGCCCGATGAAGGTGGATTCCAAGAAAAAGGCCATAAGCCCTTCAATGGCAAGCGGAGCCCCGAAAATATCCCCCACATAGTGAGAGTAATAGGCCCAGTTGGTGCCGAATTGGAATTCCATGGTAATCCCAGTGGCAACCCCTAAGGCAAAGTTAATACCAAAGAGTTTGCCCCAGAATTTGGTCATATCCTTATAGACTTCGCGACCTGTGATCAAGTAGCAAGCTTCCATGACCACCAAAAGGAAAGATAAGCCCAAGGTCAGGGGAACGAAGATAAAGTGGTACATCGACGTTAATGCAAACTGCAAACGCGAAAGGTCCACTAATTCAGAGGAAATCATGTCTTGTCCTTTTTTTTAAGACTTATGATTGGTTAATGCTTGGCAAAATCCCAATGAATTTAGGGGTTATTGGGATTGGGTGCCTTGCCTTGTTCGGTCAATAAAAGTCGTTGGCTAACGACCTCATCATTGACCGAGATGCGATTGTCCGAACCAAAGAACAAAAAGCCCAGGCAAGCAATAATGGCAATTTTGCAAGCCAGAGCTAATGCGACATTGCGCGTAAGGCGCTTGTCAGAGTGAATGGTCTTCAATTTTTTGTTCGGCATGGGTTAAGGATACCGAAAACCACGAGTTTGGAGCGAAACATTGTAAGAAAAACGCTGAAAACTATCACACCCATAGAAAAAGCGAGCAGATGCTCGCTTTTTCTATGAGAAGTTGAATTACTTCTCAGTGCTTGTTTGGGCCTCGGCCTCTTCTTCTTCGCGGCTCTTCATCGAGATACGAACGGTCGGAGGCGGTGCTTTTGCGTCTTCAGCCGTCTTGCCCCAAATGCCCAACAAATCGTCTTGCGTGGGAACGGCACCGGCGGCAACGGTTGCACGACGAGCCGTCACGGATTCGCGAACAATCTTTTCAATGATGTCCAAGGGGATACGATTTAAGTCAGGGAAAAAGAGACTTTGACGCTCAAGATCCACTTGGATGAACTTGTCGCTGAAGGACTCGATCACGCTCTTCTCAGCAACGAACAACGTCATGTCTTTTTCGCCCGATTCGAGAGCAAAAAGAGGGCCTTGCAATTCATAAAATGCCAAAGACTGACGCATGCTCTCACGAACACCTCGTGCAGAACGACGAATTAAACTGCAGATTTTTGCCATCGCGACACGACGATCGGTCGGAAGGCTCTGAAGGTAATCACCAACGGTCGCCATCTTCTAAATACCCTTGAAATAATTTATCAAAATAGTCTTCAATTGTAGCTAAATTGGCTTGATTTTTCAAGGTATTTGGTCTATTTTTAAGCGATAAAAGACGAAGTCCGCCGTGAAGGGGACTCTTGCCAATTGACCTCTTTTTTCTTTAGTGCACTTTGTTGTGGGCACACCACCTTTGGCATTTAAGCGTTGGACGTATTGAATTTGAGACAATCGCCCGTAACCATCTCTAGCGGCAACAGCAAATAGGGCGTCCGGTAAAGCATTATTGCCTTGAGGAGCAGAAGATACAATGCGGGTGGTCAGGCGAGAACCGTCGTTATGAACAAACGTGAAGTTATAACCGTGTTTAGCAACGGCTTGGTTTGTTTGTGGGTCGAAAAGGTAAGCGTTAGGGGCTTCAAATTTCCAATACCAACCACGAGCGTCAATTAAACATCGAAAGACTTGTTCACCGGAGGCTTCTAATCGGAAAGCTTCTTCAGAAGCTTCGGGAGGCATAACCGAGGGTGGTTTTACCGAAGAACATGCACACAACGTGGCCGTGATAGCGATTAGTGACAAGCGAAATAGTGAGCGCATTTTTGTCTCATGAAATAAGAATGAATCAACACCATTAAAGTTTACGGCAATTCCGTACGCCATATAAGTCTTCAAATTGTTACAGTTTATGGTGTGCAATCGACATGAAATATAAATCGGTTAAGATCAAATTTTCTTTTAAAGAAGAAAATCATATGCATTGGATTATTCTGATTATCGCTGGCTTATTTGAATCCGCTTTCGCTTTTTGTCTGGGAATGATGAAAGGGACGGTGGGGACTGCCTATTATTTATGGGGCGGTAGCTTTTTATTGAGTCTTTTTCTGAGTATGGTGCTATTGGCTTACGCTACGAAAGAGCTACCAATTGGCACTGCCTATCCTGTTTGGACGGGAATCGGGGCTGTGGGGACAGTGCTTTTAGGCATAGTGTTTTTTAATGAACCGGCCACTTTTTTACGTCTATTTTTTATTACGACCCTGATTGCTTCAATTGTGGGCTTAAAAATGGTTTCCCACGAGAGGGGTTAAGCGATGGATTGGTTCATTCTCGTTGTGGCCGGTTTCTTTGAGGCAGCTTTTGCCTTTTGTCTTGGCAAACTCAAAGGGACGCAGGGACTTTATCACCGATTGTGGTTGTTGGGGTTCATGGTTTGCTTAACAATCAGTATGTGGTTATTGGCCGTAGCAGTTCAAACCTTGCCGATTGGGACAGCTTATCCTGTTTGGACGGGGATCGGTGCGGTCGGAACAGTCCTTTTAGGGATTCTTGTTTTTGGTGAACGCGCCTCTTTTGCCCGATTATTTTTCATCTCCACTTTGATTGCTTCAGTGATTGGACTAAAAGCAGTGGCTTAAAGTTCAACAACTTTTTGAAATTCTAATTTTCTACCTCTTTTGGCTTTTCTCTAGGCATAAAAGCCTAACAGCTTGAAGTTCGTCATAGGGCGAAAGCCCTAGCCAATGACGAATTTGCTTGATAAAGCAACAGTCGAGTGAATAAAACTTGTTATGGTTAGGTTAAGTTTTTTGGCCAGGTTCGCCAAGACTTCGATTTAACTCAAAATAAGAAGAAGATTCTATTATGCCCAAACGTATCATGATCAAATTTGCGATGCCCTTCTTGCAGGCTTCGCTTGTTAAACAAATTCTTGTCGCCCTGATTTTGGGGGTCGGCTGTGCCTATATTTTCCCGCAGCTTGCGATTTCGAGTGCCTTTTTAGGGACTCTTTTCATTTCTGCATTAAAGGCCGTTGCTCCGCTTTTGGTGTTTGTATTGGTGATGTCTGCCATTGCCAATCACGATGTCGAAACGAAGGCCCACATTAAGCCCGTGATTGTCCTCTATGTCATTGGGACTTTTGGTGCAGCGTTGATTGCTGTGACGGTGAGCTACTTCATCCCGACTCAAATCATGTTGGTGACTAACGATGCACAAGTGTCTTCCCCGGGCGGCGTGCTTGAAGTTATGCGCAATATGTTGTTGTCTGTCTTCGATAACCCAGTCAATGCTTTATTAAAGGGTAATTACATCGGTATCTTGGCATGGGCTACGGGTTTAGGCGTGGCATTGCGTCATGCTTCTGACTCCTCGCGTCAATTCATGGCGGACTTGTCCCGTGGTGTTGAGTTTGTGGTGAGCGTTGTGATTCGCTTGGCACCTTTTGGTATCTTCGGTTTGGTTTCGGGTACTGTAGCCACGACGGGTATTGAAGTCTTTGAAGGCTACTTGCAATTGTTGGTCGTTTTGTTGGGCTGCATGCTCTTTGTCGCCTTGGTTCTTAACCCCTTCTTGGTTTGGTGCTGCATTCGCAAAAATCCCTATCCTTTGACGATTGCCACGCTTCGCGAAAGTGGTGTGATGGCTTTCTTTACGCGCTCGTCGGCTGCAAACATTCCCGTGAACCTGGGGATGTGCCGTCGTTTGAATTTGGATGAAGGCACCTACTCCATCACGATTCCTTTAGGCGCTACTATCAATATGGCTGGTGCTGCCATTACGATTACGGTTTTAACGTTGGCGGCAGCCCACAGTTTGAACATTGAAGTGAGTTTCTGGACGGCTCTCATTTTAAGTTTCATCGCTTCTGTTTGTGCTTGCGGTGCCTCTGGCGTGCCGGGTGGCTCCTTAATGTTGATCCCCTTGGCTTGCGGTTTATTCGGCATTGATGCAACGGTAGCCATGGAAGTGGTTGCAGTTGGCTTTATCATCGGTGTTTTGCAAGACTCGGCTGAAACGGCTTTGAATTCTTCCTCTGACGTTTTGTTTACGGCGGCTGCTTGTATGCGCGCAGAACGCATCGCTGTCGAAGAAGATCGTCACGGTCGTGACGTTCGTGAGTTACGTTAAAACGAAAAAGAGGTATCGCTAGTTTTTCTGCGATACCTCCAAACAAATAAAAGACGGGAACTTCTTTTGATAGAGGTTCCCGTTTTTGCTAAGGCAAATTAGGCTTCGAAGTTGCCCAACTTGACGCTTTGACCACCTTGAACCCAGACAACGCCGCGAGCCATCACGGTGTCAACATCCAAGTCCTTCGTCAAAACACAAAGGTTAGCCGTAGCGCCAACATTAACGCGAGCTTCCTTAACACCCAAAGAGTCAGCCACGTTAGACGTGGTCATCATTAAAGCGGTTTCAAAATCAATGCCACCAGCGACCATTTCCTTGAGCATGGAGTGGTTAGCATTGACAGGAGCGGCCACGATAGCAATCATGTTGCCGTTTTCGTCAAACTTCGGCATGGAACCGTTACCGTCAGAGCTCATCGTGATGCGAGAGCGATCAACACCGGCCTTCAAAACGCGTTCGACGCATTCGACAAACGGATAGACGTTGCCGCCACCCGAGGTGATGTCAATCACGCCACCCTTCTTGGCAAATTCGATGGCTTGTTCGAACAACTTCGGCTCACGACCCGTGTGCGTCGGAGAGAAGTGATGGCGAGCCAAACCACGAGCAATTAAGCGTTCGAATTGTTCATAGGCACCACCGAAGTCACCCAAGTGAACGTGCAAGACACCCTTCTTACCGGAAAGCATACCGCCCATACGAACGTCAGCAACAAGCTTGAGCATTTCATCGTCCGTGGGGAAGGAGCAACGGTGGTCAGCCAAGGCGATCTTCACGCCAAGCACAGGTTCCACAGCAATGATGTCCTTACGAGCATTGCCCGTAATCGTGGGAGACGGGAATTGGTAAGAGCCCGTATGCATGAAAGCGGTCAAACCTTCTTGGCGCAAGCCCATGACCTTAGCATAGAGTTCTTCCGGGAATTTCGTCGTACCTTCCGTTCCCATGACGCCGCAAACCGTGGTGACACCGGCACGCAATAGCTGGGACGGCATGACGGGCGGCACTCGCGTTGCAGGACCGCCTTCGCCACCACCACCCGTTAAGTGAACGTGTTGATCAAAAAAGCCCGGCGTAACCGTGGCACCTTGAACATCAATCACTTCCACTTCACCGGGGAATTTGTAGGCATCAAGACTATCTTCGATGGCAACAATCTTGTCACCGCAAATCAAGATGTCTTTCTTGCCGACAGGGGCCGGGGTGTAGAGGTTGGCATTCTTAATGATTTTGAACATGGGAGCAGATCCTTTCGAAATCAAACAAAAAACAAACTGACCACTTCCCGATTGTGGAGAAATCGGGATGGATTAGGAAGGGATGGGATATCAATTCAAGACGCATCGTTTTGCGCCGATGTTACCCTTTCCGTTTCTTCATTGTAGCCTATTCGTAATCCGATCATATACAGGTGAAATACCGAGTATTTCTCAGCGTAGGTATACTGTCGGAGTTCAATTGATTTCTCAGATGACTAGCGAAGAAATATTAAAGAAGTATTTTGGCTATGACGCTTTTCGTGGCGTTCAAAAAGATGTGATCGATACCGCGGTTGCAGGCCAAGATGCTTTAGTTCTCATGCCGACAGGGGGCGGGAAAAGCCTCTGTTATCAGATCCCTGCGCTTATGCGCCCGGGGCTGGCCGTTGTCGTCTCTCCGCTCATTGCTCTGATGAAAGATCAGGTCGATCAACTCAACGATGCCGGCGTCAGTGCTGTGGCCATCAACTCATCGCTCACCAACGATGAGGCACGTGACATCTATCGTCGTTTGCGTCAAGGAACGGTCAAGCTTCTCTATGTTGCACCTGAGCGGCTTTTAAAGCCAAGCATGTTGGATTTCTTGGAAACGCTTGAGGTCAATCTCTTTGCGGTTGATGAGGCCCACTGCATTTCTGTCTGGGGGCATGATTTCCGACCTGAATACCAGCAGTTAGATATCCTTCGCACTCGCTTCCCTCAAGCCCCGAGAATGGCCCTCACGGCAACAGCTGATGAACAAACCCGTCAAGAAATCGTGGATCGTTTACTCATTAACCCCAAGCGATTTATCACGAGTTTTGATCGTCCGAATATTCGTTACCGTATGTATGAAAAGGGACAAGGCTACTTAGATCAAGCGGTCAATTTCATTTTGGGCGAGCATTTGCACGAGTCGGGGATTATTTATTGCGCAACACGCCGTCGAACCGAAGAGGTCGCAGAACTTCTTCAAAGTCGAGGTATTGATGCGCTCATTTATCACGCGGGGTTAAGCGCAGAAGAGCGAGAGTTAAACCAAAGAGCATTCTTTGAACGCCCCTGTGTTATGGTCGCGACTATTGCCTTTGGGATGGGCATTGATAAGCCGGATGTGCGCTTTATTATCCATGTGGATATGCCAAGGTCGATTGAAAACTATTTCCAAGAAACCGGTCGAGCGGGGCGTGATGGTTTACCGTCAGAGGCCGTTTTGTTTTACGGACTGGAAGACGTTGTTCAGCAACGCTACTTTTTAGAAAATAGTGATGCAGAAGAACTTCACAAACAAGTCTGTTTTCATAAACTCGACAGCATGTTGGGATTGGCAGAGGCTGTGAGTTGTCGCCGTGAATTACTGTTGTCTTATTTCGGTGAACACTCTCAAGCTTGTGGCAACTGTGACAATTGTGAGAATCCGCCTCAGACAAAAGATGCGTCAAAGGACGCTCAAAAGCTATTGTCGTGTATTTACCGATGTGCGAAGACCAATCAAATGGGATTCGGTGCATCACACGTCATTAATGTCTTAAGGGGAGTAGCGACCGATAAGGTCTTTGAAAAAGACCATCATGAACTCCCAACGTTTGGTATTGGGAAAGAGCACTCACTTAAATATTGGCGAAAGATTCTTCGCCAGCTGATCACGCGTCACTACGTTGATGTGAACTACGATTGCTATAACGTTTTAAGCGTCAACGCCAAAGCCAAGGCCCTATTAAAAGGCGAGGAATCATTCTTCGTACGTATTGACGGGCATAAGCAGCTCAGCAGTCGCAAGGTCTATGATCACGATGATTTGACCGATCAAGAGCAAAAACTCTTCCAAGTTTTAAGACGTTGGCGCAGTGACATGGCGCACGAAAAGGGTTTGGCTGCCTACAACATTTTCCCCGACAAAACGCTTGTTCAAATTGTGCGAAGAAAGCCGAGAAAGCCCGAACAGTTGGAAGGAATTTGTGGGATCGGTGAAAAACGCATCGAAAATTACGGTGCAGACGTCTGCCAAGTTATCGATGGTTGGCTTGCTGCAGTCTCTTAAAATAATAAAGCCGAAGGAGAAAACCTTCGGCTTTAAAATTAAGCACGATGAATTTCGGAGTTGCGAGGCTTTTGCTTACGATTGCCGAAAATCTTGTCAAAAAGACAGTTTGGAATCATTCGCAAGATCTTAGAGACAACGCCCATTTGCCACGGAATCGTGGCGTAGGTGCGTTTAGCCATAATGGCATCAGCTGCGCGCTTGGCGAACTCTTCCGGTGTCAAAATAAAGGGCATCGGGTACGGATTGACGTCTGTCAAAGGCGTTTTGACAAAGCCCGGGCTAATCGTTAAGACGTCTACACCATGCTTTTTCATTTCAACACGCAAGCTTTCGCAGTACGTAATCACGGCGGATTTGCTTGAGCAGTAAGCTTCGGTGCCGGGCATGCCACGAATACCGCCAACACTACCGATACCCACGAGGGTGCCGTGTTTGCGTTCAATCATCGGTTCGATAAAGGCATGGAAGGTCGTCGCCATTGAAAAGACGTTGGTTTGATAGACCTTTTCCATCACGGCCAAGTCTTCGTAATATTGCGTCTTGACGCCGACACTGATGCCAGCGTTGGCAATCACAATATCGGCACCGCCGACTTCTTCATCGAATTCACGCGCCATGGCAATCAATCGATCACGATCGGTCACGTCACAGGCGTAAGCCTTGTGTTGCTCTGCGTTGGGGAGCGTTGCGATCAATTCCTTGATCGGGTCTAAACGGCGAGCAACTAACCCTAAAGTTGCCCCGCGGGAGGCAAACTCTTTGGCTAATGCAGCGCCAATGCCGCTCGAAGCACCGGTAATAAAAACTTTCATCTTAAATCTCAAACGGGAGAGTGATCGTACTGTCAACAGACTTAAGAGCTTCACCGAAGCGCTTTTGAATGCGAGCTAAAGCTTCCTTGGTGTCACCCTCTAAGCGCAACACAACGACCGGGGTCGTATTGGAGGAACGAGCCAAGGCAAAGCCATCTTCCCATTCCACACGGATACCGTCAATTTTGATGATATCGGTTGCATCGTCAAAATGCAGTTCTTCTTGCAAACGTTGCACAAAACGCTTGTTTTCGCCTTCAGCCATCTCAATGTGCAATTCGGGCGTATTCACGGCCGTCGGAAGGGCTTCCAAAACGTCAGACGGATTGGCGTGACGAGACAAAATTTCCAAAATGCGAGCGCCTGCGTACAAGCCGTCATCAAAGCCAGGCCAGCGTTCATCGTTAAAGAACAAGTGACCGCTCATTTCACCTGCAAACGGGGCCTGCGTTTCTTTGAGCTTAGCTTTGACCAAGGAGTGACCGGTGCAGCAAATGGTAGGAATGCCACCGTGATTTTTGATCCACGGCACCAAACGACGGGTGCACTTGACGTCATAGATGATGCGTTCACCCGGGTGACGTTCAAGAATGTCAGCAGCAAAAAGCATCATTTGACGGTCTGGGTAGATGATTTGGCCAGATTTGGTCACAACGCCCAAGCGGTCGCCGTCACCGTCAAAAGCCAATCCCAATTCAACGTCAGAGGTCTTGACGCATTCGATAAGGTCTTGAAGGTTGGCGGGCTTAGACGGATCCGGATGGTGATTGGGGAAATGACCATCGATATCGGCAAATAATGCCGTAACTTCACAACCCAAACGCTTAAAGAGTTCAACAGCCATTGGGCCGGTGACGCCATTGCCGCAGTCAATAGCAACCTTCATCGGGCGAGCTAATTTGACGTCAGAGGTCACTTTATCCATGTAAGGGGTGACAACATCAATTTCTTCAATGCTGCCTTTTTTCTCACTAGAGGCAATGCCAGCTTCAATGCGTTGACGCAAGGATTGAATGCCTTCGCCAAAAAGCGTTTCCTTAGCCATCATCATCTTTAACCCATTGTATTCAGGCGGGTTATGAGAGCCGGTGACAGCAACGCCGGAACCTGTTCCAGTTAAAACAGTAGCAAAGTACAAAACCGGGGTGGGAGTCAAGCCGATGGACTTAACATTGACGCCTTGATCGGTGATCCCTTGCATTAGGCTTTCGGAGAGTTTGGGGCCGGATAAACGACCATCACGACCGACACACATCGTGTCAACGCCTTTTTCTTTAGCTAAAGCGCCAAGTGCTTGGCCAATAGCAAAGGCGGCTTGCGTCGTGAGCGTCTTATCTACCACGCCACGAATGTCATAAGCTTTAAAAATCGAAGCATCAATTTGCATCACAACACCTCTTATTAATGTTTTCTTTGGCGTTCTTTGCGCTCTTTATCGATGAGCCAGTTAAGAACTTCCATTGATTTCTGACGAGAGCCTGCCAAATGGGGGGCTGTTAAGTATTTACCGGCTACGCCGATATACGGCGTAGCGTCTAATTGGTAGTCTTGCCAACGTTGAGCAGCTTGCTTAGTGCTCATATTGACTGCAAACGAATTGTAGAGTTTGTCCCATTCGTTTAAATCAACTTTATTTTGAGTCAACCACGCTGTTAAGCTATCCGAACTCGTAATCTTCCCGCCCATGATGTCTTGCCAAAAAAGCGGATGAAGGTCTTCTAAGCGACCCAAGGCATCAAAAGTGAAGTACACACGGGCTAAGAATTCTGTGGACTCATCCCAAGCTACGGGGCTGCGCACCAAAGTGACATCGTTAGGGATCTTTTTTGCCCACTCTTCAATCAAAGGAGATAGACGGAAGCAGTGACCGCAGGTGTATGAGAAAAAATCGACAACTTCGATTTTCTCGGATGAAGACGGGGCTACGGGCTTAATTAAAATATAGTCTTTGCCTTCAACGGGTTCGGCAGCGATGGCTACAGAACCCATGCAAAGCGCTAATAAACCGAAAATCCAATGACGCATAATCAGTTCTGCGGTTTATTGCGAACAACCATAGAGTCAAAGCCATTGGCAGAGAGGCGTTGTTGCAACTCGTTGGCTTCCTTGGCTGTTTCAAATGGGCCTAACATCACGCGGTAGAGCGTAACACCAGCATCAGTTGATTTAACAACGTCCGCTTCTAAGGCGATAAACGCTAAATCTGTTTGAACCTTTTGCGCATCCTTTTCATTGCGGAACGCGCCCGCTTGGATTCGGTAAACCGTTCCATCATTTTGAAGTGAATTCGTTTCTTCAGCCAATTGGCCGGACGTTGGCGCTTCTACCGTTTTAATGTTGGAAAGAGCTTCCTCGGTTGCGGAACGCGTCTTGTTGTCATAAAGCGCCACATTCGGATCCTTGCCATCTAACGCAGAGGCGTCTACGGGTGTGGAGGACTTTTGTACCTTTTCAACAAAGGGAATCGGCGCATTGGTGATGGCCAAGGCAACGATGGCCGATAATGTGCAGCCAAGCGCTGTCCCGATCAAGATACCGGTCCAAAGACCGCCTTTAGAAAAATTGATTGCCATAAGTCACCCTTACATTTTTTCTGGTGCGCTAATGCCGAGTAATGCAAAGCCGTTGCGAAGCACTTGGCGCGTTGCCAATAAAAGTGCTAAACGGGCATTACGAACGTCGTCTTCTTCGACCAAAATACGTTGGGCGTTATAGAAGGCGTGGAAGTCGCCTGCCAAGTCCTTCAAATAGAAGCACAAGGAGTGGGGAGCAAAATCCTTAGCTGCCAAAGTCAACACCTCAGGGAATTCACTCAAGCGAGCCATCAAAGCAAAAGCTGTCTTGTCGTTTAAGACGCTTAAGTCAACTGCAGCGGCTTCTTCGAAACTCGGGACAGCAAAATTCTTTTCCTTGGCTTGGGCTAAAACCGAGCAAATACGAGCGTGAGCGTATTGGAGGTAATAGACCGGGTTTTCATCGGATTGGGCACGAGCCAAATCCACGTCAAACACGAATTCACTGTCGGCCTTACGGCTAATTAAGAAGAAGCGTGCGGCATCTTTACCGACCCAATCAACGAGGTCGCGCAACGTCACGTAAGAGCCAGAGCGTTTACTCATTTTGACCTCTTCGCCATCCATAACGACCTTGAGCATCTTGTGCAAGACGTAGTCAGGGAAGACTTCTGGAAGGTCTAAATTGAGAACCTTGCCAGCGACTTGAACGCCAATGCGAACACGGGCAACCGTACCATGGTGGTCAGAGCCTTGAATGTTGATGGCTTTCACAAAACCACGCTCAAACTTTTTAAGGTGGTAGGCAACATCGGGCACAAAATACGTGAAGTGACCGTCGCTTTTACGCATCACACGGTCTTTGTCGTCACCGAACTTCTTAAAGTCGGTCGTACGCAACCACAAAGCGCCGTCTTGTTCATAGGTGTAGCCTGATTGAACCATGGCATCAACTGCACGACGAACCAAGCCGTTTGTGTACAAGGAGCTTTCCAAGAAGTAGTTGTCAAAGCTCACACCCAAGGCTTGCAGGTCACTGTCTTGTTCGTTTTTCAAATAGCCGACAGAGAACACTCGAATACTGGCTTCGTCGTTGACATCGCCAGAAGCCGTGATCGTTTCGCCTTCGCGCGTTGTGATGGTCTTTTGATCCAAGAAGTCTTGAGCGATATCACGGATGTACTTTCCTTGATAACCGTTTTCGGGGAATTGAATCGTTTCGCCCAAAATTTCCTTAGCACGGAGTTGGACAGACGTCGTCAACGTTTGGATTTGAACACCGGCATCGTTGTAGTAGAACTCGCGGCAAACATTCCAACCTTGACTCTTCATCAAGTTGGATAAAACGTCACCGAGAGCGCCTTGACGGGCGTGACCTAAGTGCAAGGGCCCCGTGGGGTTGGCAGAAACGTATTCGATAAGGATGCTTTCACCGTCATGGTCTTGATTTTGACCATACGTTGCGCCTTCTTGGAGAACTTTTTTAACAACTGCAGATTTGGCTTCATCGCTTAATCGCATGTTGATAAAACCGGGGCCGGCGATTTCAAAGGATTGAATCAAAGTGGCCGTTTCGGGATTCGCTTGAAGGGTTTCAACAAGGTTGGTGGCGATTTCGCGAGGATTCTTCTTTAATGCGCGTGCCATTTGCATCGCGACGTTACAAGCCAAGTCTCCGTGTTCAGCAACTTTAGGGCGCTCTAAAACAACGTTGATGTCCGTGACACCAAGGGTATTGAGGGCTTGAGTAAAGAGGTCGTGAATTGCCTTTTTTTGTTCAAGTAACATAACGGTTTGTCCAAACGTTTAGTAATTCAATAATGTACAAAACCCTTCTGAGCCGCAAAACGACGCAGAAGGGATCACAAAACCACTAACACTTTTTAAAGAGTGCCTTTGCGAATTTGCGCATAAGCCGAGTGGTTGTGAATAGATTCAAAGTTTTCCGCTTCAATGTGGTAGGCCTGAATGTGCCTATTGGCATTTAAAGCGACAGCCACATCTCGAATGAGGTCTTCAACGAATTTCGGATTCTCATAGGCGCGTTCGGTGACAAATTTTTCATCAACTCGCTTGAGTTGGCTCCAGAGTTCGCACGAAGCGCTTTCTTCGGCATAGCGGATTTGTTGTTCAAGCGAGACTTGTCCATCGCTGCGCGTTGTAATCGTGATATGGGAGCGTTGATTATGAGCCCCATATTGGGAGATTTCTTTGCTACAGGGGCACAAGCTCGTTACCGGAGCAATCGTTGTTTGCAATACTCGGGTTTGTCCGTTGTCATGACGCACTTCATAACGAACTTGGTAATTCATCAAGCTTTCAAGTTTGGAAACGGGTGCAGTCTTTTTCACGAAGAACGGGAATTCGAATTCGATTTTGCCTTCCGTGGCATCTAAATCCGAGAGCATGCGTTGCATTAAGTCAATCAACGATTGATGGCTAATGGGTGCATTGTGGTTGCTCAAAAGCCCGAGAAAACGAGACATGTGCGTGCCTTTTTTCTCAGCAGCAAGGCCGACAAACATACCAACTCTGGCAACAGTGTTTTGTACACCATTGGCCGATTGCACGGACACAGGAAACTCCATTCCGCGCACACCGACATACTCAATGTCGATATTGCGAGGGTCTACGCTCGATTGAACGTCAGGTAAATTGTTTTCAATAGATGTTTTCATAAGTGTCTTAATTTTCGCTAAAAAAGCAAAAATTTGCGAACGATTTATGGCGAAAAATCGAAAAATTAAGCAATTAAAAGATGAAATTGTATCCAAGTGTTTTGGGTCTTGCTTTGTCAAGAGGGGGCAGATTGGATTTTTTTGGATAAATATCAAGAGTTTTTGCTGTATATTCAACGGATAAGAATAGAAACTTTTGCAATGGACAAAACAGTATTGCTCCCGCTAAAGTTGGTGTTGTAACAAATGACTTTTAAGTAGGAAAAAAGAAAGACATGCCCATTTACATCTACAGGGGTGGCTCTAACCCGGGTCCTCAAAATCCGCTTCTGCGCTTATTGATTAGCGTCGCAGTTTTGGCTGGCTTGATCGGTTTAGGGATTTTACTTTTGCCGGTGATCGGTGCGGTGGCTTTGATCATTCTCGGCATTATCGTTTTTATGTTAATCGCAGGGTTTGTTTACCGATTGATTTACGGGGATCCTTTGCAACGTATGCGAGAAATGAATGAGGGTGTAAGAATCAATCCTCAAAGTAGCAATCCTTTTGGTAGCCGTCCTCAAGAAACCCCAAAACAACAAACGCCTCGGGCTTTCAAAGGACGTCCGCAAGATGTTGAAGATGCCGTGGTGGTTGAAGAGCGCCAACGCACTGATAAATAAACATTTTTTACAGTAGGGGTGAGATTAAAAAACTCGCCCCTTCTTTTGTCCGCTCCCAGAGACTTCTTTGATACCATTGATGGGCGTTGAGTTTGGTGCTTTGCTCTTCATAGGAGCGATTTAGTTGAGCCAGTTTTTGGGCAAATTCAACATCTATCACCATTAGCATCAATTCGTAATTAAGGTGAAGGCTCCGTATGTCCATATTGACGGTGCCAAAAAGCGATAAGTTACCGTCAATCATAAGGCTCTTTGTGTGTAAAACGCCGCCCTTGTAGAGTTCAATTTCAATGCCGGATTGCAATAGGTCATCAAAATAACGACGTGCAGCATAAGAGACTAATGCAGAGTCTGTCTTTTCCGAAAGAATCAGTTTGACATGGACGCCTCGAATGGCGGCATTTTGAAGCGATAAGGCTAAGGCTTCACCGGGTACGAAATAGGGAGTGACAATCTGAATTTCCTTTTGCGCATTGTTAATCGCTTGCAAAATAATGCGTTGATTTGCTTCATGACTGGTTCCGGGGCCAGAAGGAACAACCATGACGGTTGCACGGTCTTTTGCGTCAAAACGGAATTGCTTTAGTCGAATATTTGGCAAGGCCTCTTTAGAGTCAGTGAGGACTTGCCAGTCAAATTTGACCAGTTGATAGAGACTTTCGACCACTTCACCTTTAGCACGAACCATGGCATCGACCCACTGTCCAACGGTGTTGGAAGATTTAAAAAAGTGCGGGTCAACCATGTTGAGACTGCCGCTGTAGCCGATGACTTTGTCAATGACAACAATTTTTCGATGTAAACGAATATCCGCTCTAGCTAAAAGTGCACTGATTGGGTTGACGGGGAGGGCCTCTTCAAGATGCACGCCGGCATCTTTAAAAAGATGAACCCAATCGCTTTTTAAAAAGCGTCGAGACCCGATGGCATCAACCAAAACATAACACTGAACGCCACGTCTGGCCGCTCTGACGATGGCAGCCGAAATGTTGTCCGCTTTGCCGCCAAGATCCCAAATATAAAATTCCATCAAAATGAAACTACGGGCATTGTTGATGTCTTGTTCTAAACGAATCAAAGCTTCGTCTGAATCACCTAATAAGTGCAACGAAGAGTCCTTGGTTAATGGATGCTTTCCCAAACGAGTCGCCATTCGCGCTAGGCCTCGATAATGAAGAGGTGCGCGATTAGCTGTAAAAGAAATGCGTCGGAATTGTTGACGTTGCTTACGCATGGCCCTACGTAGTTTTCGGGCATGCCAACGACCTAAAGTACGTTCGCCTAGCAATAAGTAAAGAATGAAGCCACCGTAGGGGAGAATGACGGTGAGCAAAATCCAGGCAAAAGCGCTACCCGGCGGGTGACGAGTGAGCATGACACGTAAAGTCACACCAATAATGAGCCCTGCCTGAATAAGGGCCGCAATAATCCCGTAGGACAATAACTGTTCTGAAATGGAAAACAACATACTCGGATCCTGTGCTTAGGCATAGTGTAACAGCGATGCAATTAAATGATTGTAAGAATTGGATGCTATACAATTGGGCAATGCAAAGGAGTGAATAAGTGAGCAATCTAGAACTGTTGGTAATTGTGTTGTCTGCAGCCTTAGCTGGAACGGGGATTGCCGTTTTCATGCAAGGAGACTTGGGGATGGCGTTAATGTGTGTTGGTGCAGCATTGAAAATGCTCTCTGGCCTCGGACGCATGCCTGTCATTGATTTTGAAAAACTGATGAATACGACGTCAGTTGAAGATTTAGAAGCAGCTTTAGAGCAACAACGCGACAAAAATGACCAAAATAAGCCATGGTTGGCGTGGATCAGTGAATTCTCTACCTATTTGATTATTGGAGGTTTTTTTATAACTTTAGTGGATGCGCTTTAAAAAAGTTATAAAAAACTTCAAAAAAGTCTTGACATTGGTTTAAAAACTTACCATAATTCGATTCTCGCTACGGAGGGATGCCCGAGTGGCTAAAGGGGGCAGACTGTAAATCTGTTGGCTTACGCCTACGATGGTTCGAATCCATCTCCCTCCACCAAGCGATCGTTGTTGAGGCAATGAAACCGAGGTTGCTAGCGGGATTAAACGATCCTCACACTTAGGCGGGTGTAGCTCAATGGTAGAGCAGAAGCCTTCCAAGCTTATGACGAGGGTTCGATTCCCTTCACCCGCTCCACAGTTCAGTGGACAATCCCGGATTAATTAATTTGGCCCATGTGGCTCAGTGGTAGAGCACTCCCTTGGTAAGGGAGAGGTCACGCGTTCGATCCGCGTCATGGGCACCAGTTTTTTATCCTTCTCGCAGTTGCGAGGAGATTTTTATAAAGTTTGTTCAGGAGTTAGCCATGGCAAAAGGCAAGTTTGAACGCACCAAGCCCCACGTTAACGTGGGCACGATCGGTCACGTCGACCATGGTAAGACGACGTTGACGGCCGCTATCACGACGGTTCTCGCCCAACAATTCGGCGGTGAAGCTCGTGCTTATGACCAAATTGACGCCGCTCCTGAAGAAAAGGCTCGCGGTATTACGATTAACACGTCTCACGTTGAATACGAAACGGAA
>DBFZTP010000045.1:0-34997 GCA_048520025.1 Candidatus Aphodousia sp.
GGTCAAAAAACCTCTCCTTTTTCTTTGTCAACAATATTTTGTGAATTTTAGGTAAAAATACCACAAAATATTCCATCAAAAATCCTCTTATTTTCCAAAGACTTGCGCACTGTTGCAATTTATTTTCGTTTTACCTATTGCCCTCACCGAATTTTGACTCTATTATCGCGGTGTCAATAGAACAAATTTATTTTGTTGACCACCGTGTCGGGGGAGAAAACCCTCGAAAAACGAGAGATGAACGTTTGGACGACGAGCATCTTTTTACAAACGGGTTGCAACTGTCAGACTAGCTTCGAAGCGAATATTTCGTCGAAGACAAGATCCTGAGTCCTTGGGTATAAGGCCTGTACCCTCGGTGCTAGAAAGCAGAAGCAACACTTTGGGGGAAAGGCATGAGTAATCGCTCCCAAAATAATACGGCGAATAACGAGTCCCAATTCCAACGCTCAATGCAATTGCGTCACCTCATCATGTTGAGTTTAGGTGGCGTGATCGGCAGCGGCCTCTTCTTTGGAACTGGTCACATCATCGCAAACGTTGGTGCCTTCGGTACTGTGTTGGCTTACTTAATCGGTGCATTTATGGTGTACTTGATCATGTTAAGTCTTGGTGAACTTTCTGTGGCTCACCCCGACCCTGGCTCCTTTCACCTTTATGCAACGAAATACATCTCTCCGGCAGCTGGTTATGCTGTTGCGTGGTTGTATTGGTTGAATTGGACGGTCACGTTAGGGACCGCATTCACCGCTGTTGGCTTTGCCATGCAGTATTGGTTCCCGCAAGTGCCGATATGGATGTGGTGCGTGATTTTCGGGTCGATCATTTTCTTCTTGAATGTGATTGATACTCGCTTTTTTGCTGAAAGTGAGTTCTTCCTCTCGATTATCAAAGTCATCACCATTCAGGTCTTCATCGTCTTGGGGGCTTGCGCCATCTTTGATGTTATTCCATTTGGCGAAACAGGTTCTCCGGGTTGGTCAAACTTGATCGGTAACGGTGATTTGTTGCCCAACGGCATAACACCACTGTTATTTACGATGGTGACGGTTTGCTTTGCCTTCTCGGGCACTGAATTGATCGGCGTGGCCGCAGGCGAAACCCATAATCCTGAACGCGTCATTCCGATTGCTGTTCGCGCCTCTTTGTTGCGCTTGGTGGTCTTCTTCGTAGGTACCGTCTTGATTGTTGCAACGTTGGTGCCGGCAGAATCGGCCACGGTTTCAAAGAGCCCGTTCATTACGGTCTTTGAGCAGTTGGGGATTCCCTATGCAGCAGACATCTTTAACTTTGTCATCATCACGGCGATTTTGTCATCGGCCAACACGGGATTGTTTGCCTCCGGTCGCATGGTTTGGTCGTTGGGCCATGATGGCATGATGCCTGCGGGCTTAGCAAAGCTCAATAAGCGCGGTGTTCCAGTGAACGCCTTAGCCTTCAGTATGTTGGGCGGCTTGCTTGCTTTGGCCTCTAGCGTGATGGCTGCTGATACGGTCTTTGTGATTTTGATCTCTATCGTAGGTTTCTCTACGGTGGGTGTTTGGTTAAGCATCTGCATCGCTCACTACCGCTTCCGCCAACAATATTTGGCCAATGGTGGCGACTTGAACGAGCTCAAATATAAGAGTCCTTGGTTCCCGTTCGTGCCCATTGCCGGTGCTGTGATGTGCATTGTTGTGATGGTCGGTATGGGCTTTGACCCCGAACAACGCATTGCGCTTTACTGCGGTATTCCGTTTACCGTTTCGTGCTTTGTCATCTATCACTTGACGCATAAGATAAAAAAAGCGGCCCGGATGACTCACGTGGTGGACGACATGCCGGGTCGTGAAGCGATTCCCTAAGCGCTTCTTAACCACAGCCGGTTTTGATTCAACCCATCCCCTCCTCGGGAAAGAAACAAAACCGTTTATCAAACAAATACGGGAGAGTTCCAAAAGAGCTCTCCCGCTTGTTTTGATCTGACTGTCTCAAAAAACTTACAACTTTCTCTTCGTTGTTGCTAACTCAGATCATTATTTTGACAAAGATTCTGGGGGGGGGTATGTTTGGCATATCTTCTCTTTTTTGGAGTCAAAAATGTCTTTCACGAAATCTCACCTAACCATAGCTTTACTAGCAACATTTTCTTCATTAGCCCTAGCTGACTCAACCATTTTAGATGAACAGACCGAGATCAATAATTATTTCAAGGGCGAAATCCAAGATTTCACAATAAACGTGAAGAATAACCTCAACTTAAAAGTTGATAGCACAACCATTGGAAAAAATAGCCTTGATCTTAACGGAGAAGGTCCCTTTATCAAACGCGAAGAATCAAATGAAGGCCATATCACATTCTCTGGCTTTGACTCTCTATCTTTTGCATCAAAAGGTAAGGTAATTGAGTTTTCTGGCATCAGTGGCCAAGTTGTTATTGGCCCCGACGAAATCAATGACGACAAACCCGTAGGCGGAAAACTTCTCCAAAACTTAACGCTTTCGTCTACCAATGACTCTGCCATTTACATCGAAGGTAAAAGTTTAGAGCCGAATTCCATGACTGGAAGTGCTGGCCAGGTGGCCGCTTGGCTTCATGCAAAAAATACAACCATTACTTCAGAATCAAAAGAAAAAGCTGCTATTCACCTAGTTGGTAACTACCCTGTAGAAACAAGTAGGGGAACTGATGATAACGAAAAACGCAATCACGGTGACGCTTCGGTTAAATTTACTTCTCAAGAAGACTCTTCTCAATTAACGATTAACTCGCCTAACGTGGCAATTCATTCTGAAGAAGGATCTGGTTTTGAAGTTTGGGCCGGTTCTGTTGATATCAATGGTAGCCTAGTCTTCAGAAATGGTTCTTGGGGTGACATGGGCTATAACGGAATGGATTGGTTACCCAAAGAATGGGAAGAAGATAATCGCCAAGATGAAGAAACCGTGCGCCATTTAAAGACAGTTAAGATCACAGGCTCTCAAACTGATAAAGATCTCGCTGCCATTTCACTGTCACAAGGCAGCCTTTTCGTCATTAGTGCAGAACATGTTCATATCAACAATGGACTTAGTTCAAAAGCTATTGAATTAACAACGGATACATCAACAGACGGTGTCGACTCTGCTGTAAGTGGCTCAAGCTTACCTACGGCTCTTTACCTTCATGCCACAAACGACTTGCACATCAAGGGCGATATTGTTATTGATAAAACTTCCTATGATTCCCGTACGTTCATTGCCATTGAATCCGATAAAGTTATTCAAGTTCGCGGAAACTTACGCATTGTGAATTCTGGAACCAGTGATAACGTCTTGAGCTTAAAGTTCAACGGAAAGGACTCAGGTTTTTGGGGAACAATTGTTGATGAATATATCAAAGACGCTCCTCAAGCAAGAGTGATGTCTTTAGAAGGGCAAAACAACTCAAAACCCATTAGCCGTCTGGATAATATTGGTACTCAAATTATCCTTACAAATGGTGCGCAACTGTCACTAGAAGGTAACTCTGTTATTACTCGTATTGATAGCGATGGAGGCTCTTTGGATTTAGGTGAAAATACTTTACACCTCATGACATTAACGAGTACTGGGAACTCACTCATTAAAACAAGTTCAGTTAAAGATCAACAAATTAAGTTAGATAAATACTCGGGCGCAGACGGAAAACAGTTAACGATTGAGGTTGCTAAAGCAGAAGGTGTTCAAGACCCAGAGGCTTTAAAGAGCATGATCTCAATTGCTGATGAAGCCGGGAATAATCAGCAATTAGCTTTCAAGGTTCAAGAGTCCAGCTCTTCTACCGGTCAGTTTGTCCAGTTCGACGAAAATGGCAACGCGATTGTGAACGACATTGAAAACAATACGACAGTAGCCCAATCTCTAAGTGATATTGCAGGATTACAAACTTTAGCTTGGCGTGCACAAATCAATGATGTCAACAAACGCCTTGGTGATTTGAGAACCTTTGATGGACAAGCCGGTGGCTGGGCTCGTGTTTACGGTGGAGAAACAGAATATGGCGACCGCGACTTAGAAAATAAACACACGACTGTTCAAATCGGTGCCGACACCAAAATTTTGAATAACTATTACCTCGGTACAACAGCCAGTTACACCGATGGTAATGGTGATTTAATCAATGGTTCTACCGATGATCGCAGTTATAGTCTAGGGGTTTATGGTGGTTGGTTAAGTGATAACGGTCAGTTCCTTGATGTTATCGTCAAAGCTACTAACATGAAGACCGACTTTGACCTAGCCTACACAAGCGGAGAACGCAGTTCTGGTTCATTTGACACATGGGGTACCTCTGTTGCCCTTGAATACGGTTGGCGTTTTAATTGCCCTAGCACGAATTTCTGGGTGGAACCGCAAGCTGAAGTCACCTATGGCTATATGAACGATGTAAATTACACAACCAATGACGGCGTAAAAGCTCATCAAGACGCATTAGAAAGTCTTGTTGGTCGTTTAGGTGTTTCCATTGGAGCAACTTTTGATCAAGGCAGTGCTTACTTAAAAGCATCTGTTGCTCACGATTGGATGTCTGAATCTTCCATTCAAATGAGCAATGGTCTCGCTAAGCTTGAAGATGACCTTGGTGGCACTTGGGGAGAATTTGCTATTGGCGGAACCTATAACTTCAATAACGGTTTTGTTGCTTACGGTGAATTCCAAACGACAACTTCATCAGATGTGAAGTCCCCGTATCAATGGAGCGCCGGTATCCGCTACATTTTCTAAAGAAATCTATTACTTGAATTATTAAATGGCTTCCCGTTCAGTTTGGACGGGAAGCTTCTTTTAAAGACCAGAGCGATCTTCCAAAATATCTACACCTTTAGGCGTCTTGAATGTGAAATCCGTTTTCTTAAATTTCGGATTCTTTTTCACGTTAGAAAAAGCCAAAACCGTTTGTTGACCAAAGTTGTCTTTCAAAATCATGCGAGCGGGTAATTGATTCTTAAAAGCGATTCTGACTTCGCTAAAGGGCGAATTATCGTCTTTAGGCGTTGCTAACAACCAATGCATCCCTTCACTATCGGGAAGCTCTTTTACCGCAAAGTCTTTTGAGAAATCGTTGTTTCCGAAAAGAATGGATGCGGGCGTTGCCGGTAGCGCCTGCGTGAGTGTTTTAACGGTCACCTGAGCCATCTCGACGTCATAGAGCCATAAGGTCTTACCGTCACTCATCATCAATTCTTCAAAAGGCGCATCGTAGTGCCAACTAAAGCAGCCCGGTCGCAAAAACTTAAATTCCCCTTGACCAGCACCAGAGGCATCTTCCCCTTTATCCGTAAGCACTTTTTGCCTAAAAGTCCCTGCGGCACTTGAGGTGTTTTTCAAAAAAGCCTGCAAGTCGTCCATGGCTCCTGCCATAGCAGACAATGAACAACTGGCTAAGAGTAAAGGGACTAAAAATTTACGCACTTAGAGCTCCAATTGATCAGGGCGGGCATTAATGGTTCTGCGACCGCTTGAGTCTGCCGCACTCACAATACCTTCGGCCTCTAACTCATCAACAATATTGGCAGCACGCGGATAACCCACGCCTAAACGACGTTGTAAGAACGTCACAGAGCACTTATTACTGTCAAGAATAATCTGCACGGCTTTATCAAACAGTGCATCTCGAGCGCCACCTAGACTACGACGACTTTCGCCACCCTCACCTTCCTCGTCTTCGTCAGTTACCAACACCTCGGTCACGTACTTAGGCTTAGCCATTTGACGCAAAGCCGACGTAATGCGTTCCAACTCACCATCGGTCACAAAAGCCCCTTGAACACGTTCAAGCGATTGTAAGCTCGGCATCTTGAATAAGAAGTCACCGTTCCCCAAAAGATTTTCTGCGCCCATTTGGTCCAAAATAATGCGACTATCCGACCCCGTTGCCACTTGGAAAGCAGCACGAGACGGAATATTGGTTCTCAAAAGACCGGAGAGCACATCGGCACTCGGGCGTTGCGTTGCTAAAATCAAGTGAATCCCTGCAGCACGCGCTTTTTGAGCCAAACGAATCAAAGAGTCTTCAACACCCTTTTTATCCACCATCAACAAGTCTGCCATTTCGTCAACAACAACGACGATATAAGGCAACTCTTCCAACGGCATATCCTCTTTCACGTCCTTGAGATAGTGAGAGAGCATCGTTGTGCCGCTAGCGGCAAGTTCGCGAACCTTTTGGTTATAGGTATCAATGTTTCGAACTTTCAACAAATGTGCCAAATGGTAGCGTCGATCCATTTCTTTGACACACCATTGAAGGCTGTGTTTTGCCAAATTCATTTGATCAACCACCGGGCACAATAAGTGCGGAATATCCTCATACCAAGAAAATTCCACCTTCTTCGGGTCAATCAAAATCAAGCGCAATTTCGAGGGCTCAAAGCGGTACAACAATGACAAAATCATGCTGTTGACGCCCACGGACTTACCGGAGCCCGTTGTACCGGCCACCAGTAAATGAGGCATCTTCGCCAAATCTTGTACAAACGGTTCGCCTGTGATGCACTTACCTAAACACAAGGGCAAAGCACCTTTAAAGCGAGCAAAGTCTTGAGAGCCCAAAAGTTCAGAAAGTTTCACAATCTGACGTTTCGGATTCGGCACTTCAAGCCCCATATAAGGCGTATTCGGAACCGTTTCCAAAACACGTACCGACTGAACACTCAAGACTCGTGCCAAGTCGTTTTCCAAATTTTTAATCGCAGAACTTTTTACGCCTTCAGCCGGTTCGATTTCGTAGCGCGTAACCACCGGACCCGGATTGGCCGCTCTCACCGTCACTTTGACACCGTAACTTGCGAGCTTACTTTCAATCAAGTTACTCATGATGCTAAGCGAAGTCTTATCAATCGAAGGCTCGGAATTCACAGCCGGATCAAAAAGTCGCAAGTCCGGTCGAATGGGCGTAACAGAATTCTCAAAAAGGCTTTCTTGTTGTGATTGCAAAGCAATCGTACTTTGTTCAACCTTGGCTTGAGGCTTAATATCAATCGCAAGACCGGGTTGATCATCCTCTTTCTCTTCAACCTTGTCTTCTTTCTTAAAAAACGGCAAGGAAGACGTTATGGCTTCTTTCTTTTTTTCCGGTTCATTGAAATCTGCCTTAACGATTTCTTCTCGACGATTATCTCGCTTGTAGAGGCGCTCGACGCGCGCTCCTAGCCCCTCAAAAACATTGAGCCAAGAAAAATCAAAGAAAATCGCCATGCCCCAAGCACCCAAAACGAGCATGATCAAAGTAACGCCAATCGCTCCCATATATGGAACAACGGCGGTCATCAAGGCTTGCCCTAAAATGCCACCGGCCTCACCCGGCAAGCGCTCTGCATAAGGGTACAAACGCAATGCTTCCAACGTTGTACTGGCGCACAAAAGTAAAACCAAGCCCACTAAGTGATAGATGCGACCAAAGGGTGTTTTAACATAATGACTTGAGGCGTAACGCCATGCCACCATAGCGCCGACCCCAATGAGCCAATACGCACTCCAACCAAAAACAAACAGCGAAATGTCTGAAAGATAAGCCCCAAAGCCGCCTACAAAGTTTTTCGCATTAACCAAAGGGGCAGCATGGGTGAAAGAAGGATCGGCCGGAGAGTATGAAACGAGTGATAACACATACAAAACGGTGAAAACGGCAAAAAACACTCCCATAAAAGGCGCAAGATGAATCTTTGCCTTTTCTTTAGGTGCTTTCGGTGCCTCCAAATAAGCATTCTTGAGAACCAATTCATTTCCAGGTGTCGTCAACTGACCATCATTGACGGAACGCTTGCGTTTGGCAGGTGCTTTTAGCAGGTTTTTTGAGGCTTTTTCTTTATTGAGGGCCGGTTTTTTCATTCAAAAAATCAATTCTTACATTCAATTTCTAGAAACATTAATTGTACTTTTTTGCGTCACTAATAGGGCTTCTAAGCACCCAATTTCGCAAGCATTTTTCAGCTCGTTACTTTTTTTATATTTTTAGGCAATGGATCAAGGCTAATTTCTGTCGCTTTGAAGTTAAAATGCAAGAGTTAATTAATGAGAGAAAAAAGGATTTTCTATGTCCAATACGAAACATGCCAAAGTGATTGTCTTGGGGTCTGGGCCTGCAGGTTATACCGCTGCTCTTTATGCTGCGAGAGCCAATTTAGAACCGCTCTTAATCACTGGAATGGAGCAAGGCGGTCAATTGATGACGACCACCGAAATTGATAACTGGCCTGCTGATGTCAATGGCGTACAAGGGCCTGAACTTATGCAACGATTCCTTGATCACGCCAGCCGTTTCGGCACCCAAATTGAATTTGACATGGTGACCGAGGCTCACTTAAAGGAAAAACCGATCCGCTTGGTCTCCGACCTTGGCAACACCTACACGTGCGACGCCCTCATCATTGCAACGGGGGCCTCTGCCAAATATTTGGGCCTAGAGTCCGAACAACACTACAAGGGTCGTGGCGTCTCAGCGTGCGCAACGTGTGATGGCTTTTTCTACCGTAAAAAGGTGGTGGCTGTGGTTGGTGGCGGCAACGCTGCTTTGGAAGAAGCACTTTACTTATCCAATATTGCCAGCAATGTTCATCTCGTTCACCGCCGTGATCGCTTCAAAGCCGAACCGATTATGGTCAAAAAATTAATGGCAGCTGTCGAGGAAGGTCGTATTGAATTGCACCTTTTCCGCGAAGTCAAAGAAGTCTTAGGGGATGAACAAGGTGTAACGGGTCTTTCTCTTAAGGCTACAGACGGCGCAGCTGATGAAACGTTATCGCTTGACGGTGTTTTCATTGCGATCGGCCATTCGCCCAACACCAAGATTTTTACGGATCAATTGGAACTTGATAACGGTTACATCGTTACGCAAGGTACGCGCTCACACACCGCAACGGCCACCAATATTGAAGGCGTCTTTGCTGCCGGTGACTGCCAAGACCAAACCTACCGTCAAGCCATCACCTCTGCTGCCACGGGTTGCATGGCTGCGCTTGACGCACAACGCTATTTAGAAAGCCAAGAGTAAAAATGAGAAGTAAAGGTTTTGAGGCATTAAAGGGCATTAAAGCCCGTGCCTTTGAAGAAACAAAAGCGCGCGAAGAGTCGGCTGAAGAAGCCGCTGCTCGTCGCGAGCAAGAAAAGATCAACAAGGAAGACTTTGATGCTGAAATGCATCGTCTTGGCATGATCAAAACCGAAAAGCAAGACGATGCTGCGGATTTGTTTTCTAAAGAAATGCAACGCTTAGGTGTCACTGAGCTTGATCAATCCAATAAAAAGCACCCGGCTGCACGCGTTAAAACGCGCAAACCCATCACGCCTGCTACCCGCGCTCATGTTGAGATGAAGTTGTCGGATAACTATGACGCCACTTCCATGGACGATTGGGCAGATCGTGACTATGTTGCAGTGGGTTGCGGAGTTGATTTAGCCAGCAAACTCAAACGTGGTTTATGGCCCGTTGGGGCACATTTGGACTTACACGGTTACACAATTGAAGAAGCTCGCTCGGCTTTGACGACGTTTATTATTGCCGCCCGTCAGGAAGGGATTCGTTGTGTCCGTGTCGTCCACGGAAAAGGCATGAATAGCGATGAAGGCCCTGTTTTGAAAATGATGGTGCGCCGTTGGCTTCGCCAAATGAATGAAGTGCAAGCCTTTATCCAAGCTTTACCCGGTGAAGGTGGCTCTGGTGCCGTTCGTGTTTTATTAACGAAGAAAATTGTTTAATGGGGAGATATTTATGGATATCTTGGAATTGATGCAAACTCGTTATACGACCAAGCACTTTGATCAAGGGCGTCACGTGTCTGCAAAGGACATGGAAAAACTTTTAGAGGTCCTTCGCTTGTGTCCTTCTTCCGTTAATTCACAGCCGTGGCACTTTTATGTTGTGACGACTCCTGAAGGTCGCGAAAGAATTCGTCCTGCCATTAAGGACTTTAACGTCAACCGTTTGACGGCCTCGGACTTTATTTTCTTTGCCGTGCCCGCCACGACAAGCCTGCCCTATTGGGAAGCGCTTTATGAAAAAGAAAAAGCCGATGGACGATACAAAACGTGGACTTCTGACGAACGCCCCGATGCACTTCGCATGACGTACGCCAAAATGTTTGAAGAAAATCCTCAAGAATGGTTTAACTACGCCAGTAACCAAACGTTCTTAGCTGCCGGTTGCTTAACTGTTGCAGCGGCAGAAATGGGCATTGACTCCACGCTCTTGGGTGGCATTGATTTTGATATGCTCGATGACCTTTTAGGCATCAAAGCTAAAAACCACCGTACCATTTTAGGTATTGCATTGGGCTATCGTGCAAGCAAAGATTCCAATGCCTCTCGACCGAAATCCCGTTGGGAAAAAGAGGATATCATCCACTACATCCCGTAAGATGACAATGGGCGCTAAAAGCGCCCATTTTTCATTAAATAAGGCTATTTAAGCCTCTTTTTTCATTAAAACATCTGTTGACGAGTTTTAGCAGAAAGTTCCTTCACGTTAATCGCCCAAATCCCCATCTTCTCCACAAGTTCTTCCGGGAACTCCCAACTTAACTCACCATCGTCGCCAGCGTAGTGATGCATGATTTGCTCTAAGGCGTGAATGCGCTTTTCACCCTCGAGCTTTTGCATCGAGCCGCTACCGATCACAGAGAAGTAGTTTTGACCGGACTTCGAGACCGGATCATCAATCACCATGGTGGCGCCGAGCTCGGCAATCACAAAACTCACTTCGGGATTTTTTGCAATCAAATCGGCTTTATGACCTTCGGCGGCACCATGGAAATAAAGAATTAAGCCATCATCGGAAACTTCAAAGCCATAGCTCAAAGGAACGGCATACGGGTGCGGTTCATCATTAAACGCAACCACGACAGAGCGAGCGCGTTGCAAAAATGCTTTGATCAAAACGGGATCGTCCACAGCTCGATCTTGACGACGCATTTCCGTATGGATCGTTGTCGGCATTTGACTCATCATTATTCTCCTTTAATGCCCAAAAACTTGGGCTTTTAGTTCTGCCAAGCGATCACGCACAGCAGCTGCTTTTTCAAAGTCCAAATTCTTGGCAAATTCAAACATTTGTTTTTCCAATTTCTTAATTTCAGCAGAAAGGTCTTTTTCACTCATGGAGCCGACCGTTTCCGTCAAATGAGACACGGAAGTATTATCCGAACGATAAACACCGTCAATGATGTCTTTGACTTCCTTTTTCACGCTCTTAGGCGTAATACCGTGCTCTAAGTTATAAGCCTTTTGTTTGGCACGACGACGTTCCGTTTCATCAATGGCTCGCTTCATAGAGTCCGTCATCTTATCGGCATACAAAATCGCCGTCCCCGCCACATTTCGGGCTGCTCGACCAATGGTTTGGATGAGTGATCGTTCGCTACGCAAAAAGCCTTCTTTATCCGCATCCAAAATAGCTACTAATGACACTTCTGGAATATCTAAACCTTCTCGCAAAAGGTTAATCCCTACCAAGACATCAAAGAGACCGGCTCTTAAATCACGAATAATCTCAACACGCTCCACGGTATCGATATCTGAGTGTAAATAACGAACCTTGACCCCATTTTCATTTAAAAAGTCCGTGAGATCTTCGGCCATGCGTTTGGTTAGCGTTGTCACCAACACACGATCGCCCTTAGCAACACGCTCATTGATCTCACTTAAAACATCATCGACTTGGGTAGTTGCCGGTCGAACAATCACTTCCGGATCCACCAACCCCGTGGGGCGCACCACCTGTTCGACAATTTGGGAAGAATGCTCAAGCTCATAGTTAGCAGGCGTAGCCGACACAAAAACACCGCGACGCATCTTTCGCTCAAATTCGTCAAAACGTAGCGGTCGATTATCCAATGCTGAAGGCAGACGGAACCCATAAAGTACTAACGTTTCTTTACGCGAGCGGTCACCGCGATACATCCCGCCCAGCTGCCCCATCATGACGTGACTTTCGTCAAAAAACATGAGGCAATCTTTAGGCAAATAGTCGATTAAGCAAGGTGGCGCTTCGCCGGGCGCCAATCCTGTTAAGTGGCGAGAATAGTTTTCAATGCCCTTACAAAAACCGACTTGGTCAAGCATTTCCAAATCAAAGAGCGTGCGTTGTTCCAAGCGTTGTGCTTCAACAAGTTTATTTTCGGCTAAAAATTCACGCTTTCTGTCTCTTAATTCTGCTTTGATCGTTTCAATGGCCCGAACGATTTCATCGCGAGGCGTCACGTAGTGACTGGCAGGATAAATGACAAAGCGTGGCACTTTTTGAATGATGACACCTGTTAATGGGTCAAACAAACAAATACTTTCCAATTCGTCATCAAAGAGCTCAAAACGCACGGCCATTTCTGCGTGTTCAGCAGGGAAAACATCAATCGTGTCACCGCGAACTCGGAATGTTCCACGAGAGAAGTCCATTTCGCTGCGCTTGTATTGCATCTTCACGAGTTGAGAGATGAAGTCAGACCGGCTCTTGGTATCGCCCGTGCGCATAATCAAACGCATTTGCGTATAGCTTTCAGGCTTACCGATACCGTAAATAGCAGACACCGTTGCCACAATGATGGTGTCACGGCGCTCAAGAACACTCTTGGTGGCAGACAGCCGCATCTGCTCAATATGCTCATTAATCGCCGAATCTTTTTCAATAAAAAGATCACGACTGGGCACGTAGGCTTCTGGCTGATAGTAGTCGTAATAAGAGACGAAATATTCCACTGCATTGTTGGGGAAAAACTCTCGCATTTCTGCATACAACTGTGCTGCCAACGTCTTATTAGGCGCCATGATGATGGCTGGCACGCCCTGACGAGCGATGACATTGGCCATCGTAAAAGTTTTACCTGACCCCGTTACCCCTAAAAGCGTTTGAAACGTCAAGCCATCATCGAGACCTGCATTGAGTTCTTCAATCGCAGTGGGTTGATCGCCCGAAGGTTCATATGGTGCATGCAATTCAAAGGGCGAATTGGGGAATTTTTTTATGATTTCGCTCACGGAATCTCACTACTTAAAAAATTTTTGTAATTTTTAATCTTAGCGCATGTTTAGGTTGATGAAAAAATCCAAAATGACTTTTCTTCGCTTTTAATGCTCAATGGTTATCGGTAGAATGGCAGAATTATTAATTAACTTTTTGAATTAAACACTTATGGCACGTAATTGGGATACCCGAAACGACGAACTCGATGATGAAGATGACGACTTTTACGATCGTCCGAGTAAGTCTCAAATCAAGCGCGAATTGCAAGCTTTGCAAGACCTTGGCAAAGAAATGACTGGTTTGGCCCCTGAAACGCTTAACCGCATTCCGTTGCCTGAAGACGTTCGAGAAGCCATTGATGAGTACAAGAAAATGCGCTCCTTTGGCGCTCAACGTCGTCAATTGCAGTTGATCGGCAAAAAGATGAGTACGCTTGACTACGAAAAGGTTCGTACGTCGATTGATTTGGCCACGGGTGAAAGTAAAGCTGCTGTTGCCGCGCACCATAAGGCCGAACGCATGCGTGACCGTTTAATCGCAGATGACGGCTATTTAACCGATTTTATCGAAGAGTTTCCCGACGTTGACGTCCAAAACATTCGTCGACTCATTCGAGGTGCACGTAAAGAAGCTGAGATGAACAAGCCTCCCAAGAGTGCCCGTGAACTCTATCGTTTCATTCACCCGATGGTCAGTCCCAAAGTTGATTCTTTGGAAAAAGTTGAAGACTCTGAGGAATAAATCGTGAAACCTATCATCGTTACCTTAACGCAAGGCTTGGGTCAATCGCTCTATGATGGTCTCAATGACATTGGCGAGCTTTATTATTGGAATGAGTTATCCGATGCACAAAAAAGTGAGATCGGTCCAAAGACCGAAATTCTCTCTATTGCGCCCATGGTAACGGTGGATGAGACGATTCTTAATCATTTCCCTAATCTCAAATACATCGCCAGTTGGGGTGTTGGTTTCGATCGTTCTGACATGGCCGCCATTGCCAAACGCGGCATTATCTTTACCAATACCCCCAATGCCAACTTCAACGATGTTGCGGATTTGACGATTGGTCTCATGGTGGGATTGGCTCGTCACATTCCTCAAGTTCATCAGGGGCTTTTGGAAACGAAGAGCATTCAATGGCCTAAGCGCCCTGCTTTTCGTGTGGCCGGCAAGAAAATCGGCATTGCTGGTTTCGGTCATATTGGCAAAGAACTCGCTTGCCGGGCACAAGGTTTTCGCATGCAAGTGGGGTATCTCGATCGTCGTCAAGCCAGTGAAGAATTCACCCGCTTTGATTCTGTTGAGGCCTTGGCAGCTTGGGCAGACTTTCTTGTCATGGCACTTCCCGCCAATGAGCAAACGTTCCACATCGTTAACGCCAACGTGTTGGGAAAGCTTGGTCCTGACGGATTTTTGATCAATATCGGGCGTGGCGCTTTAGTCGATACAGAAGCTTTGGTACAGGCGTTAGAAAATCGCACCATTGCTGGCGCCGGCCTTGATGTCTACGAGAATGAACCCAATATCGATCCTCGTTTAACACAATTTGAAAATGTTGTCTTAACCCCGCACATTGGGGGCGCAACCCAAGAGGCTCGCGAAGATGCTGCGCAAGAGAAATTGCGCAACATCCGAGCTTACCTTGCAGGCGACGAATTAGTGGGACGAATCCTTTAGCCGCTCGCGGGCCGAACTCAAGCCCGCCATTACTTGATCTTTCAATAGCATTGAGAAAGTCTCTGTTTGAGAAAGAGAACTGGGAAGCATTATTTCTTTCACGTTCGGATCGGCGATCGCCATAAGAAAAACCGGCGCCATTGAAGCTACAAAAACCGCTTCAACTCGCTGATCTTCACAATCCTCAATACCTAAGTAATTGGCAAAAAAAGTTTTCAGATGCGTAATGCGTTCTTTGCCATACAGCATGATGAGCTTATAAAACTGAGGGGACGGAGCCACCACTTCTCTTACCCAAACCCGAATCGGCCAATTATCTTCTTGCAAGACTCGAGGAATTAACGAACTGAAATAAAAATCCAGCGCCTCTTCAGGTGACTCGTATTGGACCATTTCAATTTCGAGTTCTTGACTGAAAATTGTTTGAGGAATTTTCCCCAACACAGCTTGATAGAGGGCTTCTCGTCCCCCAAACCAGTAATTGATACTGGCCGCATTGGTACCCGCATTTTGACAAACGTCTCGCGCCGTCACTGCGCTCCATCCTTTCACAGCCACCAGTCGACCAGCCTCTTCAATTAGACGTTCTCGCGTCTTTTCGCCATCATTTCTTAATTTTGAAGTCGCTTTTCTCACCATTATCTCCCAGTTATTTACAACCGTTTTTTAAAGAAGTAATAGGCCAAAGGCAAGGTCACTAATGACATTAAAATCACTGGCCATAATCCCTCGATCACTTCAGTAAATCCAATACCGATCAGGTACACACGTCGAATCGTTGTCAATGCAAATCGCAATGGATCGGCATAAGTTAAAAGTTGAAGCCACTCTGGCATATTTTGTACCGGTGCAAAAAGACCGGATAACAACACCATCGGCACCATAAAAACAAACACTAAAAGTAAGCCCTGTTGCATGGTTTCACTATAGGCAGAAATCGCCAGTCCCAACCCCACAATAGAGGTCATAAAGATTAATAGCGCGAAGTACAAAACCCAAATGCTTCCTGCCATGGGAATATCAAACCACCAAAGGTCAACCAAAAAAATCAGAGTGCCTTGGAAAAGCCCGATTACCATCGGTATGTAGGCTTTAGCGAGTAACAAATCAATAGTTTGATAAGGAGAGACCAACAATTGTTCAAAGGTGCCCTGTTCGCGTTCTCTAGCGACACTTAATGCCGAAAGAATGAGAACTTGCAACATTGAGAGCATGGCAATGAGCCCCGGCATGATAAACCACTGCGTAATGCTGTTGGGGTTATATAAAAGCCTCGGTGTCAAAAATGACTCTAATCCCAATACTCGTGCATTAAAGCCCTCAGCGATAACGCCTAAATAGCCTGCGGCCAATTGGGCTGTTGTTGAATTTCGACCATCAATAATGACTTGAATGGTTGCCGACTTTTTCTCATACACGGTATCGGCAAAATTCTCCGGAATCACAATGACCAAAAGCGCATTAGCCTCATCGACGGCTTGAGGAACCTGAGCAAGACTGTTGTAAGTTCCGACACGTTGAAAAATTCGATTATGGTCGATCGCCTGAATAAACTGCGTTGAAAGTGCGCTTTTAGATAGATCGCAAAGGGCATAAGGGACGCGATCCAAATTAAAACTGGCAATGTACCCAAATAAAATAATGTACAAAACCAAAGGTCCAACCAGAATCATTCGACTCGTTTTTTCTTTAACGGTCGCCAAAAATTCTTTATGGGCCAGTGCTCGGAAGCGTTGAAGTCGTTCGGTCATTTTCTCACCCGCTTCTGATTAAGTTTGATCGATACCACTAAGGTCAAAACAGCAAAGAAAGTCAAAATGATTAAGTCTTTAATCATTAAAGAGGTCATTCCTCCCGTTAGAAAACCAACTTTGAGTAACTCCAAGTAATACACGGGAGGCAACAAATGCGCAACGATATCAGCCCAAACCGGAGCGCTACGCAAGTCAAAAATGAAACCCGATAATAGTAATGCCGGAAGAAAACTCGCCAACAACGTAATTTGTGATGATAGAAATTGAGAGCGCGTTACAGCAGAGATAATCAATCCCAAACCCAAACAGAAGAAAAGGTAAATAACCGATGAGAGCGTTATCAGAAGTAAACTGCCTCGAATAGGAACTTGATAGACGAAAATTGCCGATAGCAGACAAAGCAACCACCCCACCATTGCCAAAAGGAAATAAGGAATGGTTTTCGATGCAATTAAAGCCATAGCGCTCACCGGTGTTGCAAGCAACGCCTCCATCGTTCCCCGCTCCCATTCGCGGGCAATCACAAGCCCCGTTAACATCGTTCCCGTCATCGTTAGAATAATGACCATCAAACCGGGAACCAAATACCAACGACTTTCCGCCCCTTCATTAAACCAAATACGAGGAACGATCTGAACGCCTGACATTGCTATGCCTTGAGCAGCACTGGCACTTGCCATCGTTTGCATCACCACATTCGTCACCATCGTGGCACGTGGCGCATCCAAACCATCAATAATCAGTTGGGCTTTTTGGTTAGTATCAAAAATGACCACCGCTTCAATTTCAAAACGGTTTAAGGCCTGTAGCGCTCTCGACCTTGAGGGATAAACCGATACATCATCAAAAGTTGTATTTGCAATAAAGGCTTGTGTATAAAGCGTGGTTGTCTGTGAGGATTGCTCTTTGACAATGCCCAATCGGATATTCTGAACGTCAAAACTTAACCCGAAACCAAATAAGAAAATCAAAATCACAGGCAAAACAATCCCCAACAAAATGGCACTTTTGTCTCGGATAATTTGTCGTGTCTCTTTAATGCATAGTGCTCGAACGTGGGTTAAAAATTCACTCATTTTTCTCCCTCCGTTCTAAATTGTTTAACAACTCGAATAAACGCATCATCCATCGTTGGCGAATTCTGTCGAATCTCTTCGGGCGTACCTAAAATCAAGGCCTCTCCTCGATCCTGAATCAGCATACGATCGCAATACTGCGCTTCTTCCATAAAGTGGGTTGTCACAATGATGGTGGTTCCGGCAGCAGACAGCGCCGTCATCCAACGCCAAAATTGACGCCGTGTCGGTACATCGGCACCGCTCGTAGGTTCGTCTAAGAATAAAATTTTAGGTTTATGCAATAAAGCAACCGCCATCGCCAAACGCTGTTTAACACCGCCTGGCAATGTTTTTGATTGATGGTCCTGATACTCTTTTAACTGAAATTCTTCAATCAATAACTCAATGCGACGTTTAGCCACTTGGCCAAATAAACCGTAAGCATTGGCAAAAAAGTTCATATTTTCTCGAACGCTCAAATCCCCATAAAGCGCAAATTTCTGAGACATATAACCCAGATTGGATTTAACATGTTGCAAGGCTTCGTTAACATCGAAACCATCAATACTGAGTTCGCCATCCGAGACCGTTAAAAGCCCACAGAGCATTTTAAAAGTGGTGGTTTTCCCAGCACCGTTAGGGCCCAGCAAACCAAATATTTCACCACGATAGACATCAAAAGAAGTTTTTTTAACGGCTTCAAAGTTCCCAAAACGGCGAACAAGATCTCGAGCCGTAATCAACGCTTCATGACATTTTTTTTTGCTTTCTTGCGTCTGCTCCTTAATAACAGAGTAGGTTTGCCTAGACTCATTTCGGTAACGCTCGACTAAATACCCGTCTTCCAAACGAGCCTCTACCGAAAGACAAGTGTGATTACCTATTTGACCCCGAAAGTCTTCAAGCGTGCGATTGGGTCTTAAAAGCACTCGTACGTAACCGGCCTGTGGCACCGCATCCAGTACCCATTCATCGTTATCGAGTAAAAAGGCTTGTAAATCCCGACTGCGTTCATTTTTTGCCGGTTCAACAAAGTATGTTAATCCTTGAGCTTTTTGAGCGATATTTTGAGGCGTGTCCATGAGGACTAAGTGACCATTTTCAAGCACAATCACTTCATCACAAAGAGAGGCTTCGTCCATGTACGTGGTGGCCACCACAATCGTCATGGATTCTTGCCGAACATTTCTTTGCAAAATGCGCCACAACTCTTGACGCGACAATGGATCAACGCCAACACTCGGTTCGTCTAACAGCAGAAGCTTGGGATGATTTAAAAGTGCGCAAGCAAGCCCTAACTTTTGCTTCATCCCTCCGGAAAGACGACCGGCCAAACGATCTGTAAAGGCGGTCAAATCCGTCATCTCAAGGAGTTCTTTGAAGCGTCTTTCTCGTTCAGCAGAATTTAAATTGAATAAATCCGCATAAAGAGAAAGATTCTCAACGACACTTAAATCCTGATAGAGCCCGAATTTTTGAGGCATATAGCCACACAAATTTTGTAACTCTGAGAGATTTTCGTAAAGGTTTTCCCCAAAAACTTTTACCGTCCCTTTTTGCGGTTTTAGCAATCCCGCCAAGGTCCGCATGAGGGTTGTTTTACCAGCACCATCTGCGCCTACCAAAGCCACAAGTTGTCCCTCATTAACGTTTAAGGACAATGCGGAAAGCAGCGGTTCTTGAACCCCTTTTTCCGTTCGAGTGACAGATTCAACTTCTAAGGCGTAGTGCGTCATGTTAATGCCTTATTGCAGTTGCGCCGTAACCGGCATCCCCAGTCGTAATAAGCCATTAGGATCGTTTACCGTTAAACGAACTTCATAGACCAAGTGCGTACGAATGGCTTCTGTTTGTACGGTCTTCGGTGTGAACTCTGCAACGGTCGAAATAAAGCCCACCGTAGCTTCAAAAACCTGTTCAGGATAACTATCTACCGTTAACTTAACGGATTGCCCCATAGCAATTTTTCCCAAATTGACCTCATCAATATAAACGCGAGCCCAAAGAGGATTCATCAATGCCAATTCAACAATGGGGGCATTGGCGCTAACCATGTCACCGGGCTCCTTCATACGGGAACGAATCACCCCTTCACCAGGGGAGCGAAGGGTGCAATTTTCAAGAGCACGTTTAGCATCGGCTAACACGGTGTGTGCTTGTTGAACACGAGCTTTAGCTACGTCAATTTCTTCTTGACGTGTACCGGCTAAAACCAAATCCAAAGTTTTTTGAGCTTCATGCAATTGCGCTTGATCGACCTTCATTTGCGAACACGCCTGATCGCGACGCATTGCGCTAGTGGCTTCGCCTAACTTCCTTTCACGATGACAGGTTCGAGTAGAAAGGGCTAACTGCGACTTCATGGCACTAACTTTGGCTCGAGCAACTTCCACTTCTTGCGGACGTGGTCCTGCGCTCAACAGCGTCAATTCCGCCTGAGCTGTATCTAAGGCTGATTGTGCGTTGTTATAGGCGATGAGATAGCGACGGTCATCTAACCTTGCAATCACATCCTTAGGAGCGACCTTGCTGCCTTCTTCAACCAACATTTCTTGCATACGCCCTGACTCTTCAAAAGCCAAGTTAACGGTACGCATATCAATTGCTCCGTAGAGCTTTAGGCCATCGTTGGTATTCATGTACTTGTAACAGCCCCAACCTGTAAGAGCCAATACAGCGACAACTGTCAGTCCAATCAAGCGCTTTTTCTTCGTGTTCATAGCGATCTCAATTAAATTCAAATTTCAATTTAAATTCTATTCTCTTTTCGATGCTTTGCAAAGAAAAACCTCTCGACCGAGACGCAATCTCAGCGAGAGGTTTTATTGGCTCTTAAAAATGAGAGCGATTAGCCGACCAAACGCTTGGCGACATCAACCGTGATATTCACACCATTGATCAAATACTTCGGGTCAAAGTGCATATCGGCATTGTGCAAGCCCGGCGTTGCGCCAACGCCAACACCAAAGTAAGCGGCCTTGATAGAAGGCTTAGCCATCTTAAAGAAGTGGAAGTCTTCACCGCCACCACCGCAGTCCTTAGCCACAGCATCGGCACCGCAAACATTGACGATAGCTTCACGAACCATTTCCTTGAAGTCTTCGTCGTATTCAGCTGCGGGGCAGTTACCACCTTCAATGATTTCGGCCTTAGCACCAAAAGCTTCAGCGGTATTCTTCACGATACGAGCAAAGCGTTCGTTGAAGTCAGCCATTAAGGGGTTCGTACCAGCACGGCAGTCAAACGTCAAACGAGCCTTACCCGGAATAGAGTTAGAAGCGCCTGCATCAGCGTGCAATTGCGTGCACTTGGCAGACCAAACATCGGCAGGGTTAAACCATTGGGCTTGAACGTTTTGAATGATGGCGCAAGCCACATCAATGGTATTGACACCCAAATGCGGACGAGCAGCGTGAGCGCTACGGCCTTCGATTTCAACAAACATCGTATGAGAGGCAGAGTGCATCACGCCCGGGCAAACCTTACCGGCCTCAACGTCTTGAATCGGACGAATATGGCTACTTAAAGCGTAATCCACATCTTCCAAAACACCTGCATCAATCATGGCCAAGGCACCGCTAATGGCTTCTTCGGCCGGTTGGAACAAGAGCTTTAACGTACCCTTCTTGACTTGATCCTTCATACGGCTGGCAACGGCCAAAAGCATGGCGGTGTGAGAGTCATGACCGCAAGCGTGAATAGCG
The DNA here is from genome assembly GCA_048520025.1 of Candidatus Aphodousia sp. Classification (GTDB taxonomy): domain Bacteria; phylum Pseudomonadota; class Gammaproteobacteria; order Burkholderiales; family Burkholderiaceae_F; genus Aphodousia. The sequence goes on from DBFZTP010000045.1 coordinate 21,146, forward strand.
CAGGGCTTGCCATCGATCGTGAAGGGAAGAGCGTCCATATCAGCACGTAACATCACAACAGGGCCCGGTTCAGAACCACGGATGATGCCCATCACGCCGGTCGTACCACCTAATTGCGTTTGCGTTTCGATTCCGAGATCTTGCAACGTCTTGGCAACATAAGCAGCGGTTTTCACTTCTTGCATGGCCAATTCGGGAATTTGGTGCAAATCTTCCCAAAGTGCAACGGGATCTAAGTACTGAGTCATTGTTGTCTCCTAAGAAAAATTGATGAGGTTTCATCTAACGGAGAAACAATATCACAAGGCACTTTTTTTCGATAGAGAACTCATAAGGGTGAATTGCTTAGAACGAAAAAAAACATCCCGAAATTCGAAAATCTCGGGATGCTTTGACAATGCCTAAACTAAGAATTAGGCGGCAGGCGTTTCAGCCGGAGCTTCTTCAGACTTAGCTTCTTCGAGCAAAGCCTTCATGGACAAACGCACACGGCCCTTTTCATCAGCTTCGATAACCTTAACGCGAACCGTTTGACCTTCCTTCAAGTAGTCGGAAACAGCGTTCACACGTTCGTTAGCGATTTGGCTGATGTGCAACAAACCGTCCTTACCCGGCAATAATTGAACGATGGCACCGAAGTCCAACAAACGGGTAACCGTGCCTTCGTAGATTTGGCCCTTTTCGATTTCAGCAACGATATCGCTGATGCGCTTTTGAGCGGCAAGACCGGCTTGCGGATCGACAGAAGCGATCGTCACGGAGCCGTCATCTTCGATATTGATCGTAGCACCCGTTTCTTCCGTGATACCACGAATCACAGCGCCACCCTTACCGATCACATCACGGATCTTTTCCGGGTTGATCTTCATCGTAATCATGCGCGGAGCAAAGCGAGACAATTCCTTAGCACCACCGGCGGCTTGCGTACGCATTTCGTTCAAAATGTGTTGACGACCGTCGTGAGCTTGAGCCAAGGCCACTTGCATGATTTCCTTGTTGATACCTTCAATCTTGATATCCATTTGCAAGGCCGTCACACCATTTTCCGTACCGGCAACCTTAAAGTCCATGTCGCCCAAATGGTCTTCGTCACCCAAGATGTCCGTCAAGACGGCAAACTTGTTGCCTTCCTTGATCAAGCCCATGGCCACACCGGCAACGTAATCCTTAACAGGGACGCCAGCGTCCATCAAAGACAAGCAACCGCCGCAGACACTAGCCATAGAGGAAGAGCCATTGGATTCACAGATTTCGCTCACAACGCGAATACTGTATTGGAAATCTTCTTCAGAGGGCAACACAGCCAACAAGGCGCGCTTAGCCAAACGACCGTGACCGATTTCACGACGCTTCGGGCTACCGACGCGACCCGTTTCACCCGTGGCAAACGGAGGCATGTTGTAGTGCAACATAAAGCGTTCACGCGTTTCACCCAAGAGACCATCGATCACTTGTTCATCTTGCTTGGTACCCAAGGTCGTCACAACGAGAGCTTGCGTTTCACCACGCGTAAAGAGAGCAGAACCGTGCGTGCGCGGCAAGACACCTTGGCGGATTTCGATCGGACGAACCGTCTTCGTGTCGCGACCGTCGATACGCGGTTCGCCATTCAAAATGTTGGAGCGAACGAGCGTGGCTTCCATTTCAAAGAGGATACCGGCCACTTCGTTAGCGTCCGGAGCTTCCGTACCGGCAGCTTCAGCGTCCTTGGCCAAAGCTTCGTCAACCATGGCATAGATTTCACGCAATTTTTCCGTACGAGCTTGCTTGCTGCGAATGCCGTAAGCAACCTTCAATTCGGCTTGAGCCAACTCAGCGATGCGAGCAATCAAAGCTTCATTCTTCGGAGCGGGTTCCCAATCCCAAGCGGGCTTGCCGGCTTCTTCAACCAATTCATTGATGGCGTTAATGGCCACTTGTTGTTGTTCATGACCGAACATCACAGCGTTGAGCATGACGTCTTCGGGCAAGCAATCGGCTTCAGATTCAACCATCAACACAGCACGTTCCGTACCGGAGACAACCAAGTCCAAACGGCTCTTGGGCATTTCGGAGAGCTTCGGGTTAGCCACGAATTCACCATCAATGTAACCAACGCGGCAAGCGCCGATCGGGCCATTGAACGGGATGCCGGAGATTGCCAAAGCGGCAGAAGCACCGATCATAGAGGGGATATCCGGATCCACTTCGGGATCAACAGACATCACGTGAACGATCACTTGGACTTCGTTGAAAAAACCTTCCGGGAAGAGCGGACGGATCGGACGGTCGATCAAACGAGACGTCAACGTTTCCTTTTCAGAAGGACGACCTTCGCGCTTGAAGAAACCACCCGGGATCTTACCGGCAGAGTACGTCTTTTCGATGTAGTCGACCGTCAACGGGAAGAAATCTTGACCGGGCTTGGCTTCCTTCTTGGCAACAACCGTAGCCAAAACAACCGTTTCGCCCATTTGGCACATCACAGCACCGGTGGCTTGACGAGCAATTTCACCCGTCGTCAACGTCACTTCATGTGCACCAAAACGGAAGGACTTACTAACTTTATTAAACATCGTCATGATGAGTCTTTTCCTTATAAAGAGTTAGATTCTAAGAGACGGTGTTTCCGATACGCTGCGGTGGGAAGGCTCTTTTCTAAAAGCGTTCTCATCGCAACGCACAAACCGAAAACCAACAAAAATCCGTCTCTGGGTTAATTTCTAAAAAAAGACGACCTGCTAGAGGTCGCCTTTTCGCTGTTTTGATTACTTACGCAAGTTCAAAGCAGAGATCAACTTACGGTAAGCGTCAACGTCCGTACGCTTCAAGTAGTCGAGCAACTTACGACGACGAGAAACCATCTTCAACAAACCGCGGCGGGAGTGGTGATCCTTGGCGTGTTCCTTGAAGTGCGGCGTCAATTCATTGATACGAGCCGTCAACAAAGCGACTTGCACTTCGGGAGAACCCGTGTCACCGGCCTTACGTTGATATTGAGCGACGATTTCGGACTTTTTGATATCTTGAACAGACATGTTATTTAACCTTTAAAAAATAAAACAAGCGGACATGGAAGTTAGGCCATGCCGTGAAGAATCGCCATTGTACCCTAATTAGGAAAGAATTTCGAGTCTTTCTTGTTGAAAAGGAAAGATTTTTTCTTTTTCTTTCAAATCAAGGGACTATGGCTCATTAGCATTTCATTAAATGCTTACGATAATGTTGCAATTCATCAATACTTTCCAAAATGTCGGAAAGCGCTTCGTGCTTCGTACGTTTTTTGAAACTTTGATGAATTTCCGGAGCCCAACGACGAGCTAATTCTTTAAACGTTGATACGTCCAAGTTGCGATAGTGGAAATAATTTTCCAAACGCGGCATCCAACGCGCCATAAAGCGACGATCTTGGCCGATTGAGTTGCCACACATCGGGCTCTTGCCGGGCGGGACAAATCGAGCAAACTCTTCTAAAAGCATGTCGCTTGCCGTCTCTTCATCAATCGTGGATTCCAAAACTCGCTTTGTTAAACCGGATCGACCATGCGTATCCGTATTCCAAGCATCCATTGCATTCATCGTACGTTCACTTTGGTGAATAGCAATCACTTGGCATTCATGCAAGATATTGAGTTGAGCGTCCGTAATGACAGCGGCCACCTCAATGACACGATTGACTTCGGGTTGCAACCCGGTCATTTCCATATCGACCCAAATGAGATTGTCATCACTATAACGAGGGTCTTTTTGAATTTCTTGTCCCATTTTGAGCAATAAATCCTTTACACTTCGGTGTTTAGAGATACCTAATATTGCCACAATTCAATGCCTTTTACTTTTGAACAAATTTTCTTGGCTGCACTTCTTTTTTACTTTCTAGTGCATGCCTTTACCTGCACGGCTGAAATCGTGCACTTAAAACGCACCATTTCCGAAGTGCCTGAGGTTTTGCGTGAGAAGATTTCTTTAGCCCAACACACAAAGGCGGCTCGTTACGATATTGCCCGCACCAAACTTAACTTATTAGAAGTAACGGTAACGACTTGTGTGATTTTAGCGTTAACCCTCTTTCAAGGTATTGATGATCTCTCTGAATTTTTAATTGATCAGGTCGGTGACCAATTTGCATTCCATTGGATGCTTCCGGCCCTCGTTGCCTTTATATTTTTAATCGTTGACTTACCCTTTAGCTGGTATAAAGAATTTCGCTTACGCGAAGCCTATGGCTACATGCGTGAACAACCCAGTCGTTGGTTTGGTCGTTTTGCATTAATGTCCATTTTAGGGTGGTTGGCCGCTTTACCGATTCTGTGGATTGGTTTGTGGTTTTGGCGCCAAAGTGGTGCTATGTGGTGGATTGTCGGTTGGCTTGTCTTTTCAGCCTATCTTATTTTCCCGTTACAATTGGCCTGTCGTTTGCGCTATTCCTTGCACCCTTCAATGGCAGACAAGTGCAACAACGAAGCACTTATTGACCGTTTAAATAAATTGGGCGCGCGCGCAGGGATTCAAATTGATGACATTCGTGTAACAAACCCCGAACACAACGATCAATTGCCTCCGGCTTTTGCGTTCGGTCATCGAAAGAAAGTCCGTCTTTTCATTCGTCACGATGTTTATAAAAAACTCTCAGAAGACAATTTAATGGCCATAAGTGCTCATGCATTAGCGCGCAACTTAAGTCACATGTATTTCCAAGCATGGGCCGTTTGTGCCTTGGTGAGCTTACTTGTCTTCATGTTCTTAGGGTGGCTTGCTCCCCAATCTTGGTTCTTAAATGAAATCGGATTTAAGGCGATTGGCCCTGGCCCCTACTATGGCTCGTTGCTTGCTTTTGCAATTGTGGCCTTACCGGTCATTCTCTTTCCGTTTAAGTTACCGATGGAAGCGTTTTTACGTCATTTAATTTTCCGTTCGGACCTTTTCGCATTGCACTATGCAGGATTAAATTCCATTACCAATGCGCTTATTGAGTTAACGCCCTCGCCCATCCGTCACTCTTGCGTGACGCTTGAGTTTTTTGATTTGCTCTTTTCACACGAGCCGAGCCTAATGGCGCGTATCAATCGTGTTCAAAAAGACTACATGAAGATCAAAAACGAGCTGCTTGAGCAACAAAAGTTCGAAGCCGACTTGGCAAAAAACCGTAATATCGTCAATGTCAGCCTTGCTTTAGATCAGCACAACAAACACCAATCGTTGGTTGATTTTGATCGTCAAGAAAATCTCCAACGCGAACTTGCTCATAAAAAAGAAGCTGAATTGATTGCGAAAGCCGAAGCACAACGCAACGACGTTACGCAACCGTTGGGTAGCTACATTGATCCTGCCCAAGAAATCAATGAAAAAGCATTTAGCCAAGACAATACTCAACACCGCACCTATAAGATGAGTATTTGGCAAGGCTTTGTTGACATCATTCAACGCCTCGACAAAATGCAAAAAGATTATCGAGCCCGACGTAAAGCCAAGGTTCTTGCGCATCAAAGTAGCATCAATGAAATACAGGCTCCAGCAACGGAGATCAAAGAAAACGAAGTTGGCAATTCCAACGAGACCGTCCACCCTGACAGTCTTGTCTCTGGTCACCATACAGTGGATACTGTTGTGGATGAGCTCATTGTTGCCAAGCCTGAAGATCAGGTTAAAGAGGTTATCGAATCTGACAATGTAGAAAAGAGCGCTACCTCGATTGACTCTGCAGTGCAGACGGCCAAAGAGGAAGAAGCCGATTTAAGCCAAAAGACGATTGCTGACGAAGAAAATCAACTCGACATTTCCGTTGAATCGAAAAAAAATGTAGTGTCTGAAGAGGTTAATGAAACAGAGTCCGTGTCTGCTTCTGAAATAGCTGACACCCAGACAATTGAGCATGAAAGTCAAAACACGAATGATGTTGATGTAACGCATACCCCATTGACTGAAACTTCGGAAGTGATTGAACAAACGGTTGAAACTCAATCCTCGCAAGAACCCGTCGTTACTGAAACAGTAGAAACAAAGACTTTGGACATCGAAGAAGAAAAATCTGAAGTTCAAACCGTTTCAACAGAAGAAGTATCAGCAACAAAGGCCGCATTCAAACGTCCTAGTTCAGGGCGACGTAAGGTCGCGTTGAAACAATTGCGTCAACGTCACAGTGCATTTGAAGAGACAAAACATGAGACCGTCGAAGAAACAAAGTAAAAATTCTGAGACTTTTACTGCTCAAGTGACCTCTTCCCACGGACGTCATCATTTTGTTCGTAATGCCGAAGGGACAATTTTTGAGGCCCACCGTCGAGGTAAAAAAGCGGACGTGGTTGTGGGTGACTGGGTGGAATGCTCACAGGCTTTTGATAATACGGTCGCCATTGAATCGGTCAAAGACCGAGAATCATTACTTTTCCGTCAAGACGAGTGGCGAACGAAGACGTTGGCTGCCAATATTGATCAATTGGTCATTGTTTTTGCTAGTGCTCCCCGATTTAACCCTTGGTTTGTTTGGAAAGCCCTTTTAGCAGCTCACACAGCACAGGTTCACCCGATCATTATTCGCAATAAAACCGACTTAACGGAAGGAGCTCAAGAAGCGCAGCGCTTCTTAGATGATCTCACTGCCATGGGTTATGAGACCTACAGTCTCTCAGCGCTTGACGAAGGCAGTGAGACCATTGCGCTTCTCGATCGTATTTTTAACGAGAAAAAATCCTTATTGGTCGGTCAGTCCGGTATGGGCAAATCCACAATTTTGAATCTCTTGGTTGAAGAAGCAAACGCTCGTACTCAAGAGTATTCACAAGCGCTCAACTTAGGACGTCAAACAACAACGACAACGACACTGTACGATCTTGATCGTGCCAGTGGCTTTGTCATCGACTCACCGGGTTTTCAAGAGTTTGGCTTGGCACATTTGGAACTTAATGACATTTTGAGGGCCATGCCCGACATCTTGCCTCATGTTGAAGGCTGTCGCTTTGCCAATTGCCGTCACTTAAAAGAACCCAGTTGTTCTGTGAAGGCAGCCGTTGAGGCGGGTCTCATCAGTCAAGAGCGCTATGAGTTTTATGTCGCAACCGTCACCCAACTTGATAACCTCAAAGCTTGGTAGCGGACAAAAAAATCGCCCCGACTCAATCGGGGCTTTTTCTTATTATTTTGCCAAGTGGTGAATCACCAAGTTACGATAAATTTCAAAAAGCGAGATCAGGCGCTTTTCTTCAAAATCGAATGCGCATTGATGGTGACCGGCCTTTAATTCAGAACCCACAACAACGTAACTGCATTTGCCGCCCAAGCGTTGAACTCGTTGAGCCAAAACCGTTGCATCTTCACTACCGTTAAAGTTCATCCAAGCCGTGATCTTTTCAACGTGGCTCACGCCTTCGGCAGCCTTGGCAATATTGTCTCGAGCTTCCGGATCGGGATTAAAGTCCAACGTTTCGCCTAAAATCTTGCAGTCAAATTCGCAACCGTACATAGCGGCAGCGGCCTTGGCTCGCGTCATGGCTTCGTTAAACATATCCTCATTAATCTTGGCTGTTTCACCACGCACTTCGCATTGCATCTCGGCCTTAGAGGCAATCACGTTGCGGCCCTCACCGGCTCGAAGCGTGCCGACATTGACGCGCGTCATACCCAAACCATGGCGAGGCAAACTCATCAAGGATAAAGAAGCTGTCGCTGCTGCCATAAGGGCATTACGGCCCACTTCAGGTTGCATAGCTGCGTGTGAGGGAGAGCCTTTGTATTGAAGGTCAAACTTCGTTGAACACAAGAATTTTTCCGGTGCTGTAATAACTTCCCCGGCAGGGATATCACAACCAAAGTGGCCGCAATATAAGAAATCAAGATCATCCAAAATACCGCTTTCAGCCATCGGACGACCACCACGACCGCCTTCTTCGGCCGGTTGATAGATAATTTTGACCGTTCCGCACAATTGATCGGCGTTGGCCTTAATCCAAGAGGCTAACCCCATTAAAACGGCTTGAGGGCCATCGTGAGAGCAAGCATGCATGTAGCCCGGATGTTGTGAAGCAAAACCTTCCTTATTCGGAATATGTTCAGGATCGCTGGTTTCCGTCACAGGGATGCAGTCCAATTCACAGCGAAAACCGATAACGGGGCCGGGGCGACCGGTATCAAAAATACCGACAACCCCTGTCACGCCGTTCATGCGGGCCAAAAGCTCTTCACTTACACCACGCTCACGAGCGAACTTCAACCCCTCTTCAATTTCCAAGGGTTTAGCGCCTCGAATAAAATCTTCATTGATGACTTCTCGGCCACAAAGAACTTTAAAGCCTTCTTTTTCCAAATACTCAATTGCACGAGCACTGGAGACAAACTCTGCCCAACCGGGTTCCGGCCAAGCGTGTATTTCACGACGTTTTTCAACGAGCCACGATTGACTGATCGGTTCTTGATATGTCATGAGAAGCCACCTTTTAAAAAATTAAAGATAACGAATTAAAGAGATTGCCATCACACTCACCCAACCCACTAAAAGCGGGACGGCGGTACGTTTGACAATGACCAACGGGTTCACCTTGACCACAGCCGCCACGATAATCACAACGGCCGAAACAGGCGAAACCGCACGAATCAAATTAGAGGTACATTGCATCGGCAATGCGACCATAATCGGGTCAATTTGAGCTTGTTGTGTCAACTGAGGAATCAACTCAATGAAGCTATAGAAAACCGCATTACCCGAGCCACTGATAAAGGTAATCAAAGCCGTAATACCAGAGAACGCAAACATCAAACCCGTATCGGCATTTTCCAACCCTTGGATGGAACTTGAAATCATCTTAATCATGCCCATGGCACTAAGACCAGCCACCATAGTTGATGCAGCAACAATCAAAACCACGACTTGAGAAAATCCCGTTCCCATGCCCTTAAAGAAGATACCCGCATCACTCATGCCGTTTTTCACATCGCCCTTGCGAATCAGTTCGCATACAAACGCCAAAGCAAAGGAGAACAACGTAATTTCAACCAAACCGACCTTAACGGACTTAAAAAATGCCCAGAAGAAAATTGTCAAAATCAAAGGCAGAATCGGGAAAAGAGCATAGTAAGTCGGAGCATCCAACGTTTTTTGAGCAAGTTTACTTTCATCAAACTCTGCCTGAACGCTGTCACCTTCTTTCTTATCCATGTACTTTTGCCAAAAATAATGCACAACGCCCATGATAATCAAGGCAGGAATCGTGATCGGTGCATGGTGATAAAAAACGTAGTCAACGACGTGCTCAAAACCCAAGACTCGAGCAGCTACCACGTTATCCCCACCCAACGGCGTCGGCACAATCGTTGCCGTCGTTGCGATAACACCGGCTGCTGTTAAAGCACTCATCTTAGCAGCACGTAAAACAGGATAGAGCGTTGCCATCAAAATCACGGCCAAAGACGAAGCGCTCGGAATAATGATGGACAAAATGGTTCCAAGCCAGAAAACCAAAGGAACCAACACGTAGGGAGAGCGAATGCGTTCCAAGGGTTTACTTAAAACACGAATCACCATGTCATTGGCGCCAATGTGAGACATGTAGGCGGCAAAGCCAAACAAAGTCAAGATGATCAAACCGGCGTTGGAGTACTGACGGATAAATAAATCCTTAATAGCTTTGAAGGGATCAACCCAAGCCAAACCGGAAGCTGCCTTTGCACTCACCACAGGGTACCCCATAATGACCGCACAGAACATCAGCGTCAAACCGACCGCAAACAACACCACCTTGGCATCGTAATTTTTGGCAATGGCCCAACCAGCAAGACCGAGCGCCACAAGACAAATAAGTGCACTAATCACTTTTTAAAACTCCAGAAGAAAGATGCTTAATTTTACCTTGCCTTTCAAAGGCCTAGAAAATATCTTTCAGTACTGAGTTTTTCCTCCAATTTAGGCGACCTCAATTGATATAATCGAATGATATTGAGAGCGGACATGTCGACCAATCATTCTGTTTCAAAACCCGTCATTGGCATTGCGTTAGCAGCCATTGCAGCTTCGTTATGGGGCACGGCGGGCACGGCACAAAGTTTCATCACACCCGGGGGCTTAAGCACACTTTGGGTGGGGGCTTTTCGTGTTCTTTTTGCCTGTATCTTTCTTTTTCCGCTTTTAGCTTGGCGACAACGCGCATGGGCAAAAACAGTAACAGACAAACCGGCAAAGGGTTACTACGTCAAAGTTATCGTTGCCGGCTTGAGCATGGCGTTTTTTAACCTTTTGTTTTTCTCCGGTATTAAAGAAGCCGGCGTTGCTCTTGGTTCTTGCACGACCATCGGTTCTGCCCCCCTTTGGGCAGGTCTCTTAGAATATCTCCTTAATAAAAAAGTGCCATCTAAAAGTTGGTTCTTAGGCATTGGTATTGCTGTGAGTGGCGGTACACTAATGGCGATCTCACAAGCTCAAACGATTGAATTCAACATCTTCGGTTTGGCCATTTGTGTGGGAGCGGGCTTTTGTTATTCTCTTTATTCAGTCACCGCTAAAACGCTCGTCAAAGATGCGACTCCTCTTCAGGCCTCTGCTCATATTTTCTTGATTGCAGCGTTAATCGCTGTTCCCGTTGCTTGGTACACATCGGGCACTCCTGTTTTTTATTGGAACGATATTTTTATCGTTGCTTATCTTGGCCTTGTGGTCACTGGGATTGCCTATTTGCTTTACTCCACAGCTCTCAAAATGATTAATGTCTCGACAGCCGTTGCCTTGGGATTATTAGAGCCTGTGATGGCATTTTTCTTGGCGATCGTTGTCGTTCATGAACCGATTTCTATAGGCGCTTGCCTAGGACTTTTTGCTATTTTGTTTGGGTTACTCTTTGTTTTGCGATCAGAAAGTCGAAAAAACATTTCACAGACTGGAAAACAAAGTTAACAATACTTTTGTAGGATATTTTATGACCAACAATCAATTCCCTATGGTTCGAGAAGTCCCCTATATGGGGGTTATTTGGGTTGTTCATCAAGCCAGTCTCAGAGGCTTTACCAATGGTGATCCTGATTGGTGTAATCTCGGCCAAGGTCAGCCCGAGGTTGGTGAAATGCAAGGTGACTGCCCTCGCATTAACCACATCGATTTAGAACCCCAAGATCATGCCTATGGGCCCGTGGGTGGCTCACTTGAAGTTCGCCAAGCCATCGCTGATATGATCAATCGTCAATACCGTCAAGGCAAAATGCCCTACACGGCTGACAATATCAGCTTTGCTGCAGGTGGCCGACTCTCTTTGACTCGCCTTTACACCATCTTGGCTGACGGCTGTCGAATCGCTTATAAAAATCCTGACTACACGGCATACGAAGACTACCTCTACGGCCTTCGCAACCGTTGCATGCTTTTACCCATTTACACAAAGCCTGAAAACGCTTTCCGAATTCCGGCCCAAGAACTTGCTGACATCATCCATCAAGAACGCGTGAATTGTTTTGTTTTCTCCAATCCCTGTAACCCCACCGGTGAAGTGATTCAAGGAGAAACACTCAAGCGTTACGTAGAAATCGCACGCAAAGAAAACTGCCTCTTAGGTTGCGATGAGTTCTATTCTCATTTCATCTACAACGATGACGGCACACCCGCCCAAGGCCCCGTGTCCGCTTTGGAATTTGTCGAAGATGTCGAAAATGACCCCGTTGTCGTTTTTGACGGTTTAACAAAGAGCTACCGTTATCCCGGCTGGCGCGCTGGCTGGGCCGTGGGTCCCAAGCACATCATTGAACAAATGAACCGTGCAGCAAGCGCCGTGGACGGTGGCCCTTCAATGCTTACGCAACGCGCAGCCCTTGAAGCTTTGAAAACCGATCGCGTCGCCACGACGACCAAAGCTTTGCGCAATGAATTTGCAAAGAAGCGCGACTACATGCTCAAAGAGCTCAAAGACATGGGCATTGAACCGGCCCAAGCCCCGAACGGTACGTTTTACATTTGGGCCAACATTGAAAAATTACCGGCCCCGATTAATGACGCCGATGATTTCTTCTTTGCTTGCTTAGAAGAAAAAGTTATGACGGTGCCTGGTCACTTCTTTGATGTTCGCCCCTACCGCGTTCGTCCGGCAGAAGAACCTTACCGCCATTGGGTTCGACTCTCTTACGGCCCCGACATGGAAACGGTCAAAAAGGGTTTAAAGAGAATGCGTGATGTAATTCAAAAGTACGCTTAATCTTTACACAAAACAAGCTTCTGACTTGGGGAAAGTCAGGAGCTTTCTTTTTGTTTGTCGTCATAGAATTATTGGGTTAATGGCTTGATTTTCAGCCATACTTTTTTAATTAAGGAGCGAAACCAAAATGTTATCCGTTGCTGCTTACATTCCTGAAATGATTAAAACCCGTCGTGAATTTCACCAAAATCCGGAAATCGCATGGACGGAATTTTTAACGACGCAAACGATCGTTAAACGCGTTCGTGAGTTGGGTTTTAAAACGGTGGTTGGTAAAGCGCTCTTTAATCCTGAATTTGCGTTAGGTCGCATTGAATCCGTCATTGAAAAGGCAAAAGCCAAAGCTTTGGCTGATGGCATGGATCCGGCTTTGATGAAAGAACTCGACGGTTTTACGGGATGCTTGGCCATTTGGGAAACTGGTCGTCCGGGTCCCGTCACGGCTCTTCGTTTTGACATTGACTGTGTGAATGTCGAAGAGTCCATGGGCGAAGAAAACGAAGCCACGAAGGAAGGTTTCACAAGTCACAACGAAGGCTTGATGCACGCCTGTGGTCACGATGCTCACGCTGCAATGGGTCTTGCCATGGCTCATTGGATCCACGACAATGCTGACCAACTCTGTGGCACGATCAAGATTCTTTTCCAGCCGGCTGAAGAAGGCACGAAGGGGGCCAGTGGTATTGCTCACTCCACGAACCTTGACGATGTCGATTATCTTGTCGGCGGTCACGTCGGTGTTGCTGCCAAATTGCACGAAATTGCCATTATTCGTGAAGGTTTCTTATCCACCACGAAATTGAATTGCTCCTTCCTTGGTGTTCCTGCTCACGCAGGCTCCTCCGCTCACGCCGGTCGCAATGCTTTGATGGCTGCTTGCACCGCCGCTATGCAAATCATGGGGATTGCCCGTCACGGCGATGGTGAAACCAGCGTAAACGTCGGTACGATTCGCGCCGGTGAAGGTCGCAATGTGGTTCCTGTTCACGCTTCAATGGAATTGGAAGTTCGTGGTTCTACCAACGAAATTAATGCTTATATGCAAGAGACGGCAGAGCGCATGATTCGAGGTGCAGCAGAAAGCTACGGCGTACAACACAAGATTGACATCGTCGGTCAGGCCACGAATATTGTGAGCGATAAAGAACTTTGTGATACTTTTGAAAAGATTGCAAAGGGCATGCCCACGGTTAAGCGTGTTTTCGATATCCACGGTTGCCCCGGTAGTGAAGACTGCTCTTTGTTGATGCAAAAGGTTCAATCTCACGGTGGTAAGGCCATGTTCTTCTACTATGGTTGCAACCACCACGGCCATCACCGCGGCGACTTCTGCATCCAAGACACAGAAAGCTTGCCTGAAGGCCTTGAACTCTTTGCCAAAATGGTCGAAGAGTTAAACGCAGTCAAATGATCTTTTCTGATTTTTAAGCTTAAAAGGCTGACATTCACGATGTCGGCCTTTTTGCTTATATGCTTTATAGAAACAGCCGTAAAACCATAGATCAAACGATGGATATAAGGCGCAAATCCGAAGGATTTGTTAGATATTAAACTCTAGAAAAATTTCATTCAGAAGTATTGAATTTGAATAATGCGATTTGATAGAATCAATTCATGACCTTAAAAGCCTATCGATATCGACTCTATCCTAACGCTGTTGAGCAAAACAAACTTGCTCAACATTTTGGTTGTACGCGTTTGGTTTTTAATCT
>DBFZTP010000046.1:0-20373 GCA_048520025.1 Candidatus Aphodousia sp.
TTTTAAAAGAGATGAATAAAAAGTGAATACTCATTCACAAGCAAGGCTTTGAAGTTTACAGGGTCTGAGCGAAAAAAGCACTACAAAAATGAATTATCGTTCACTAAATTTTGTAAAGTGAAAAAAAAGGGCTGACCACCCGAAGGCAATCAGCCACAATTTTTTGTATCAACTCACAAACGTGAATTAGAGGCTCTTAACCTTTTCAACGAGGCTAGCGAAACCAGCCTTGTCGAAGATAGCCATATCGGAGAGAACCTTACGGTCCAAAGCGATACCAGCCTTCTTCAAGCCGTTCATGAACACGCTGTAGGACATGCCGTTGGCACGAGCACCAGCGTTGATACGAGCAATCCACAAGCGACGGAAAACGCGCTTCTTGTTGCGACGGTCACGATAAGCGTATTGACCGGCCTTCATCACCGCTTGCTTAGCAACGCGGAACACATTGTTACGACGAAGGATAAAGCCCTTGGAGAGCTTCAAAATCTTTTTATGACGGGCACGAGCCGTTACACCACGTTTTACTCGGGGCATCTTCTTCTCTCCTATTAATTATGCGTAGGGCAACATACGATGGATGGACTTGCTATCAGATTCGTGGATGGTAACCATACCACGCAAATGACGCTTGTTCTTCGTCGTACGCTTGGTGAGAATGTGACGCTTGGTAGCGTGGCCGCGCTTGATAGAACCGCCAGAGCGCACTTTGAAACGCTTGCTAGCAGCCTTCTTAGTCTTCATCTTCGGCATTTTGACCGATTCCTTTTGTTATTAGATGATCACTGGTGCTTTCGACCCTCGAAAGACTTATTGACCAGGTCTCACTTGTTATGACCAAGCCCCTTTTTTCGCGTATCAAGGCTTAAAAAGACGGCCTTGAACATTAATCCAAAGAATGGCTTGGCTATGAAAAAACGTGATTATATTACTTCTTACGCTTGGGCGCAAGTACCATAATCATTTGACGGCCTTCGAGCTTGGGGAAGGACTCCACTTGAGCCACTTCTGCCAAATCTTCCTTAATGCGCGTCATCACATCTTGGCCGAGGTCTTGGTGAGCCATTTCACGACCACGATAGCGAAGCGTCACCTTGGCCTTGTTGCCTTCGGCTAAGAAGCGCACCAAAGCGCGAAGCTTCGTTTGATAATCGTTTTCGTCAGTGGCCGGGCGGAATTTCACTTCCTTAACCTGAATGACCTTTTGCTTGGCCTTAATCTCTTGTTGACGTTTTTGTTCTTGGTAACGGAATTTGCCGTAATCCATTAAACGGCAAACCGGAGGCACTGCCTTAGCGGCAACCTCAACCAAGTCAACCCCCGCTTCTTCAGCCATGGCCAAAGCTTCGGAGGTACGCACAACCCCAATTTGGGCTCCGTCTACACCCGTTAATCGAACTTCGGGCACTCGAATCTCATGATTGATTCGATGGGTACGTTCTTGAGCGATGATAGTTCTCCTGATATTCACTAAAGATTTCCGCCTTTGCGGAAAACGCTACTTTAACACTTTTGTTTCCAACTGTGGGAACAATTGTCGGGTTTTTACTCTAAAAAACAACACTTTTTGTGTGCATAGACCGTAAATAACCCACATGACTTACAAAAAGAGAGTTTAGCTAACTGGACCAAACTCTCTTTCTTAACGATTAACTCAAAGAATTATTCGTTGACTTTGTCAGCGGCAAGCTTAGCCACCATCGCGATAAAGTCATCCACCGGCATCACGCCCATGTCCTTACCGCCGCGAGCACGGATAGCCACCGTACCGGCTTCTTTTTCCTTTTCACCGACAACGGCGATGAAGGGCAACTTCTCAAGACTCAACTCACGGATCTTGTAGTTGATCTTTTCGTTACGAACGTCCTTCTTCACGCGCAAACCGGCTGCCTTCATCTTACCGGCGATTTCATCTACGTAGCCGATTTGACCTTCGGTGATGTTGGCAACGGCCACTTGAATCGGGCTCAACCACACAGGCATGGCGCCTGCATAGTGTTCGATCAACATACCGATCCAGCGTTCCATGGAACCAATGATGGCACGGTGAAGCATCACGGGAACCTTACGCGTATTGTCTTCTGCTACGTATTCGGCACCCAAGCGGCCCGGCATTTGGAAGTCGACTTGAATCGTACCGCACTGCCAAGAACGACCCAAGCAGTCCTTCAAGTGATATTCCACCTTAGGACCGTAGAAAGCGCCTTCACCCGGCAAAATTTCATAGTCCAAACCCAAAGCTTCCAAGCTGTCCATCAAAGCTTTTTCAGCCTTATCCCAAACCGCATCTTCACCGATACGCATTTCGGGGCGCGTAGCAATCTTATAGGCAACGCTGTGGAAACCGAACGTTTCATAAACCATCTTGACCAAACGCGTGAAGTCTTCGCATTCCTTCAAGATTTGATCTTCCGTACAGAAGATGTGACCGTCGTCTTGCGTAAAGCCACGAACACGCATCAAACCGTGCAAGGAACCGGACGGTTCATTGCGGTGGCATTGACCGAATTCACCGTAGCGCAACGGAAGATCACGATAGCTGCGCAAATCGGAGTTAAAGATTTGAATGTGACCCGGGCAGTTCATGGGCTTTAAAGCGAAGTAGTGGTTTTCAGACTCCGTCGTGAACATGTTTTCACGATACTTCGTCCAGTGACCGGAACGTTCCCACAACGTGCGATCCAACACTTGCGGGGCCTTCACTTCATCGTAACCGTAGTCACGGTAAATCGTGCGCATGAACTTTTCAACTTCTTGCCACAAAGCCCAACCCTTGGCATGCCAGAAAATCATGCCCGGTGCTTCGTCTTGCAAGTGGAACAAATCCAATTCCTTGCCCAAGCGACGGTGGTCACGCTTTTCAGCTTCTTCCAACATCGTCAAGTAAGCGGTCAAGTCGTCCTTCTTAGCAAAGGCCGTACCGTAAATGCGTTGGAGCATTTCGTTCTTGGAGTCACCGCGCCAGTAAGCACCGGCCACCTTCATCAACTTGTGAACCTTCAACTTACCCGTGCTCGGGACGTGAGGGCCACGGCACAAGTCAATGAAGTCGCCTTGTTCGTAAAGGGAAATCGTTTCACCTTCAGGAATGGCTTCAATCAATTCGGCCTTGTACTTTTCACCCAACCCTAAGAAGAATTCGATGGCGTCTTCGCGCTTCATTTCCTTGCGAACGAGCGGAATGTTCTTAGCAACCAACTCGTCCATCTTCTTTTCGATGGCCTTCAAGTCTTCAGGCGTGAAAGGACGAACATAAGAGAAGTCATAGTAGAAACCGTTTTCAATGGACGGTCCAATCGTCACTTGAGCTTCCGGGTAAAGGCTCTTGACGGCTTGAGCCATCAAGTGAGCTGTCGAGTGACGGATGATATCGAGGGCTTCGGGGTCTTTATCGGTCACGATGGCCACTTCGGCATCACGATCCACCACAAAGCTCAAATCCACCAACTTGCCGTCAACCTTACCGGCCAAAGCGGCCTTAGCAAGACTGGAGGCAATATTTTTTGCGATATCAGCAACCGATAACGGTGCTTCAAATTCGCGTTTGGACCCATCGGGTAACGTAACGGTCAACATCTTCAGCTTCCTTTCAGATATAAAAAATGCGGCTCAGTTCATAGCCGCACTTCTTTGAATTTTGAGATTTTTCTAAGCAACAACAAGCGGGCTCGTTAACGAATTGTTAAACGAGTTGTTGTAGTTCGTAAAGTCTTAACGTAATGCATTGATAGAAAAATCATCCAATAGATTTCTTGATTTTATGCCTGTCGGCCAAAGTTTGCAATTTCAAAGCAAAGCGGAGAGCTTCAATCCTCCCCGCTTTTACCCTCGTTCTAAGTTAAATAGACTAACTTCGGAGACAAAATTGAAATTCTTTGTCCTGCTACGAATTAAAAACGCCAGTTCAATTCGCCCATGGCAGCCGCAGCCGCAAAGTCACCATTAACCATCTCTGCATCCAACTGCGCTTTAACCGTGAAGTTGGAGTCAGAAAAGAGTTCGAGCATCACATTAGCATTAAGACGGTTGCGTCCCTGCCACGTCATATCGCGATGAAAGTTTCCGCGTAAATCGGCAAGGTCAGCAGAAAGCGTTCCGGGGTGATCCAACAATTCTCGATTGTAGGCAATCGAAGAACTCCAACGCCAGCTGTAGCCAGCAACTTGCGAAGCAATCCTAGGCGTCATGACTTCCACCCCGAAGCCCGCAGATAGTGATTGATACCAATCAGAATTCACTTTCAGTGCACCAACGCCATTTTCGGTTTCGCCGGGCAACCTCAATGCCGTGCCACTCAATGAAACAAAGGGCATGACTGACGTTTCAGCGGGAAGTAACTCTGTGATTTTCCAACCGGCACGAACGCTCGCAGCCGCAGAAAAACGAATCCCTTCCGAGGTATTTTTCTCAACGCTTTGATTAAGCGCCACATACCGTTCTGAATCGATGTCCAAAACACCTGCACGGAATTGTCCTTGTAGCGTCAATCCTGAACTAACTAAAGAGGTGGATGAAACGCCAACCCAAACACCGTTACCCGTCATTTTTCCCAAATGATTGGGAGATCTTTGGCTCAAATGCGCTGCGCCAAAATAGGCATTAGAGTAAGAATTTTCCGAGGGAAGCGATACCCCAAAGATGGCACCCGAAGCCGTTGTCTGCGCCTTCCCCAAAGCACCTTTATCATGAATTTGTCCACCAAAAGGAAGTGCCCATAGGCTACGATCCCCCTCATGGTGGTTAAGCTGCGAAAAGACGGCCCGATCAAGAAGTCTTTCAACAGCAAATTGACTACGAACCTGATCATCCAATGCATGACCGCCCAAGTTCCCAACGACTTTCTTGATCCCTGAACCATCCATTGCAGAAAAATCGAGATCCGCATAAAGCGCCTTTGTGTTTTCTGTTGAAGCATCGGAGGCATTGGTATCGAGAATTTGAGCAATTTCTTTTTGCCAACCCGCCGATTTCACATATTTCGAATAGGCATTGACCTGATGTTGGGCGGTTAATACATTTCCATTTGAAGAAAATGAAATCGTCGGAGAAATTTCGCCCAATAGCTCAGTCTCCCATGTTGCAGAACTCAAAATGTCATCCTGTACATCGAAGTATGAAACACCGGTTGTGATTTGGCCTTTGGCATCAAGTTCATACGTGCCTTCGTAATAGTCACCCACCGGAATCACGCCTAATGTACTCCCACTTTCAATCAGAGCGGCTCCCGTTACCTGAAGTGAGATCAATTCACCGGAACCCCGGACACCAAGCACAATGTGACCGGATTGTTGGTAGTGACCATCAATCATGATTTCACCGGTCTGAGGTGTAGAAATCAGCGTCCCTCGATTTATAAAGACACCTGCGCTGAAATCGTTAGGACGGGTTGCCTCATCTCCTGATAACACACGACCGGAAAATAAATCTTGTTGAAGATCAAAAACAGCACTCCCCCGAAGTGTTGCACCTGAATCCAGTGTCATTCCCAAAACACTTGCATAAACGTTCTTAAACTGAAGCTCCGTGTCTTTAGCTACTCGTAACCGAAGAGAGTAGGGACCAATGATGTTGTGCTCGTAGGTCATCATCGACTCCGAGGTTTGCTCAGTGTCCGGGTCCCCAAAAAGAATTTCAGTGGTAAGGTCTTCTTCTTTTGGTGCTACGGCATAAGTATTTGGGAGCATCAATGAATAGGCCATGATAGCCCCCTTCGAATCATCCCACCACCCGCCACCGATTGCACTCCAATCGCTGATGATATGACCTTCGATTTTTGCTGAAGGCATAATCTGAATGGTTTGAACATGTGCCGTAGGGCCAATATAGATGGCTGCCTTCTCTCCTGAAAGATTTCCGGAAATAACCGCCTTTTCAATCAATGATCCTTTGAGAACCTCTCGAAATCCATTTTCCCAATAACACAGACGGATTACCCCTCCTGTTGAAATCGTCCAAGAGCCAAAATAACCGCTGTAGACACCCAGCGCATTTCCACCGAAATCAAAACGCAGGCCAACACCTCCTGAACCATTCGCTTCGACGTCTCCGTTGAGTGTCAGTTCGTGCTGGCGACCGTAGGAAACCAAAATGCCGGTTCCACCCGAACCATTGGCGGTAATGAGAGAATCTTTTTCAAGTGTTAATTTATTCTGAGAGCCATCGATACGTACACCGATGGCGCCGTCACCGTCAGCCAATTGGTCTGCTTGGATGGAAACGTTATTGTTACTGCCATAAACATGAACTCCGACACCGTATTGCTGAGTGCTAGGTGTACCCGTTACCCACTGATTGTCTTTACGAGCAAAATAACCTTGGGTAACTGTTAATTCTTCGGAGTCACTCTGGTAAAACGATGTACCAAAAAAGCGTTTGCGATCAAATTCGTAGCCCAAATCTTGAACGAGCGCCAGTTCTGCTTCCATTAGCGTGCCCCAATTACGCCAGGTCTGGTGACTCAAAAGACTGTTTTGTAATTCAATGTGCGCAAAGTCATAAATAAAGAGACTTTCCAACCCAGGAAGTGGACTTCTCTCTAAGCCAAGAATCGGTATACCGCCCCCAACATAAGGATTCTCATCTTTGGGGATTGTTTCCCACATGATCGCGTCTGGGAAATAGATTTTTGTATTTTCACCAATGACTTCGCGAACATGAGCCCCGGAAAATTTGATACCGGAGTAACCGACATGCCAAGCAATGTTATCCCACTGCCATCCTTCAGGAGCCTCAATAGGGTTATAAAAGTTCAACCATTCTCCAGAGAGAGTCCCGTCTACAATGGGATTGTCGTCATAAAAAGACTCATTTTCCCAATTAAACAGTTGCCTAAAGAACGTATTGACTGAATTCAAACCCAAAGCATGGGTAAGCTCATGAACGACATTGCTTGCTGTACTGGGAGCCCAGTGATAAGAGGGAAGAACGCTCAACGGGGTTGTATCCCAATAACCCACGGCAGTTCCGCCCATATTGAGTATGGCTACAGGGGTTGCTCCACTGTCTCGGCCCTGCAGTGCGTCAAAAAGCTGGGTATGCTGATCACCCTCGTTTTTGAATGCACGTACAGAGAAAGTAACAGCTGCTGTACTGAATTGTTCATAGGAAGGGGAAATTGAGAGGACGGGCTCACTATCTTTGTTATTCCCCAAGATGGAGAGCCAGTATTGGCCTGCCGACAAAAATTCATTAAGCTCCGCTGCACTTAATTCCCTATCACATTCATCATTTGGGTCGTCGTTGGGTTCGATAACGTTATAGATGATGAAAGGGTTGCCATTACTGTCGTTGACGGGAGCATAGTAAGCCCCTTGAGCCTGAAACGAAGCCAATGCAATCAATAAAGCTGAAAAGAGTTGGGATCGCCGATGTGTCATAGCAAGCCCTTGATCTGTGAACTGTATAAATTCATTATCAAGGAATTCGGTGCTATTGCCAATCTATTTTTTAAGCTATTTAGCTCTTTTTTAATGGGCGTTTTCCCTTGTATCTAACACTAGAAATGACAAGGCGCCTCCCTCTTGAAGCGCCCTGCTGTTTCTATCGAACAATAAGGTAGTTATAAATCATCAGAAAACGTAATTAAAGTTCACTGATCCGCTAATACCTCGACGATCACCCGCATAGGCTCCTGCCTTCACGTCCATCGTCCAAGGTCCTAAGTCGTTCGGAGCTAGAGTAGCGCCCACTTCAAAGATACCGACGTTGCCCTTTAAGGTTTCAGTCTTCAATTTCGCATCTTTGACCATCGCCTCAACGTCGCCATCAAGCACGCGTTCAAAGGCAGCGCCAGCAAACCACTGTACGTTTGGTGCAACGCTACCCTTCACGCGGGCGCCCACTCGCATTGCGTGAACCATCGTGTCATCCACATCGAACGTGTCGTTATAGGTGTTATTTAACGAAACCTTATCGCCATCCAGATACGTGAAACTGTAGCGACCATAGAGGTTTAAGTTCACGTTGTCAGAAAGCGCAAAGTCGCTGCCAACACCCAATTGAGCCGTGGTGTAGAGACGCTTTGTGTCATAGCGAGCTGTATCGTTTGTGTAGTAACCCACAAAGTCGGTATCGGCCTGACCGACCACCAATGCCCCTTCCGTATAGAAAGGCATTTCGGTTTGATAGCGAAGAGCGACACCTGCGGAGTAGGTCTTAATGTCGCTGTCACCACGGAAACCTTCCACTGTGGAGTCAGCATTGGCGTCAGAGAAGTTAGCAAAACCGACACCTGACCACTTGTCATTAATGCGTAATGCGCCACCCACTGTTAAGGACGTGCCGTTTAAATCGAAACCCGTTCCTAACTCGTAGAAATTAGAGCTTCCTGACAAACTGGCAAATCCCTTCATAGGAGCGTCTACGGATAAGTTTTCTGTGCTTTGAAGAAGATTGAGGGCTTCTTCTGAAGATTGACGAGTTAAAGCGATGGTTGCCAATTGAGAGTCGGAAAGGGTACGAGTACTCACATCAGCTTGAGTCTGTTGACTCTTCAATGTGTCATAGTACTGACTGAGTTCGAGCGCGCCATTATTCAAATCGCCATTGAGCACCATTGACTTGAATGCGAATGTGCCTTCTGTACGAAGCGTGACGTTATCGATTATGAGCGATGCATCGGGCGTACTCATTCCAATCAAAGAGATTTGATCAATGTTTGCTTGTTCAGCGTTATTTAATACAAACGTTTGATTCTTGAGAACAACATTATCCGTTCCTGAGTACGTCAACATTGGTAAGTTATTTTCGGCAGTATCGAGATCGAATTGGAAAGTATCAAACCCACTAACACTTTCAGCACTATTGTGCCCTCGAAGAATCAACTTACCTGATTGAGGCAAAGTTGAACGAATCCCTGATTGTGAAGCAATTGAATAGACACCCCCTGCTACCTCAACCGAATCTAAAATGATCGTATTGTTGCTTAAAAACAGTTGGGTATAGTCAAGATTTCTACCAGCAAGCTCAATGCCGATGATATTGTCAAACTTCGAATCTTTAACAAAGAGAGTATTGTTTTCGATAACCGTTTGTCCATCCGAGCCTGCTCTCAAAAGACTAATACCCACCAAGTCAATCAAATTGGCATCTTTAGAGTTAACCACTTCAAACGTATTGTTTTTAATTGTGATATTGCCTTCTAAGTATGACTCAACCATGTTTGCAGAAGCTTTCCATTTAAAACCTCCATCTCCATGATCAATATCAAACCAACTGATGTTGTCTAACGTGATGTGATTGTTCTCAATATCAAATCGATTTATTAGGTTCTCCGTTGACTGAGCGATGATGCCTCTGAATGCATTCAATGCGGCATTCTTTACCATGATGGTGTTTTCACGAATATCAGCATTACCCGCCACATTCATCGACAAAATAGCATTACTCGTTGTATCTTCAATAAAAAGAGTATTGCCATTCAAGTTCGATAGTTCATACCCTACAGATTGGAAACCAACGAATTGCTCCATAGACATCAAATTACGATCGCCAGCTCCAGATACAACAATACTGTTGTTCTTTGTTTCCGTCTTTTTACCACTAACAAGCGTACCGTAAACAATATCTAAATGACTTTGGTTGATCTTTAAGACATTTCCATTGACAATGGCCTCGCCAGTTTCTCCAGTATTTGCAAAAAAGCCCATAACTTGAGGTTCTTCCGACATGTCGAGCGATGACCGTTCTGAAATATCCATTTCTGCCATAATATCGACAGTTTTAATCCCAGACAGTTCAGCATAATTAGACGACACTGTTGCTTTTGTATCCGATTTTGCCTCAGCCACTGTCAAACTGACTAAAGGAACCAATATCGTATCCTGAGTATTTTTCCAAAACAGTTTATTACCATATGCTTCTGCAGCACCTGAAATGAGATCAACTGCGCTCGTATTACTATTAGCATTTGCTGCACAGACACTAGCAAATGAACTATTCGTAAGATTCAAGACATTGTTATTGACATGCGTCTCCCAACCACTAGCTCTACCACCAATTACCGAATCCATTCGCCTAATGCTTGACTCATTGAAAACATTAGTCAACTCAACGCGGTTGTTTGAAGCATATGCTTTCAAGGCACGAGCAACGTTTCCGCCGTAAATTGAGATTGACGAAAATACTTTATTCGATCCTTGTACATTGGTCATAACAACCGAGTTACCGTCAGCATAAGCGATGTCTCCACCATAATTTATTATGGATCCGCCAGCAATTCGGCTTCCACTTCCAAAACTAGAGTCAGAGATCACGATGCTGTTATTTGTTACCGATGAACTCAAGCCGTATTGTTCGAATGCTGGCTTATCATAATCTAACAGGTACGAACTGGTACCACCAAAAAGAAACATCTCTTCATCCAAAGTTACACTATTAATAGAAACCTGATTATTGTTGACTTTGGCTTCTTCAACCTGATTTGAGTAACCGCCATAAGTAGAACCCATCAAAAGTAATTTTTTGCTTTCCGGACCTTCAATGGTTACTTTATTATTTTCAACCACTCCAGTGGAACTCCAACCACCATAAGTATCCTGTGCAACTTTTGGGATACCGCTATCTTCTGAGGGCTTTACAGTTATTTGAACAGAATTACTTTGCGTAGATTCCAAAGGTCCCCACCAATGGGCTGAAGAACCCGATGGATTAGTATCGATTGAGTAGTTTTCTTCTTGCTCAATTCCATTAACCGTCACAATAAAATCTTCATTGGTCGGAATTTGCTCAACACCAGCATAAACCGCACCAGAAAAAACCGCAGACAAGCTAATCGCTAAAAAGCTCTTAGTAAAGGGAATATGAGAGAGACGTGTCATTTTCTTTACTTTCAAAAGACAGATAGTGATAAAAAACATTATCAAGATTTTTTTGAAACAATTCCAACCTAACTGGCTATTTTTCTTAGCATTTCGACCAAGATTTCTTTTGTCTGTCATCTTTACGCAACCAAACAAAAAGGCACCTCTTTCGAAGTGCCCCTAAAAAAGTGATCTCTAACCTATTCAGTCTCAACAAACGTCGGATCCAAATACATTTCCGTCAACCCGAAATGATCCAAAATCTCTCTTAGCTTTTTAGGCCGGTAATTGATATTTTCCGCACAAACGTTCAGATAGTGAGGATCGTCAATCACAATCGAGTGTAAATGCCCATGGACATTTCCCCGATAGCGACCAATCTCAATCGGATGCACGGGGTAGTGGGTGAACAAAAGCCCCGCCACCACTACTCGCGGCATAATTTGTTTAAACCCTGCCGTTTCAATAAAACGCCACTCGGAAAACTCATCGTGGTTGCCACGAACCAAATACTTGATACCGTGCAATTCCTTTAACCGAGGAAACTCCGTCTTCTTAAAGCACGTGTCTCCCAAGAGGATCACAGAGTCCGTTGCCCCAACCGTCTCGTTCCACCACGTCTTCATCAATTCAAAACGTTGCTCCGAGTCCGTGAAATAGGCCTGACCAATACGGTCGTATTTCAGAATATTCTTATGGAAAAAGTGCGTATCTGAAATCACGAACGTATGATCAATGTTCCATCGCTTTAACACAAAGTCTCCCTAAAAGACCGACTTATAAATCGCTAAGACATCATCGCTTGTCAATTTCTTAAATTGACCAATGGTACCCGTGCGAGCACAAGCGCTCTTGGCGCACACTTCTAGCGCCGCCTCATCCAAACCGAAGTCCGAGAGTTTCGAGGGCATTTGCATCACACGATAGAAGTCACACAACGCTTCAATCCCCGCTTCAACCGTGTCTTTGCCCATAATCTCACGGGCAAATCGTTGCATACGAGCGGGATTGACGCTTGCCACATAGCGCAACCAAGCAGGCGTCAAAACAGCCAACCCTGCGCCATGCGTGATCTTGGGGTCAAAGGCGGATAATTCATGCTCCATCGCATGGCACGCCCAATCTTCGACTTGGCCCAAACCAAAGTAGCCGTTATGCGCCCAACTGCCCACCATCGCCACTTGGCACCAAGATTCATAGTCCTTGGGGTTTTCTAATAATTTGGGGCCAAACGTCATGGCCGTGCGAATAGCGGCTTCGGCTTGAGAAGACACATAGTCCGTGTTTTCGGTATTGGTGAAGTAGCGCTCAAAGATGTGACTGATCATGTCCACAACACCCGCAGCGATTTGCTCTTTAGGCAACGTAAAGAAAAGCTCCGGATTGACAACAGAGATCATCGGGCGGATTTTTTCGCTCGCCGTTCCCAGTTTTAACCCTTCGTGATTAATGACCATGCGGATGGACTGTTCGCTACCGGCCGCCGGAATCGTCAAAACGGTCGCAATGGGTAAAGCGTCCGTGATGGCAACGCCTTTCGTGAAAAAGTCCCAAGCATCACCCTCGTACTTGGCCCAAGCCGCAGCCACCTTACAGGTATCGATTACCGAACCGCCGCCCACGGCCACGAGGCACTCAAGGCCGGAGCTCACCGCAATGTCTTTGACTTTTTTGGCAAACTCCAACGTCGGATTAGGACGCACACCGCCTAAAGTGAAGTATTCAATCCCTTCAGCTTCAAGAGAAGATTGCACCGCAGCAATCGTGCCATTGCGCACAGCACTGCCGCCACCGTAAACGATCAAAACTTTAGAAATCCCTTGAGCTTTCAAATGAGTGCCTAAACGCGTGTGTTCACCTTGACCGAAAAGAATGCGTGTGGGGTTGGAATAGTTAAAGTTAAGCATGCAGTGACCTCAAACAAAAAATGGCGGCGACTTTACCAAGTCCAATCACGTTATGAGTGAATTCCGCTATATTAAAAGGTTGGAATATGACTAAAATTTTACATCTTTATGATTCTTTGATTGCTAGCTTAATTGATAGGAGTCTGACATGACCGAAAAGCAAAACTTAGAACCGGGCTTACCGCCCATTTTGCCGGAAACCAAGAACGTGATGGACACGTTGATGGCCTCCGAATTGATTCAAAAGGCCTTGAAGTTGGCCGTTGACCAAGACCAAATGTGCTTGGAAGAACAAATCGCCATCACGGAAATCCCGTCCGCTCCCTTTAACGAACAATTGCGTGCCGCTGACTTTGAAAAGCGTTTTACCGCTTTGGGTCTTGAAGGCGTGCATATTGACGAAGTCGGTAACGTGATCGGTGTTCGTCCCGGTGTCGGTCCTGAACCCCGTACGAAATTAGTCATCGCTGCTCACTTGGACACCGTTTTCACGATGGAAGACAACTTCAAGGTTCGTCGTGAAGGCAATTGCTACTACGCTCCTTCCATCGGTGACGACTCCCGCGGTTTGGCTGCACTCTTGCAAGTCATCCGTATGTTCCAAGAATTAAAGATTGAAACCACGGGCGACATCATCTTCGTGGCTAACGTCGGTGAAGAAGGCGAAGGCGATCTTCGCGGTGTGAAGCACCTCTTTAAAGACCCCAACGTTGACATCGATGCTTTCATTTCCATCGACTGGGCTGACCCGCGTTGCGCTATCGTGGGCGCGACGGGCAGTTTGCGCTATCGCGTGCACTTTGACGGCCCGGGCGGCCACAGCTACTTGGGCTTTGGTCAACCGTCCGCTATTCACGCTTTGATGCGTACGAGCGAAACGTTAGCCAACCTCGAAGTGCCGAAGGATCCAAAGACCACGTACACGGTGGGCGTCATCCGCGGCGGTACAACGGTGAACTCCATCGCCGCTCACGCTTCCATGGACATCGACATGCGCAGTACCGAACACCATAGCCTCTTGGCTTTGCGTGACAAGGTCGTTCCTTGCTTTGAAAAGGCAGCTGCTGACGAAAACGCTCGTTGGGGCATTACGGACGAAGCTAACCAAGTTAAGGTGACGCTTGAGAAGATCGGTGACCGTCCTGCCGGCCAACAACCCTATGAAAGTCCGGTTTGCCAAACGATCCGTGCCGGTCTCTTGGCCTTGGATTTGCCGCTTCACATGTACGCTTCTACGTCCGGTGACCACAACGTTGCTTTGAGCATGGGTATCCCTGCTTTGGCCATGGGTGGTGGCGGCCGTAACTGGAAGATGCATACCCTTGAAGAAGGTTACGAACACGTTGACGGCTACCAAGGCCCGCAATTGACGTTCTTGATGGCTGCTGCCATGTCGGGCGTCAACGGTGTTGCCGGCGGTATCTTGAAAAAGCGCCAACGCGGTTAATAAAACCCTTCACTTAATGTGACAAAAAAGGCTTGGGCGTTAAAACTCAAGCCTTTTTGCTGTGTGCAAAAAAAAAAACGCAAACCGAAAGGGAATGCGTTTTCTTACCTGATTTAATTACTCTGCGATCTTGCGACGATGACGCGCTTCTTTACGAGGGTCTGTCAGGGGTTTTAAGTGATCCCCACGCATCCAACTGATGAAGTCCTCAACGCTGCAATTGAGCACAATGTCTCGTGCGCCGATAGACCAACCGATACTCGGCTGCATATGACGTTTTGCGCGAACTCTCACTTTGGCCATGTTTTGCCTCCTGTGTCGTTTTTGACCATATTCTTTGATTTTAGCCTAACGTTTCCTTGGCTGTCTTCATGGCACTCAATTTTTTGTGCGTTTTCCAATGAACAAAGCTTTGCAAAACAACGGAAGCACAAATTAAAGCTAAACCGATATAAAACGAGAAATTCAAATCCTTGGCTTCATGGAAAATCACCATGGCAAGCAAAATACTATAGACGGGTTCCAAGTTGTAGCTCAAATTAACGGTGAAAGCCGACAAGCGCTTTAGAGCCTCCACTTGCAAGGAAAACATCCCCACCGTGCAGAACGAGGCCAACATAAAGAGGTAGAAAAGATCGAGGTTCGAAGGCACAATCGTCTCAACCGGGAAGAAATGAAGATAGATCGGCAAAATGGCGCTCATGATCACGAAACTTGCCAAAATCTCGTAGAACAAAAAGGTCATTAACGGGTAGTCCGACCCCACTCGACGGTTTTCAATCGTCAAGAACGCAGCACCAATCGCTGATAACACCCCCAAAATAATCCCCACCTGATAGCGCGTATCAAAGTGGAAAATTAAAGCGATCCCTAAAATCGTCAAGAGACTAAAAGCAATTTCTCTCAACGAGAACTTACGGTGACTCCAGATGGGGTCGATGATCGCGGTGAAAAAGCCTAAAGAAGCAAAACACACCACGCCGATCGAGACGTTGGAATATTTGATGGATGCGTAAAAAAGCAGCCAGTGAATGGCCAACAACAACCCCACCCAACTGATTCTCAAAATGTCTTTTAAGGGCAGACGAATCTTGCCTTTGGTGAAAACCAAATATAAAAGGAAAAAGCCGCTTGCCATCATCACGCGATACCAAACAAGAAGCGCTTCGTTAACGGTAATGAGTCGCCCCAAAACACCGGTAAAACCGGCTAAAAGAATGGAAGCGTGTAAAAGAATAAAGGCGTATTGCATATCCGTTTTCAATAATGACAAAAGAGCTCGTCACTCAGAGCTCTTAATTTTTCTCGTATGATACAAAAATACTCAAATCTTTGGATTTTCTCTCAGTCTTTTTTTGACATGGTCATTATGTGATTCTTGAAACGGAGGGTTGAAACCTTCTATTTTGATGTTTATCCGCCGTTTTGTGAGATTTTTTCTCACAAAATGCCCTCTAATGCACGATTTTTCATTTTTTAAAGAATTCGAGTGGTCTCAAAATCGCAGACATTTTTCCTTAAAACAATAAAACTGAGTCGTTAAAACGAATTTTCCAAAGCCGATCAACCAGTCTGTGATATAGTCAAAGAAGAACGCCATTTTGAGGAACCTCACGATGCCAAAGAATCAAAAACAAACACAACCCGTGCGCAATGGCACGGCACTCTCTGACCTTTTCCAAGACGTCTTCGGACTCGAAGCTTGGGCGGAACAAAAAAAGACCCCCAACGCTCGCCGAGCCGTTCCCTGGCAATGGGTCATTTGGGGCGGTTTAATCTTCTTTTGCTTGGGCTGGGGCATTAGCCACAGTGCCAATTCTTTCTGGATTTTAGTGGTCGCTGTTGCCGCAGCAGTCATTGTCTTTTTGGCCCGATCCACCGAAACCGTTGAGCCGCAAGTCTTTCTTTTAACGGATAACCGCACGGAAGAACAAAAGAAGGCCTATCGCAACCAAGTACCGAAAAAAACCGCTCCTCGTAAGCGTCCTACCCGTCGCCCACAAGCAGCTAATCAGGTAGCCAAGACCGAAGCTCAAACGCAAGTGAAGGTCGCCGAGACCGCTCCCATTCAACCGGCCGTGAAGGCGGAAGAAGCTACGACTGAAAAAGCCACAGCAACTGCTAAACCTAAGCGCCAACCCCGTAAGAAACCGGCGTCTAAGACTGCTGCCAAGGCTGCACCTAAGGCAACGACGAAGGCAGCGCCCAAATCAACACCCAAAGCAACCCCGAAGGCTGCCACTAAAGCCGCACCCAAGGCTGCAGCTGAAGTGAAAGAACCGGTAGTTGCAACGCCTGTTGCGACAGAAGCGAAACCCACAGAGCCAAAGACTATGCCCGCGGCTAAAAAGCCAGCAACGACTAAGCCCAGAGCACCGCGCGCTCGTAAACCTCGCACGACAGTGGCAAACAAAGCGCCACGCGTGACTAAGGCGGCAAAGCCTGTAGCTCCCGAAGCACTGGTAACGCCCGCGGAAAACTAGACGCGATTTAAACCATCGGCCCGAGAAGATTTCTTTCTCGGGCTTTTTCTTGCCGTTAACCCGTAATTCAAACACCTTAGAATTGCCTAAAGTCCTTATAGATAAACCCTAATTATTAACGGTACGATTGAAGAGAACTATTTGTGGACAACGTTGTCCACGCATAAGAGTTTTTGAGCAAGAAAGGAGTTTCAAATATGTACTTTGACAGTATGCTCTGGTATCTCTTTATCTGTTTGTTGTTCTTTGGTATCGGCGACTTTTTGGGTGTTGCCACCAAGGCCAAACTCTCTGCCGTTTTCGTGAGCTTATTGCTTTTCTTAGTAAGCTTCATGAGCGGTCTTATTCCGCCTGACATTATTAACCAAGCCGGTCTTTCCCAAATGGGCAAGTGGGCCGTGGGTTTCATTGTCTTTAGTATGGGCACCTCCATTAATTTGAAGGAACTCGCCCAAGAATGGCGCACCGTCACCACCGCCGTTCTTTCCATGTTGGTTGTGGCCGCTGCCATGTTCGTCTTGGTGCCGATCATCGGCTACAACGAAGTGATCGTCAGTGTGCCGATTATCAATGGCGGTATTGTCGCTACGCAAATCATGACGTCGGCTGCCATGGAAAACGGTCTTACGATCGCTGCTGCTTTGGGTACGATTTTGTACGCTGTGCAAAAGTTCTTCGGAACGCCCTTTGCCTCTTTCTTCGGTATGAAGGAAGCCAAGCGCATTTTGGAAATTTACCGTGAAACGGGCGTGAACCCCAATGCACAAAAGAAAACGGCTGACGGCAAAGACGCCAAGCCCACGTTCTTTGAAACGCACAAGAAGTACTACGGTGCTTTTGTCTGCTTGGCTATCACCGCTTTCTTTGCATGGGTAGCTTTCTGCATCGGTAAGTGGACGGGGTTGAGCCACACGATTTGGGCCTTGGTGTTAGGCGCTTGCGTGAGTTCCACCGGTTTGGTGCCGAAAAACATCTTGATGCAAGCCAAGTCCTCGGGCATTTTCAACGTGGCTGTGTTTGCCACGATTATTCCGAGTTTGGCCAAGATTCAACTTGCTGACTTAATTGTCTTGAGTTACAGCACGGCCGCCGTTTTCGTCGTGGTGTTTGCAGCTCTTTACATCGCTTTTGGCATTCTCCCCTTGTGGAAGATTCAAGGCTCGAAGAACGTCGCCTTGGGTGTGGCTGCCGGTCAACTCTTGGGGTTCCCGGCCACGTACTTGATTGCCAATGAAGTGGCGCAAGCTGCCAGCGAAAACGAAGAAGAAAAGCAAGTCGTGCTTGACGCTTTGATGTCGAAGTACTTAGTTGCGGGCTTTGCAACGGTGACCTCGTTCTCTGTCATCATCGCCGGTTTCTTCGAAAAGTTTATTGTTATTTAATGCTCGTATTTGAAAAAGAAAGTGAGGATTTAACATGTTTAAGTTTGATGCTCAAGACTACCCCTACGCCTCTAAGCGCAATGTGGTTTACGCCAAAAACGGCATGAGCTGCGTGGGTAACCCATCAGGCGCCGCAGCGGGTTTAAAAGTGTTGCTTGCAGGCGGTAACGCCATTGACGCAGCTGTTGCCGTCGCCTGCGCACAACCCGTTGTTGAACCCACGGGTAACGGTTTGGGGGCTGACTGCTTTGCTTTGATTTGGTTTAAGGGCAAACTCTACGCCATTAATGGCTCCGGCCCCTTGCCGATGGCTGCCTCCATTGATGAACTCAAAAAACGTGGCTTTGATTCCATTCCCCCGTACGGTGTGGAACCGATTAACGTGCCGGGCGCTGTCGGCGGTTGGATGGCCATGCATGAACGCTTCGGTCAATTGCCCCTTGAAAAGGTGATGGCCCCCGCTATTGATTACGCAGAAAATGGCTACCCTGTTTCTCCTAACATCAGCCGCTTGTGGGAAGAAGCTTTTAAGAACTACAGCAAGTACAAAGATCGTCCGGAATTCCAGGGTTTCTTTGATACGTTCTGCCCCAATGGCACGTGGATGAAACCGGGCGAAGTCTTTAAGAGCCAAGACATGGCTGAGACCTTGCGTGAACTTTGCCGCACCAAGGGTGAATCCTTCTACCGTGGTGAACTTGCCCAAAAGATGGATGCGTTCATGAAAAAGCATAACGGTTTCTTGTGTGCAGAAGACTTGGCCAAGTACCAACCGGAATGGGTTGAGCCGTTGAAGACCAACTATCGTGGCTACGACGTTTGGGAAATTCCGCCCAACAGCCACGGCATCACCGTTTTGATGGCTTTGAACATCTTAAAGGGCTTTGAATTCGGTGAACGCGACACGGTCGATACGATGCACAAGCAAATCGAAGCCATGAAGTTGGCCTTCGTCGATACGATGGAATACGTGGCAGAACCCTCTCGTATGTTGGTCACGAACGAACAACTCTTGTCTGAGCGCTATGCTGACGATCGTCGTAAGCTCATCAAGATGGATAGCGCTTTGATGCCTGAAGTGGGCGATCCGCGCTACAGCTCCACCGTCTACTTTGCCACGGCTGACGCCGAGGGCAACATGGTGAGCATGATTCAAAGTAACTTCCGTGGCTTTGGTTCCGGTATCGTGATTCCGGGCACGGGCATTTCTTTGAACGACCGCGCTCAAAACTTCCGCTTTGATCCGACCCACCCGAACGCCTACGAAGGTGGCAAGCGTCCGTACCACACGATTATTCCGGCCTTCATCAGCCAAGGTGATAAGCCCATCTCCGCTTTGGGCATCATGGGTGGCTGGATGCAACCGCAAGCTCACTTGCAAGTCATCATGAACATGATTGACTTCGGTTTGAATCCCCAACAAGCGTTGGATGCGCCGCGTTGGCAATGGATCGGTGGCAAGAAGGTGGAAGTCGAACAAGATACGCCTAACCACATCATTCGCAAACTTCAACGCATGGGCCACGACATTGTGGTTCAACCCGACCCCTATCACATGGGGCGCGGTCAAGTGATTTTGCGTGATGACAACGGTGTCTTGTGCGCCGGTACCGAAAAACGCACTGACGGTCACATCGCTGCGTTCTAATTCCCAAAAGCATTCCGTGCTTTAGGCAAAACGGCAAGGGTCAAAAGCTCTTGCCGTTTTCGTGTAGTAAACTACATAATATCCATTTTTCTTCCAAAAAGTGAACTTTAGTACACTTGAGAAAACAACAATGCAAAAGCCTTTTTTCCATGCCTACGCTCTTAAACCTGAAGCGCTCGGTGCAACCTTACGCCTACGTCGCAAGCAGTTGGGGTACACCTTGACGGAAATGGAAGAGAGCACAGGTATCAGTAGGAAAACGATCATTAAGATTGAGAAAGGGGGCGATGCGAAATTTTCGACCATCTCAACCTTGTTAAGCTACATGGGGCTCACGCTGGATTTTTCCGATGCAACAAAAGAACTTCTCGAGCGACCGCAAAAAGAAAAAGAGGACGAAAACTACGGTTGGTATTAGTTGTCAGATTTTGTTGGAAACGCAAGTCGTCACCTGTCATTGACCGACAATCAAGCGTTTTATAGAAACAGCCGTAAAACCATCGATTTCAATCGATGGATAAAAGGCGCAAATCCGAAGGATTTGTTAGATATTAAAAAAATCATTTAGAAGTATTGAATTTGAATAATGCGATTTGATAGAATCAATTCATGACCTTAAAAGCCTATCGATATCGACTCTATCCTAACGCTGTTGAGCAAAACAAACTTGCTCAACATTTTGGTTGTACGCGTTTGGTTTTTAATCT
>DBFZTP010000047.1:0-5734 GCA_048520025.1 Candidatus Aphodousia sp.
ACATTACTCACCAATAGATCAAATATTGATATACTTTACACTGTTTTGTTAAGGTGTATCTATGCTTGCCTATATTCATAAATTATTAGAGACTCCGATTGATTCTTGGGGATTAATCTTTTTAGGAACAAGTCTTGCGCTTTTGATTTGTGTTCTGCTTTTGCTGACGAAGTCGAAAAAGGACGCTTCTGTCGAAGATTTAAATCGTGTGCTTTTGGACTTATCTAACGACAATCAATTAAAGATTCAAAATGCGCTCGGCAATCAAGGCTCTCAACTTCGAATGGAGTTGGACGCCAAGCTCAGCCATTTGAGTCAAGATCAGCAACAGCAGTTTTTAGGCTTTGCCAAACTTATTCAAAACATAAGTCAACAAAGCACAACGCTTCAAACGCAAAACCGCCAAGAGGCAAATCAACAGTTGAGTTTAATGACGCAAAACATTGCCAAAGAACTCTCTGATATTCGTTCAACGTTGAATAACCAGTTGCAATCGCTTCAAGCCAATAATGATAAAAAGCTTGAACAAATGCGCACAACCGTTGAAGAAAAGCTTCAATCAACATTGGAAACGCGCTTATCGGAAAGCTTTATGCAGGTGAGTAACCAATTAAAGCAAGTTGAGAGTGGCTTGGGCGAAATGCGTGCGCTGGCCGGTCAAGTCGGGGAACTTAAACGCGTGCTCACAAACGTGAAAACTCGCGGTACGTTTGGAGAAGTACAACTGAAAGCCATTTTGGATGAGATCATACCGAATCGTTACGAAGAAAACGTGGCCACGATTCCAGGCAGTTCTGAGCGTGTCGAATTTGCCATTCGTTTGCCGGGGCAAAGCAGCGACGAACCCGTTTTGCTGCCGATTGACTCTAAGTTTCCGGTGGAAGACTATTTGCGAATTGAACAGGCACGTGAAGAAGGCGTCGCTGAAGACATCGAAAAGTATTCCAAGGCATTGGATACGCGTTTAAAGAACGAAGCCAAGAAGATTCACGAAAAGTATGTGAGAGTTCCCTATACGACGGAATTTGCCATTTTGTTCTTGCCGAGTGAATCGCTTTATGCCGAATGTTTGAGACGCGTTGGCACCATTGAAGAAATCCAACAACGCTACCGCATCACGGTTGCGGGTCCAACGGTTTTAAGTGCTTTGCTCAATAGCTTACAAATGGGCTTTAAGACGTTGGCAATTCAAGAGCGAAGCGCTGAAGTTTGGAAGATCCTTGGAAACGTTAAAACCGAATTTAATAAGTTCGTCGAAGTGATTGACAGAATGGATAACAATGTCGATACGATGAAAAACACACTTGCTAAAGTTCGTACTCGTACAAATGTAATGGAACGTCAATTAAAGGGGGTGGAGGAGTTGCCAGGCGAGAAAAAATCCGATACTCTAGAGATCCCTAACGAAGGAGTGTAGCGTGAAAAAACTCATGCAATGGGCAATTATGTTTGCCTTAGGTGTAATGGTTATCTGTGTGGCTGTCCAATTGATTGTCGCGGTTAGCAAAATTTAAAAGACAAAAAAGGCGTCAAGATGAAATATCAAGACGCCCATTTGTTAACCTAAAGTTTCTCAATCAACTCAACGATTTTGTCACCCATTTCGACCGTGGTTGCGGGCGTTCGATCTTTTGAGACCATAAGGTCGCCCGTGATCGTCCCGCTTTTAATCGTTTCAATGATGGCCTTTTCAATTAAGTCGGCCGCTGCCTCTTCACCAAACGAGTAGCGAAGCATCATGGCAGCAGAAAGAATCTGTGCAATGGGATTGGCAATACCTAAACCGGCAATGTCCGGGGCAGAGCCCCCCGCCGGTTCATAAAGGCCGAACGTTCCCGTTGAAAGCGAGGCCGATGGTAAGAGTCCCATAGAACCCGCAATGGCTGCGCATTCATCCGACAAAATATCACCGAAAATGTTGCTGCAGAGCAATACATCAAACTGAGAAGGATTTTTGATGAGTTGCATCGTTGCATTATCGATGTAGCAGTGGTCAAGTTCAACATCCGGGTATTGTTTGCTCACCTCGCAAACGACTTTTCGCCATAGCACGGACGACGCTAAGACGTTGGACTTATCGACGTTGGTTACTTTGTGGCGTCGTTTTTGTGCGAGTTTAAACGCAACGTGCGCGATGCGTTCAATTTCACCACGAGTGTAGCGTTCGGTATCAAAGGCGCATTCATCAGCACCTGACCCGCTTTGCCCTTTGGGTTGAGCAAAATACAACCCGCCCGTAAGCTCTCGAACCACGACACAATCGTAGCCTTTAGAGATGATGTCGTGACGAATCGGACTGATGGCTTCCAACCCCTTAAAAACTTTGGCCGGTCGGATGTTAGAGAAAAGATTGAAGTGTTTTCTCAGAGGCAACAGAGCACCGACTTCGGGGCGTTCGCTTTGAGGAAGGTCTTGCCACTTTGGGCCACCGACGGAACCAAAGAGAATGGCATCCGAGGCTTCACAACCCTTTACCGTCTCATTGGGCAGGGCAACGCCTGTTGCATCAATTGCCACACCGCCCACAAGGTAAGACGATAATTCAACGTTAAACTCAAAACGGCGAGCCGTTGCTTTTAAAACTTTAACGGCTTCTTGCATGACTTCGGGACCAATCCCGTCGCCAGCGAGCACAGCAATCTTGTAAGTTTTTGCCATGATTAATCTCGATTCAATACAGCTTCAATGCGTGCGGCAATGTCCAAAACCTTTCGATCTTCCCATTGGCGAGCGCCGACCGTAATACCGATCATTTCCTTGTTTTGACGCTGACCGATGGGTAGCGCAATGTAAGGGGCTTGTCCCACAGCCCACCAAGGCACAAAGCCCACGGCAATAATGGCATCGGCCGTTGCAGTGTAGAGAGT
This sequence comes from Candidatus Aphodousia sp., assembly GCA_048520025.1. GTDB lineage: Bacteria > Pseudomonadota > Gammaproteobacteria > Burkholderiales > Burkholderiaceae_F > Aphodousia. The sequence goes on from DBFZTP010000047.1 coordinate 2,868, forward strand.
GTCTTTAATGGCTAAGCGACAATTTTCAGTCCCTTCTTTTAAGGCACTTAAGTAGTCGCTATTGGTTAAGTCTGGATCGTACTCTAAAGCACCTTCTAAACGATTGATGCCATAGGGGTGGTGTTGATCGCGCATACGGTAGAACTGGACAAGTTCTTTAAAGCTCGAGGGTGTTTGACCGTTACCCCATTGCGCCAAGAATTTATCCGTGTCGCCCTGAATTTCCGTAGAGGAAATGCGTTTGTAATGCGTTTCAACGGTCTTTAAAGGCGCTTCAACAATCTTAATATTCACTGTTTTGCAACGAGCGATTAAATTTTCTAGCGCAGCCTTTTGTTCCGGATCGAACCCTTCTTGCGGCACCAATAAGGCCACACGAATCGGTGTTTTTCTTAAACCTAAATCCGTTGTTAAATCTAAGTCGGCAGGGCAATGATCGGTATAAAGATCTTCAACGTCGGGGCCGGCTAAGAGCGATAAGAGACGAGCTGCCTCATTGACCGTACGAGCGGTTGCGCCCGGCGTATCTAAGGAGTGAGAAATGGGAACGACACCCGTGCGAGAAATAAGACCAACGGTGGGTTTCATCCCCACGACGCCACAAGCCATCGCAGGAATCACAATACTGCCGTGCGTTTCGGTGCTCACCGCTGCATCACAAAAACCGGCAGCAACGGCAATGCTTGAGCCGGAACTCGAACCGCCTGGGGTTAAATCCGGATCAATGGGATTGATGCCTTGGCCACCTAACTCCGAATAGCCCATTGGCATGGTCGTGCTTAAAAAGCCCGCCAACTCACTCATCGTGGTTTTGCCAAAAGGATGAATACCCTTGGAGCGCATTTTTTGAATACAAAAGGCATCTTTATCGTTTTTAAGGGCTTTAAATGCCATGGAACCCGCGGTGGCTCGAAGACCATCGACGCAGATATTGTCTTTAACCAAGACGTGCCATCGGGCTTTGGGATCGGGTTCACGCCATTGAGCAACGGCATGGAGTTCCCAATTGAATTCACGAATGCGTTTTTCTAACACTTCGGCTGTTAGCGCAGGACCTTTGTAGAGTGTATCCATGGTGTAAGTTCCTTCTGTCTATCTGTCTAGTCTGACACGAAAGAACTGTAATAACAAGAGGGGAAAAATGCTTAATTGTGGGCGTTTAATAGCCATTGAGAGAAGTCATCTCGACGCATGACTTCAATACCGAATTTTTTCGCCTTGCCTCGAGCCTTAAACACTTTCTTATCTTTACTCACCAAGAATCTGGCACCGGACATGACGGCTAATTCAAAGAATTTATCGTCATCGGTGTCTTTGCAAAAGCGCGTATTGGAGAGAGGCTCTCTTACCACCTCAACGACCTTTAACCAACGCATTAAGAGTGAGTTTTGTTCTTCGGGCGTGAGTTTAAACATGGCGCGTGAAATGACATCGGCAAACTCACAGAAAGTTTCAACGTGACCGGTCAAGCGAATTTCGTGACTTTCAAGTGCTTTTTGAATGGCTTCAACGTGCGGGTCGTGAAAGACCCATAAATCTAAAAGGATGTTGGTGTCGAGAATGCAAATGGGGCGTGCATCAACCAAAGACGCCTCAAAAAGTTGATGAGGCGTCCGGTTTAATAGATCAATGTAGAGCGATTTTTGCTCAGGGCTCATCGCATAAGATCGCCGACAGCACGAGCTTCGTCGATCAATTCGTTTTGCGTGATCGAAATGCGACGACGCACTTCAGGTGTGAGCGGCAAGTCACCGATGATCTTATAGTCGGCATTGCCCGGGCAGAAGCAGGGGAAGCCACAGATCAAGCCACGTGCAATGCCGTAGCTGCCGTCAGAGGGCACTGCCATCGTGACCATACGGCCGTTGCTACCCATGATCCAATCGCGCATGTGATCGATGGCGGCAGAAGCAGCAGAAGCGGCAGAAGAAGCGCCACGAGCCTTAATGATTTGAGAGCCACGGGTAGCCACGTTCTTTACGAATTCTTCTTCCCAGGCTGCGTCCCAACCGTTTTCAATGCGCTTGTTGTTAACACGCAAGAAACGAAGATCGGGGTACATGGTGTTGCTGTGATTACCCCAGACAAAGACTTGACCGACGGAAGAGACGGGCACTTCAAGCTTTTCTGCAACACGAGCCATGGCGCGGTTTTGGTCCAAACGCATCAAAGCAGAGAAGCATTCGGGTTTAAGCGACGGGGCATTGCGTTGAGCAATCAAGGTGTTCGTATTGCAGGGGTTACCCACCACCAACACGCGCACATTGCGATCAGCACGTTCGTCCAAAGCACGACCTTGGCGACGGAAAATCTCACCGTTAGCGCGCAAAAGATCGGCTCGATCCATGCCTTCCTTACGGGGAGCAGCACCGACCATAAAAACGCAATGAGCACCGTCAAACAATTCTTTTTCATCGGTGTGAGCGGACATTTCAGCCAACGTCGGGAAGGCACAGTCTGCCAATTCCATCATCGTGCCTTTGAGGCGTTGTTGACTTTCAGTGGTGTTGCGAGCGAGTAATCGCAACTCAACAGGTTGATCATTACCAAAGAGCTGACCCGAAGCAATGCGGAAAAGTAAGGAGTAACCAATATTGCCGCAAGGCCCGGTGATAGCAATACGAATCGGATTTGCCATGATGTTTTGTCCAATGAAGAGGAAATCAATTTTGAAATTATAGAATTATTGAAAATGTTTTTCGTACAGAGATGAGAGTAATTCAGAGAATATCTTTTATAAGTAACGACCTATGATTAAGATGATTTCTGTTAAGAAAAATAGATATTGATACAAGAAAGTTGAATGTTTGATTCAAAAACTTTTTGATGAAGAAAATCAAAAAGGAATATTTTGAGATCATTATGTG